>DFBH01000056.1:621-42012 GCA_002366545.1 Candidatus Oleimmundimicrobium americanum | reverse complement strand
AGAACCCAATCAAAAACTTGATTTAATTCCCAATGTAGGCTATCATTATTTTAAATCAATGAAGGGAAATTTAATTTATGAGAGCTTCTGAACTGCCGAAAACGGAGGTTGTGTCCAAAATTAAAGTTGATTTAGAATCTTATCTTGGTGAAAAGATGAAGCTTCGGGCCAACATAGGGCGATGCAAGATTATCGAACGGGAAGGAATTTTAGAAGAAACTCATCCGAATCTTTTTATTGTAAAAGTTAAAGAGGAAAGAGAGCGAACGAGGTTAGTTTCCTATAGTTATGTGGACGTTTTAACTAAAACAGTTGAGTTGACGGATCCTGAAAATGGGGAAAATATTATTTCTTGGCTTCCTCAATAAGGTCAGTATTTAAGATGACTTAAGTTGAGTTAATTTATATATTACATTGAGCACAGTTTTTGGAGCTGTGTTTTTTTTATGGCAATATGGCAAGGGGAACAAGTTGGTAACGGAAATAAGGCTTAGGGCACACGCAAAAATAAATCTCTACCTCGATGTGATTGGGGAAAGAAGGGATGGCTATCACGATATCCGTTCTATTATGCAAAGTCTTGCGCTTGCGGATGAACTGGTAATTTCCAAAGCCGATGAGTTAAAGTTATCTCTTTCGGGAGAGTTTAAAGTCCCGGTGGAGAACAACCTTGTTTTAAGGGTGGCAAGGGCTCTCCGGGATGAAACAGGAAACAAAGAAGGAGCTTTAATCGTTTTAGATAAGAAAGTGCCGGTTGCTGCGGGTCTTGGAGGCGGAAGTGCTGATGCTGCTGCTGCTCTGATTGGTTTGAATATGTTGTGGGGGCTTGACTTATCCCCGAGTGACCTACAGATTGTGGGCGGAAAAATAGGGGCAGATATCCCATTTTGTCTTCAGGGGGGAATATGTCTGGTTGAGGGGAAAGGTGATAAAGTTTCTCCTCTGCCTTACGATTTTAAAGCCCATGTTGTGATTGCAAAGCCGTTTTTTAGCCTCTCAACCGCGGATGTTTACTCGAGCTTTGATAAAGTAGGGTCAACCGGCATATCTTCGATTGAGTCCATTAACGCCGCTTTGGGTGGCGGCCGATTAAGAAATGTTTCGGTGTTGCTTGCAAATGCGCTGGAAAAAGTGGTGATTTTAAAATATCCGTTAATTAACGAAATTAAAGAGAGGGCTCTTCAGACAGGGGCGCTGGGGGTTTTAATGTCCGGTAGCGGCTCAAGCGTATTTGCGATAGCTGAATCCGAAAAAGTTGCGCACAAAATAGCGGCTTCTCTGAAGGATTTTTGTCGAGATGTCATCATTACCTCGACTTATCAAAAAGGGGTCGATATTTTTTTGTAAATTTTGAAGGATTTTATGGTTGCTGTGAAGAAAGTTTTAACTCACAAGATAATGGAGATTTATAATGAGCGTCGATGCAGTAGTTTTAGCCGGAGGAAATCTCAAGGGTATCAGCGGCGAAAATGTTCCTACTAAGGGAATGATAAAGTTCGGTGACAAGCCCATGGTAGAGTACGTGATAGATGTTCTTAAAGGTTGTTCGGATATCGGGGGGGTGGCAGTTATTGTTCCCTCGTCTGTTTCTCCCGGGGACTGGTCTCAAAGAGCGGATAAGGTTTTAATGGGAGATAATTCTTTAACAGAGAACATTTATGCCGGGATGTCGTATTTAAAACCGGAAGGTTATTTTTTGGTGGTGTCGGCGGATGTGCCTCTAATTACAAGTTCGATCGTAGGGAAATTTATCAAGAAATGCCAAAAGATTGATGCTGATATATATTATCCCATAATTTCTCGCGAGGAGATGAACGCAAAATTCCCGGGAACAAAAAGAACCTATGCTCGCTTAAAAGAAGGCGATTTTACAGGGGGGAATTTGGGGCTCATTGATTCGAGGGTATTTGAGAAAAATAGAGATTTTATTGAAAAGGTGTACTCGCTTAGAAAAAGTCCTTTTAAGTTGGCTCAAATCCTTGGATTTGGATTTATTTTGAAGTTTTTACTTGGTTTTGCCACAGTTTCTGAGGCGGAAAAAAAGTTCTCTGCTTTAGTTAATGCAAAAAGCGTTACAATTGTATCAGATGCTGAAATAGGAATTGACGTTGATAAAGATGCTGATTTAACATATGTTAAAGAAATGATTTCTAAAAGAGAGAGGTGAAAAATGTCCGTTGCTATCATAACAGAGGAAGCTCCTCTCCCCGTGGGACATTATTCTCAAGCTGTGAAGGCCGGTAATTTTATCTTTGTTTCAGGACAGATACCGATAAATCCTAAAATCGGTGAATTAGTTGAAGGAGATATTAAAATCCAGACAAGGTTGATTTTGCGAAGCATAGAAGCTATTTTAAAAGCAGGAGACAGTTCGCTTTCAAAAGTGGTGAAGTTGACGGTATTTATTCGAGGCCTTTCGAATTTTTCTAAAGTTAATGCAGTTTTTGCAGAAATTTTCGTCGGTGAACCTCCGGCGAGAGAGGTTGTGGGGGTCAAAGAACTTCCCAAGGATGCTGAAATTGAAATTTCGGCGGTTGCTTTAGCAAACTAACAAAGCAAAGGATGGTAAACAAATGAAAATTACAAAAGTGGTTGTAAGATTGGTTGACATGAACAAAGTTAGAGCCGTTGCCAGCATTACGTTTGATGAGGAGTTTGTGGTACATAATCTTCGGGTTGTGAATGGCGATAAGGGATTGTTTGTGGCGATGCCCAGCCGAAAACTGCCAAATGGTGAGTATAGAGATGTTGCTCATCCTATAAATACTGAAACCAGGGAACGGATACAAAATGTAGTTTTAGATGAGTATAATCGGGTCAAAGAGGGGACGCCGGGAACCAAAAGCGAGAAGAATGATTATAGTTCGGCAGACAAGAAAGAAGAGAAACCCGTCGAGTAAACTTGACACCTCAAAATTCATAAACTATACTCTCACAGTATTTTTGCCTCACGGTAAGGAGATTTGGGGCGTCGCCAAGCGGTAAGNNCCCGCATTCGGAGGTTCGAATCCTCCCGCCCCAGCCATAGGGGGAAGAATAAGTAGTTGTATATTGATTTAATTTAAAATATTGGCTAAAGCTCTTGATGGAGCTATTTTGCTTTTAGGAGGTTTGAGAGATGAACCTGGCTGTGGTTATTCTTGCTGCCGGTGAAGGAACGCGGATGAAATCGTTACTTCCAAAGGTTCTTCATAAAATATGTGGCAAGCCAATCATCTCGTACGTTTTAAAAACAGTGCGGGAACTTAATCCCACAAAAACTATCGTAGTTGTTGGACATCAATCAGACATGGTGACAAAAAGTCTTGGTGAAAAAGTAGAGGTTGTTGTCCAAGAAAATCAATTGGGAACCGGGCATGCTGTTCTTGCGGCGGAACAATCTCTAAATGAGCACGAAGGGGACATCCTTGTTTTATCAGGTGATTCCCCTCTTATCAGGACCAGAACCTTGCTAAAGCTTATTAAATTACGCGGAGAAACGGGAGCTGCTGCTGTGCTTACAGCGAAGTTAAAAAATCCCGATGGATACGGTAGAATAATTCGCAGGGGCGAAGAGATTATCGGTATTGTGGAGGAGAAAGACGCAACGCCGGATGAGATAAAAATCGATGAGGTGAACAGCGGAACTTACTGCTTTGCCGGTGGTGAGCTATTTGGTTCCCTTAGAGAGGCCACCAATGATAATGAGCAGGGGGAATATTATTTAACCGATGTCATTGGAATTCTTAGGAGCAAGGGAAAAAAGATTGTGGGCATACTGGCCGAAGATGAGAGCGAGATTTTAGGGATAAATTCCAGGAAACAACAAGCTGAGGCAGATAAAATTATGAGGGGTAGAATAACTGACCGTTTAATGGACGGAGGAGTGACGTTTATCGATCCCGGCCTTGTCTTTATAGAGCCAGATGTTGTCGTGGGAAAGGATACGATAGTGTATCCTCTTACGTTTTTAGAAGGGGAGACATTGATTGGTGAGGGTTGCGAGATAGGGCCTTCGGCAAAATTGGTGGATACAACCGTGGGCAAGAATGTAAAAATTCAAAATTCTATCATAAGGGAAAGCGTCATTGAGGACGAGGCCAATCTTGGCCCGTTTTGTTCGCTAAGAAAAGGAACCAGGATTGGCAGAGGGGTAAAAATAGGGACTTTCGTGGAGGTTAAAAAGAGTGAAATAGGAGCAAATGCGAAAGTTCCGCATTTAAGTTATATGGGTGATGCAGTTGTGGGTGAGAATGTGAATATTGGAGCTGGCAGTATAACTTGTAATTATGATGGCGTAAAAAAACACAAAACGGTTATTGAGGACGATGTCTTTATAGGAAGTGATACAATGCTGGTTGCTCCTTTGAGAATTCACAAGGGGGCAATGACCGGTGCCGGCTCGACGATTGCTCATGATGTTCCCGCTGGAAGTTTGGCGATCGAACGTTCTAAACAGGAGACAATTGAGAATTACGTTAAAAAAAAGCTAAAGAGATCTGATGAAAGTAAGGACAATTAAGGGGTCTGATTGGTGTGAAAAGAAGTTTTAACGGAAAACTGATGATTTTTACGGGCCGCGCAAATCCCGAATTGGGCAGGGAGGTCACAAATTATGTGGGGGTAGAACTCGGAAAAGTTGATATATCGACCTTCAGTAATGGTGAGATTTATGCGAAATATCGTGAGAGCGTGCGGGGTTCAGATTCCTTTGTAATTCAATCGTTTTGCGAACCCGTAAATGATAACTTAATGGAATTACTGGTGATGGTAGATGCTTTAAAGCGCGCTTCCGCTGCCAGGATCTCCGCTATTATTCCTTATTACGCATATGCTAGACAAGATAAGAAGTCCGCATCAAGAGAGCCGATATCCGCTAAACTTATTGCGGATCTTTTAACTGTGGCAGGGGTTGACAGGGTGCTTACCATGGATTTGCACGCTGGGCAGATTCAAGGTTTTTTTAATGTTCCGGTGGATCATTTAACGGCACTTCCCATATTGGCCCATTATTTTAAGAATCTTGGTTTAGATGATTTGATCGTGGTTTCTCCGGACGTTGGAAGAGTAAAAGTTGCTAAAAGATGCGCGGATAGACTCGGAGTTTCGATCGCTGTTTTGCACAAGAGTCGTCCGAAACACAATGTAGCGGAAATAACCCAACTGGTTGGTGATGTTAAGGGAAAGCGTGCTTTAATAATAGATGATATGATAGATACGGCCGGCACCATTGTCCATGGTGCTGAAGCCTTACTAGAAAATGGGGCAAGGGAAGTTTATGTATGTGCGACACATCCCATTTTTTCCGGTCCGGCTGTAGAAAGATTAAAAAAGTCTCCAATCAAAGAGGTTGTGGTTACAAATACCATACCCGTATTGCAGGATAAAAGGTTTGAAAAATTAAAGGTGCTGTCAATAGCCTCACTTTTTGGGCAGGTTATATTAAATGTTCATGAAGATAAGTCAGTGAGTGAAATATTTCAAGGAGATAATACTATTTAAATAAGGAGTGTTTTTACATGAATTTTTTGGAACTTAACACTAAACTTAGGGTAGAAAAAGGAAAGGAAAAGATAAGAAAAATAAGGGCAAAAGGTGAAATTCCTGCGGTTATATATGGCTCAAAAGAAAAGACAAAGTTGCTGGCGGTAGATAGGGACGATTTTAACCGTTTAATTAAACACGGTGGGATGAATAGTATTCTTAAATTAAAAACAGAAGGCGATAAGCAAACGCAGAGTGCAATTATTAAGGAAATACAGAAGAATCCCATTACCGACGAGGTTTTGCATATCGATTTTGCAAGAGTAGCTAAAGGTGAAGCTATAACCACTGTTGTTCCTGTGACAATTATTGGAGAGTCCCCCGGGGTTAAGGCGGGCGGCGTTCTTCAGCACGGAGTTTGGGAATTGGAAATAAAAGCGTTACCGAAAAATCTTCCTACTCATATCGAAGTGGATATCGGTTCTTTAGAGTTGGATGAGATTGTTAGGGTGGGGGACTTGTCATTACCGGACGGGGTTGAAGTTCTAGACCCATCTAAAGAGGTAATAGTTTCTGTTGTACCGCCGACGAAGGTGGAAGAAAAAGTGGAAGAAGTTTTGGAAGAAGTTGCTGAACCTGAAGTTATTGGTAAAGAGGAAGAAAAGGAATCGGAGCAGTAGGCTAATAATTTTTAAGTGTTTTTTCTGTTTCCGGTGCCAGTTTGATTTTGTTAAGAATTGGATTGACGAAAAAGACAAACTCTTTGGCGAGCACTTCATCGTCTCGGAGCTTGTCTTTTGTTATATTCCACACTTCAATATTATAATAGTCGACAATAACCTTGGTATTAAGAAAATCTATAGGGTTCTTCACTTCGTTTAATTTAAACGCGACGATTTTAATTTTGTAGCTTTCGACTCCTGGGAGGTTTGCTTGTCTCCATTTTTCCATTTTGCCTCCGTATTCTTTTTCAACCAGGCTGCTTGAGATGTTTATTCGCCATATACCGATGTTGTTTCCAAAATAAGTGAAGAATAATGCAATAAATATAATTAGGAGGAAAAGCGAGGTTTTTTTCAGGATTTTTTTCATATATTTGCCTTTAGATTGGATGGTTATTATATAATTTATTTTACATCTTCAGACTAATACCTTTTTTAATCTATGAATTTGGAGGAATGATGTTAATAGTTGGGTTGGGCAATCCGGGAATCGAATATGAAAAGACTCGACATAACGTTGGGTTTAAGGTTGTAGAGATGCTGGCTAATACTCTGGGTGTTTCTGTTTGCAGAAAAGGATATAAATCTCTGTGGGGCAAAGGAAAAATAAATAATAAAGATGTTTTTCTGGCTAAACCCCAGACATTTGTCAATTTAAGCGGAGAGAGCGTGTTTGCTCTCTTAAAAGGTTTAAATATTGATCCTGCTTCACTTTTAATCATTCACGACGATCTTGACCTACCTTTTGGGGAAGTCAGGGTTAAAAAATCGGGTGGCAGCGGCGGTCACAATGGGTTGAGGTCGATAATAAATATTTTGGGAACCGGTGATTTTGGCAGGATAAGGGTTGGGATTGGTCGTCCGCCCGGTCGGCAAGATCCCGCTGTTTATGTTCTCAAGCCTTTTACCAAGGGCCAAAGAGAAGAAGCGGAGTTTGCTGTAAAAAATGCCTCGGATGCAGCTCTTGCAATTGTAAAAGATGGTTACGAAGTTGTGATGAACGAGTTCAATAGAGGGTAAAGGATAAAAAACAACCAATAGTTGCCAGCTGTCAGTCGCCAGGAAAGCCAAATGACGTGTAAGGAAGAGTTAGACAAGTTAAGTGAGAAATATAATTTTTAATTTTAAATTGAAGAATGTTTTCATAAATTTGTATTTTTCAACAAGGTGTAGAAACCTACTTTAGCTACAAATAGAAGTTAAAGCTAGAAGAAGCAAAAAAGTGGAGACTGGTAGCTGGTGGCTGGAAGCCGGTTACTCCCAACTAAGAGACTCCCGACTGATAGGCCTGGGTAGAATCACCGAGGTCTTTTTGGCTTACAAAAATTTTTGAGGGAAGCGATAAACATGAGCCTTAGGTTTCTTCTTCCAAAGATAAAAGAGAATAAAAATTTTAAAGAAATCTTAAGCAGGATAAACGAAAGCGATGAGCAAATCGATGTCTTTGCAACTTCTTCGCTGCGTTCTTTCCTGGTATCCTCGGTTTTTAATGAGTTGTCTCAGCCGATGTTGGTTGTGGTTTCTGATTTTGAGAAGAGCGAAAAGTTTGCCGACGAACTGAGTAATTTTTTGCCTTCTTTCAAAATTAAGCAATTTCCCGACTGGGAAATACTTCCGCATGAACGAATGTCCCCCAGCAAAGAGATTTCAAGTAAAAGGATTGAAATTTTATCTCGGATTAAAGATGGAAATCCGGTAATTGTAGTTGCGGCCGTTCAAACGGTGATGCAAAATTTGCCTCCGTTAGATTCTTTGCCTTTGAAATTGTTGAAATTTAAGGTGGGGGGAGAAGAGGACTTTTGCGATCTGTCCGCCTGGCTTGTGGAGATGGGTTACGAGCGGGTTCCTATGGTGGAAACCAAGGGGGATTTTAGCGTAAGGGGTGGGATAGTTGATATTTTTTCTCCCAACATGGATCGTCCTTTTAGAATCGAATTATATGGCGATGTTATCGAATCAATTAGATCCTTTGATTTGCTAACTCAGTTATCTCTGTCTAACGAGGAATCCTTAACGGTATTTTCGTGTAACGAGATATCTTTAAATTCAAGCGTTAGGGAAAGAGCTATCTCATTTTTAAAAAGGTTGCCTCATAAACCAGCTTGGCTTTTGGAGGACGTGGAACGTCTCGAGTCTTGCGGTCACTTTGAGGGCATAGAAAGATACGCACCATTTCTTTTTGATGAGCTGAAAAATATTTTGGATTATTTTCCGCCAAATGGTCTGGTTGTTTTCGATGAGGAAAAAAGTTTAGAGGACGAGGCCATCCGTTTTTATGAAAAACAGCTTGCTTATTTAAACGATTCAGTTTCAAGCGGGAAATTTATAAAACCTCTGAAACCTTATTACCTTTCCTTCGAGAAAATAAAGGAGAAATTGCCCAAAAGGCTTAATCTGTTTTCCGTGCAGTCTTCAAAAAAAGACGTTGTTGCGTATTTTAAATCTTCTTCGATAGAGCCGATGTTTGGTCAACTTGATAGGCTTAAAGAATTATTGGGTGAATTTAGGAATATCGGTGTGCCGATAATAATTGCAGTAAAAGATGTGGGTCGAGTTGAGAGATTAACCGAAATATTGCGAGAGTGGGATTTGGATGTTGTATATGAGCCGAATTCGATAGTTTTCGACAAAGTAAACATCGTGCTTGCTGATTTACAGGAAGGATTTTTTCTCTCTGAATTTAAGGTACTTGTAATAACTGAATCCGATATTTTTACAAAGTTTAGAAGGTTTCGCCGGGACAAACAGACGGCGGGCGGCAAACCGCTTATTTCTTCTTCGGGGCTTAATGTGGGCGATTATGTGGTTCACGTAAATCACGGAATTGGGAGATTTAAGGGTATGACCATCCGTGAGGTTGAAGGAGTAAAACGCGACTATCTGCTTTTGGCTTACGCTAAAGAGGATAGACTCTATGTTCCCCTCAGCCAGATAAGTTGTGTTTCTAAATACATCGGAGTAAATGCGGTATCTCCAAAGTTAAGCAGGCTGGGTTCACCGGAGTGGTCTCGGGCGAAAAAACGCGTTAAAAAATCTGTTAAAAAATTGGCCATTGACCTATTAAGTCTCTATGCTCATCGTGCGCAATTCGAGGGCTTTACTTATTCGAAAGATACTGTATGGCAAAAGGAGTTGGAGGAAGCATTCCCATTTAACGAAACGCTGGACCAACTCCGGGCCATAAAAGAAGTTAAGAAAGACATGGAAAGGGCAAGGCCTATGGACCGTTTGGTTTGTGGTGACGTAGGTTATGGTAAGACCGAGGTTGTTATAAGAGCGGCATTTAAGGCGGCAATGGACGGCAAACAGACCATTATCTTAGTTCCAACGACTATTTTGGCTCAGCAGCACCTCAATACTTTTCGTGAAAGATTTTCCTCTTATCCGATAAATGTTGAGATGTTGAGCAGGTTTAAGACGCCTCGCGAGCAAAAAAGCATAATTGAAGAACTTAAAAAAGGGGGCGTCGATGTCATTATTGGAACACATCGTTTACTGCAAAAAGATGTGCAATTAAGAGACCTGGGTCTTGTCGTTATAGATGAGGAGCAACGCTTTGGCGTAGGTCACAAAGAGCACCTAAGAGAACTCAGAAAAACGGTCGATGTCTTGGCCTTAAGCGCAACACCTATACCTAGGACGTTGCAAATGTCTTTGTCCGGTGTTAGGGATTTAAGCGTCATAAATACTCCCCCGGAAGATCGCTACCCGATTTTGACCAAGATTGCCCAATACGACGAAAAGTTAATTCAGGATGCAATTCGTAGGGAAATTGAGCGCGGGGGGCAGGTATATTATGTATACAATAAGGTTAAGAGCATTTACCGGGTTGCCGAAGAGCTTGAGAAGCTTGTACCTGAGGCCAGAATAGGAGTTGGCCATGGGCAGATGACCGAGCGCGAATTGAAAAAGGTGATGCTGAATTTTTTGGAGAAAAGATACGATGTTTTGCTTTGTACCACCATAATAGAATCGGGTATAGATATTCCAACCGCAAATACCTTGATAGTTGATGGATCAAATAAACTTGGGTTGTCCCAGATGTATCAATTAAGAGGGAGGGTTGGTCGCTCTCATCATAGAGCTTATGCGTACTTTCTTTTCCCCGGCAAGAAGATGCTTACCGCTGCCGCATTTAGCCGGCTGAAAACGATAAGCGAGTTCACCGAGTTAGGGTCGGGAATCAAGATTGCTATGAAGGATTTGGAGATAAGAGGAGCAGGGAACCTTCTCGGTCCAGAACAGCACGGGTATATGGCGGCGGTTGGTTTTGAACTTTATAATCAGCTTCTCAGAGAGGCCGTGGAAGAAATTCGAGGCGAGCGAGTTTTCAAAAGACTGGTTGAAGTGGGTATTAACTTGCCGGTAGATGCTTTTATTCCGCGGAGCTATGTTGAAGAAGAAGCCTTAAGGATAGAAGCATATCAGTTAATTGCTTTTGCAAATGATTTGGGTGCGGTTGAGAGAGCGAAGAGCAATTTAAGGGATAGGTTTGGTCGATTCCCCTTGCCGGTAAAAAATTTAATTGAGATAGCAAAAATTAAACTGTTGGCAAACGATATTGGTTTAAAGAAAGTAACTTTTGAGAAAGAACGGCTGGTTTTTAAGGGCATTTCTTTAACTGAAAGGGAGACGGATATCCTCCGAGACAAATATGGAAATTTGATTTATGAATCTTCGGCAAAGACTCTGGTTGCTCACAACTTGCCCGAAAAAGATGTCATTTTCTTCTTGGGTAATTTGTTTGGTGATATAATACGAACGCATAAAGTGCGATAAAAAAAGGAGGGTATCGGGTTGAAGAAAATTTTTTTAGTGGCTTTGCTTATTCTAAGTGTAATGTTGGTTGGTTGTGGACGGGAAGTAGCGGTTACAGTAAACGGCAAAAAAATTTATGAAGATGATGTGGAGAAGAGATTGGAGGTTTTGGTCAGTCAGTATCCTCAAATGACCGAGAGCTTGGAGGGCGATGCCAAAGAGGAATTAAAGGGAACGATTATAGATAGTTTAATTTCGGAAGTTCTAATTGCTGAGGAAGCGGTAAAACAGAAGGTTGAAGTTTCCGAGGACGAAGTTGATTCCAAAATCAAGGAAATTAAAGCGGGTTTCCCGGACGAGAAATCATTTTTAGACGCCCTTGAGGAAAACAAAATGACTTTGGCGGATTTAAAAGAGGAGATTGAGAAATCTTTGGTTCAACTTAAGATTATGGAAAAGATAACGGCGGATGTTAAGACAACCGAATCGGAGCTTAAAGAGTATTATGAGGAAAACAGGGAGAGTTTTGTAGAGCCCGAACAAGTTAAGGCTAAACACATTCTTCTTGAGGATGAGAAGACAGCCGAAAAGGTTTTGGCTGAGCTTAAAAGCGGTTCCGATTTTGCCGAACTTGCCGAAAAATATTCAACCGACCCCGGTTCCAAAGACAAGGGAGGAGATTTGGGGTGGATGAGCCGAGATCAACTTGTGCCGGAATTTGCCGATGCAGCTTTTAGTCTTCCTGTGGGGCAATTGAGCAGTTTAGTTAAAAGTCAATTTGGTTACCATATCATCATTGTTGAAGAAAAGAAAGAAGCTGTTCAGCAGGACTTCAATGATGTAAAAGAAGATGTTGAACAAATTTTGCTTGAAGAAAAGCGGAGCGATAAATTTCAGATGTGGATAGAGGACCTAAAGAAAAAGGCGGATATCAAGAAAAACACATAAAGGGTAATTTAGATGGATAAAAGATACAAATTTGATAAATTGGTCGAGATAATGTCCATTTTAAGGGGGCCTGACGGTTGTCCTTGGGATAGAGATCAGACGCATAAATCAATTGCACCCCACCTTATTGAGGAATCGTATGAAGTGCTGGATGCAATAGAACGAGAAGATTTTGAACACCTGAAAGAAGAGCTGGGAGACCTTCTGCTCCAAGTTGTTTTTCATGCTCAAATGGCTTCGGAAAACGGAAGGTTTGATATAAATGATGTGATTGACGGCATTGTCGAGAAGTTAGAACGCCGTCATCCTCACGTCTTTGCCGGCGAGTTTGCGCCCACCTCGAAAGAGGTGCTGAAGAACTGGGAAAGGATAAAAAAAGAAGAAAAGAAAAAATCTTTGCATCTGCCGGGAGTTTCTTCCGCCTTTCCAGCCTTGATATATGCTTCCAAATTACAGGCCAGGGCTTCCAGGATGGGGTTTGATTGGCGCGGTGTTGAAGATGTGGTTGAGAAATTTGATGAAGAGATCGAGGAGCTTAGAGATGCTTATTGTAAAAAGGGAAACGTTGAGGAAGAAATCGGCGATACCTTGTTTACGGTGGTAAATATGGCTCGTCATTTGGGAGTGGATTCTGAGGTTGCTTTGAAAAAGGCCATCAATAAGTTCCAGGAGCGCTTTGAGTTTATGGAAAAGGAAGCTGAGAAGAGGGGTCTATGTTTTGATAACTTATCCTTAGAAGAAAAGGATAAGTTATGGGAGGAAGCCAAAAGGATGATGCCTGCCCGCCGTTGGCGGGGCTGATAATAAAGGGTGACGGGTAAAGGGTAAGGCCAGGATTAAGAATTAAGGGGGCTGGCGACATAGTAACATAGCGACTTAGAAACCAAGTGGCCACGTAGCCAAGAAACTAAGGAACCAGACAACTCCCCACTAACAACTATCAACTAATTGGAGGAGGTTTTTATGACCACGATTACCGAAGTACTTGCGCGGGAGATTTTGGATTCAAGGGGGAATCCAACCGTTGAGGTTGAGGTTTTTCTGGCGGGAGGTGGTTGGGGAAGGGCCGCCATTCCCTCCGGGGCTTCAACCGGAGCTTTTGAAGCGGTTGAGTTGCGCGATGGAGACAAAGACAGATACATGGGCAAGGGGGTGCTTGAGGCCGTAAAAAACGTTAATGACTTAATTGTTCCGAAAATCATTGGAATGGATGCCCTTAACCAAAGAGAACTTGATGCAAAGTTAATTGAGATAGATGGGACCGAAAATAAAGCGAACCTTGGGGCCAACGCTATTCTCGGTGTATCTTTGGCGGTTGCAAAAGCGGCGGCCGATGTTCTTGGTACTCCTCTTTATCGATACGTTGGAGGTTCGAATGCGCATGTTTTACCAATTCCGATGATGAATATACTGAATGGCGGAAAACATGCCGATAATAATATAGATATACAAGAATTTATGGTTATGCCTGTCGGGGCAGCTTCTTTTGCAGAAGCTCTGAGGATGGGGGCAGAGGTTTTTCACAACCTTAAAAAAGTTTTGCACGGGAAAGGTCTAAATACATCTGTTGGAGACGAAGGTGGTTTTGCTCCGAACTTGGATTCTAATGAGGAAGCTTTAAAGGCAATTTTGGAGGCCATTGAAAAAGCGGGATATGAGCCGGGGAAAGATATTTATATTGCGCTTGACCCGGCAGCAACTGAATTTTATAAGGATGGCAGGTATATTTTAGCCGGCGAGGGCAAAAAGCTATCTCCTGAGGAGATGGTCGATTTCTACGCCAACTGGGTCGAAAACTATCCCATAGTATCTATTGAGGACGGTATGGCGGAAGAAGATTGGGATGGCTGGAAAAAGATGACCGATAAATTGGGCAAAAAAATCCAGTTGGTCGGGGACGATCTTTTTGTTACCAATGTTGAGAGGCTCGCAAAAGGCATAGAGCTCGGTGTGACAAATTCGATTTTAATTAAGCTCAATCAAATTGGAACTCTTACCGAAACGCTTGAAACGATTGAGATGGCCAAAAGAGCCGGTTACACAGCGGTGGTTTCTCACAGGTCGGGGGAAACGGAGGATACGACCATCGCTGATATAGCTGTGGCCATAAATGCCGGTCAGATAAAAACCGGTGCTCCGTCCAGAACGGACCGGGTATGTAAGTACAATCAGCTTTTAAGGATAGAGTCGGGGTTGGGCTCGGTCGCAAGTTATCTTGGCAAGGAAGCTTTTTATAATTTAGGCAGCTTATAAATCTAATTCCGCGCAGAGGGGAAAGATTATGCGTCGCACTAAGATAGTTTGCACAATTGGCCCTGCCAGTGAGAAACTCGAAGTTTTAAAGGAACTCATTGAAGCGGGGATGAATGTTGCCAGGTTGAATTTTTCCCATGGTAATCACGAGGGGCATGCCAGAAATATTTTTAATTTAAGAAAAATATCGGCCGATTTAAATCTCCCGCTGGGAATAATAGGGGATCTTTCCGGTCCCAAACTGAGGGTTGGTGAGATAGCGGGAGACGGTATAGTCCTCGAGGCGGGACAAGACTTCACTTTAACTACGTGCATTTTGAGGGGAAACAAAGATAGGGTTTCTGTAAATTTTTCGGAACTTACAAACGACGTGTCTTTGGAAGATACGGTTCTTCTTGATGACGGTCTTATTGAGCTTAAAGTCAAAAAAGTTGATAAAGACGATATCTTATGTGAGGTGATAAACGGAGGCAAACTTTCTTCTCACAAGGGAATCAACTTACCGAATATCTCGGTAAGTGTCGATTCTATTACAGAAAAAGATATCGGAGATTTAAAGTTTGGTCTTGAGCAAGGCGTTGATTGGGTAGCGATGTCTTTTGTCAGATCACCTGATGACATCAGAGATTTAAAGTTGTTGATGTGTGATTTTGGTAAAGAAGCACCCGTAATTGCCAAAATAGAAAAGCACGAAGCGGCAAAAAAGATGGATGAGATCATCGATGTGGCCGACGGCATTATGGTAGCTCGCGGAGATCTTGGTGTGGAGATGTCCCCGGAAGATGTGCCTTTAATTCAAAAATGTCTCATCGGTAAGGCAATGAAGGAGGGGAAGCCCGTTATCATCGCAACTCAGATGCTAAGCTCGATGATTGATAATTTGCGTCCGACCAGGGCTGAGGTTAGCGATGTGGCCAACGCAATTTTTGACGGGACGGATGCGGTGATGCTCTCAGGGGAAACGGCAGTGGGTAGTTATCCTGTTGAATCGGTTAAGATGATGGCCAGGGTAATTGAGAAAACTGAGGCTTCCATAGATTATGCTGGTAAGTTGGGAAGCAAAAGAAAATGGGCCCAAAAGAATTTCACCGATGCTATCAGTTTTGCAGCATGCGATTTGGCGAGTGTATTGAAGGCAAAGGTCATTGTTACTTCGACCCAGTCTGGAAGCACCGCGCGGCGGGTATCGAAGTATAGGTCTGCAGAGCAGATAGCGGCTGTTACGCCCGAAGATAAAGTGGTGAACCAGTTGACCCTTTCCTGGGGTGTGGTGCCTTTACATGTTGCGCCGAGCCGTGATACCGATGATATGTTTGACAAGGCTGTAGGAAAGGTAACCGGGGCGGGGTTGGCTGAAAAAGGAGATGTTGTGGTGGTTACGGCGGGAGTTATTGTAAATGTCCCGGGCACCACCAATTTAATTAAAGTCCACAAGGTTTGATGAGGAAAAACTGATGAAATCTCAGGTTTGCAAGGCAAGAGCCTTGCCCAAGTCTAAAAAAATAAAGAAGAAGTCAAAAAGGAAAAGAAAAAAAAGTTTTGGGTTAAATTTTCAAATTCTTGTATATTGCGCGTTGTTAATTGGGGTTGGTCTCTGCGTGTATCAGCCGCTTATTCAAAGAGTTGATAAGGGAAAAGAAATTTGCGTGTTGCAAGAAAATATAGTCAAGTTACAAAAGGAAAACGAGATTTTGGAGCAGGAGGCTTCGGCATTAAACTCTGACGATTATGTTGAGGAGGTAGCCAGGCAAGATCTTGGTCTGGTAAAACAGGGAGAAGAATCTTATATAGTGATTCCTGAAACCGGAAGGGAAGAAGAATTGAATCCCTGGTCGCCGGATGCGAATTCCGATAAGAAAAATTTAAAGCAACCGCTCTGGCAACAAATTTCGGAGTTTATTGTAAATATTATCAAGAGGTAAGCCAAACTCATGTTTCCTAATTTTATATCCTCTTTTAGTTTTGAAAATATGAAGATTAGTCGGGTAGATGTAAAATTAATAGAAAAACAGCTTGGGCGAAATCCCCGCGGTGTGTTAAAAGTGTTAAAGCGGTGTGGTGAAGGGTATCCTCAAGTTATTTTGAGTTCCCCCGTTTTGGAAGACGGCACTCCTTTCCCCACGATTTTTTGGCTGACCTGTCCCTTTTTAATTAAGGAAGTTTCGCGTCTCGAAGGGAAAGGTTTAATAAAACATCTTCAATCAAGGATTAAAGAAGATGGTTCTTTCAGGTTGGAACTCAATGAAGCTCACGACGATTATCGCGGGAAACGAGCCGAATTGCCGGGTTTTCGAAAAGATAAATGTGATGATACGGGCATTGCCGGAATTTCCAACTTAAACAATTTAAAATGTTTGCATGCTTACTTTGCCCACTATCTTGCAACAGGCCTTAATCCGGTGGGTAAATTGGTTGGTAGTTATATTGAAGAAGTCGATGGCTGCGATGAATGCGGAAGGTGAACCGATGAGGTTGGCATCAATTGATATAGGAACAAACTCTGTCCGTCTGATGGTGGTTGAAAAAAGAGAAAGTTGCCTCAAAACTCTTTATCGCGGAACTAAAATTACAAGATTGGGCGAGGGGGTAAACAAAAAACAGGTTTTGTCTGATTCGGCTATCGAGCGCACCATTTTAGTTTTAAAAGAGTATAAAGAGATTGTTGAAGATTATGGTGCAGAAAAAATAAAGGTGGCTGCAACGAGTGCCATGCGTGATTCAAAAAATGCTTTGGTTTTTATCGGTAAAGTGAAGAAAGAGGTGGGTTTAAACGTAGGGATATTGACCGGTAAAGAAGAAGCCGAATGTTCTTTTCTCGGGGCTACTTACGGATACCAACAAGACTACCAATCGATTTTAGTTATTGACATAGGGGGAGGTAGCACGGAGCTTATTCTGGGCTCCCCCGGTTGCCTTGAAGAAATTTTCAGTTTAAATATCGGGAGCGTGCGTTTAACCGAGATGTTTGTAAAGCACGATCCGCCGCTTGAATCCGAAATCCGTTTAATTGAAGATTACGTCTGCTCTGTCGGAAAGAAGTCTTTTGAAAGTATCGGGAAGAAAAAAGACCTTTTTTGTATGGGTTTGGCCGGCACGATAACAACTTTGTCGGCAATTTCACAAAGGATGGAAATTTATGATTCCGAAAGAATCCATGGTTCAAAGCTTTCGTTTTCGGAGATTAAGAAAATTTTAAACTATCTTTTAAGCAAGAACCTCACCGAGCGAAAAAATATTGCCGGCCTTGAAAGCGGGCGGGTGGACATAATAATTGCGGGCGCCGTTATTTTAAAGGAAGTTATGAGGAATCTTGCTCTTGAGGAAATTATTGTGAGCGAGTGCGATATTTTGGATGGATTGATTCTTTCGATGGATTGCTAATATTGGTTTGCCGGTAAATTAAAAGTTAAAAATGAAAAATGTAAAACGAGATAGAAAAACTAAAAAATAAAAAGATTTTATCCGCAGGATTATCCTTTGGATAAAACATTCTTAAATTCTTAAATTTTCATTCTCCATTTTTCATTAGCTTTTTACTCATAGTTCTTAAAACCTATATACCACCCATGTTTTTCCCTGGAGGCTGACAGCTGAGGGCCAGGGGCTGAACTTTCCCCTTCTTTTTCCATAAGCCATCTGCTATCAGCCCCGCCAGAGGCGGGCAAGCATCAACCATCTGCAAATTTACTCTTTTCTCTGAATTTCTTTCTTGAATTAGAATGGCTGCTTTGCTATATTAAACTCGCTTTACAAGGAAGTGCCCGAGTGGCGGAACAGGTAGACGCAACGGACTTAAAATCCGTTGTCCTTACGGGCGTGTCGGTTCGACTCCGACCTCGGGCACCATTTTTTTTAAGCTACATGCTAATTATTTCACAAATTTTAAAATTTTATTAAAAAAAGTAGAATTTTATTAAAAAAAGGCGTATTTTTATAAAAGATGTGCAAACGAAGGGGAACAAAGCTTCCATTTCTAATTAAAGAAAGGTGAGCGAAAGTGCCTGAGAGATTAAAAGCCATTAAAGAAGCCGAAATCGAAGCCGCGAAAATTATTGATGAAGCTGAACAAGAATCAGAAAAGGTGGTAGAACGGGCAAGGCAGGAAAGCGAGAAGCTTCTAAAAAAAGCTCTTGAGGAAGCAAAGGTTGAATCCAAAGCATTAAGGGAAAAAGCGTTGAAAGAGAGCAAGGAAGAAGCCGAAAAGCTTAAGAATGATGCTGAAAAAAAGAAAACTGATATTTCTAAAAAAGCAAAAGCAGGATTTGACTCTTCGGTGGAGATTGTTGTAAAGGAGCTGATTGCTCAGTAATGGCTGTGGTCAAGGTTAAAAAGGTTTATTTGATAGCCCACGATTCGATGAGAGAGACCTTGGTAAAAGTCTTACAAAAAAATGGTTTGCTCCACATTGCCAACCTTAAGAAAGAATTATCGGAAACCGAATTAGAAGAAGTTTTAAAAGAATTTGAGCCTGATTCAAAAGAGATAGATTTGATGCTTTCTAAAGTTAATTTTACCCTCGATTTTTTGGCTGATTTTGCGGAGAAAAAGAAGGGATTTCTTTCGGGTCTTATGGGAGAGAAAACTGAAGTAGAGCCCTCTAAGTTTGAAAACATCCAAGACAAGGTGAATTTGGAGAAAATTTACGAGGAGTGTGAAAGCTTTGAGGGTAGGTTAAATGTTATAGAAACCGGACTTAATAAATTAGAAGCCACTCGTAATGAGCTTAAGCCCTGGATGCCTCTCGATATTAAATTCATGGATATCGGTGAGACCAAGAGGGCAGTTTTTTTAATTGGTCAGGTTGCTTCTCTAAACTTCAATAAACTTCAGGTCGAACTTGAAGAAACTGTGCCTGAATCCGTCTTAGAAATGATTAGTAAAGATTTTCAGTATGTATACGTTCTCGGTATTTATCTAAAAGATCGTTCGGATGAAGTTAGCCAGATTTTAAATAAGTATGGGTTTCAGGTCACTTCATTTGAAAATTTGGATGATGCCCCGGAGGAAGAAGCAGCTGAAATTGCCGAGCAGATCGGTAAACTTCGGGAAGAAAAAGAGACCATTATTAAAAGGGTAAAGGATATGATGTCCTTAAAGTCGGATCTGATTGTTCTTAGGGATTATTTAGAGAACGTAAAGAACAGGGTCAAGGTTCAACTCAATTTTGCAAAGACCGACAAAGCTTTTATGTTGGAGGGATGGATTCATGAGGAAGATGTATCTTCTCTTGAAAATGAGATATCCAAGTTTACAGATGAGATTGATTTAACTTTTACAGAACCCAAAGAAGATGAAAATCCTCCGGTGACGCTTAAGAACAACAAATGGTTTACTCCGTTTGAAATAGTGACAAAGCTTTACGGGTTCCCTCGTTACAAGGAGTTAGATCCAACACCTTATCTTGCACCATTTTTTGTAGTATTTTTCGGAATATGCATCGGCGATGTTGGTTATGGTCTGGTTTTAACCCTGGCCTCTCTCTGGTTGAGGAAGAAATTGCAGGTTAGTGAAACCATAAAGGGATTCCTGCTGTTGTTTGTCTATGGGGGAATAGCATCTATGGTTGCCGGAGCACTTACCGGGAGTTGGTTTACCATAGAGACCAAATCCTTGCCGTCGATTTTAAGGAAAATGATAGTTCTGGAGCCTCTAAAGGACCCTGTTGCCTTTCTGATATTTTGCTTTATTTTTGGTTTTATTCATTTGCTCTTTGGTATTGTTCTTGAGATGTACGATAATTTCAGAAAGGGCAGATGGATTGAGGGGATATTTAAAGAAGGTTCAAAGCTTGTGTTTTTACCGGGGATTGTAATTCTCATCGTGCAGATGCTCGCGGGAGGAGTTTTACCGCAAGCTTTATCTTCCGCGGGGAAGTGGATGGCGATTGTTGGCGCGATTTTAATAGTTTGGTTTACTGAACCGAGCGCCAAGAGTATTTTTGGAAGAATCGGCAATGGTGTATACGGTCTTTATGGCATGACCTCTTTTATTGGAGACACCATATCTTACTCGCGTTTGATGGCTTTGGGCATGGCGACTTTTCTTATTGGTTGGGGGATAAATATTATAGGCGGAATTGCCAAAGACATGATTCCCTTCGTTGGGTTCATCGTTATGGCTATAATTCTCGTGGTGGGACACCTCTTTAATTTGGTTATCAACCTGATAAGCGCTTTTGTCCATCCTGCAAGATTGCAATACGTTGAGTTTTTTGGCAAATTCTTCGAAGGTGGCGGGCATTCATTCCAGCCCTTTGCCATCGAAGCAAAGGATCTGGTTTTTAAAGAGCCGGAACTGGCAAGAAAGGTCCGGCCAGAAGATAATTCCAGGTAGAAGGGAGGTAATAAACATATGAATGAAACTTTTCTATGGCTTAACGGCTATCAGTGGACTGTTTTAGCAGCAAGTTTATCGGTAATATTTGGTGGTATTGGTTCCTGTATTGGTATAACATCTGCCGCTAAAATGTCGGCCGGGGTACTTGCTGAGGATCCTGATAAGTTTGGTGGGCTTTTGGTTTTATCTATTCTTCCGGGCACTCAAGGTATTTATGGTTTTATTACAGGCCTTTTAGTAGTTGTATTTTTTGGTCTTCTCGGAGGCGACGGCAAAAGCATTGTTCTTGCTCAAGGCATGAGAATCTTTTTGGGTTGCTTGCCTGTGATGATAATGTGTTTAATTTCCGGCATATATCAGGGAGTTGTTTCAACGGCCGGTGTGGCTATGGTCGCCAAACGAGGAGAAACGGCTGGCCAAGGAATGATTCTCTCAGCGTTGGTAGAGACCTATGCTGTTTTATCTCTTGTTGTTTCTCTCTTTTTAATCATGGCAGCACAGGCTGGATAATTGTTTGATTTTTGAATAGGGTGTGTTAAATGGCACTTGAGAATATAATTAACAGAATAATTGATGATGCAAAGAAGAAGGCTGATGAAATAAAGGGTGAGGCGAGAGTTGAGGCCGATCAAGTAGTGGATGAAGCGAGAAAAAAAGCGAAATCCCTAAAAGGTAATATTCTTGCCGAAACGGAGGCCGAAGCAAAAAAGGAAAAAAAGCGAATTCTTTCTCTTGCCAGGCTGGAAGCGAAAAACATGGTGCTTGCCCAAAAAAGGGCTGTTATAAACACTGTCTTCGATAAGGCTCTTAAGAGGCTCAAATCTCTTACGGACGACGAGTATAGCGATTTAATAAAGAAAATGCTTCTCAAGGTCGGAATTGAAAACAGTGAAGAGTTAATTGTTTCTTCCGATGATAGAAAAAGGATCAACAACGAGTTTCTCAAAGAGATAAATAAGGCATTGAAAAGCCAGGGTAGAAAAGGTGAGCTCAGGTTCTCTGATGAGAAGAGGGAGATTGAAGGAGGTTTTATCCTAAAAAAGGGTAAGGTTGAGTTTAATAACTCTTTTTCCGTTTTAGCCGAGGCAGTTAGAGAGGATTTGGAGCCAAAAATTGCTGAGAGCCTGCTTGGTGTTTGAGGAGTGATGGGTCAATTTGTTAAATGCGCTTAAAGATCCGCTAAAGTACGGATATGCTGTAGGTAGAATTAAAGTTCGTGAGACAAAAATGCTGGGGACGAATCGGTTAGAACGATTGGTCAATGCCGGAGATTTTGGGGACCAAAAGCGCATCCTTGCCGAAACGGACTACGGTAGCTTTTTTCAGGAAGCTGTAACTCCCGAGGATGTTGAAAAATCTCTGGGTGATTACCTAACTGTTCTTTATGAATTTTTAGAGGAGATATATCCTGAAAAGCAGATATTGTTCTATTTTATATCTCGCTATGACTTTCACAACTTAAAAGTTTTGCTTAAGGCGAAATACGGAGAAAAAACCGGCGAACAAATATGGTCCGAGCTCGGGACGTTGGAACCGGAGAGTATCAAGAAGGGCATTAAAGAGGGTGAACTCGAAGGGATAGTTGAGCCTTATAGGTCTGCTTTGGAAGAAGCCATGAGCAGGTTTGAAGAAAGCAAAGATTCTCAACAGATAGATATAATTTTGGACAAGGCTTTGTACGAACTTCTTTATATGATTGCAAAGAAACAAAAGAACAAGTTTTTTATCGACTATGTCAGGAGTTCTATCGATATAGTGAACTTAAAGGTTTTTATGAGAGCAAAAAACTTGAACAAGGAGCAGGAATTTGTCGAAGATGCTCTTTTAGAAAGAGGTTTTGTTTCAAAAGAGAAGCTGATCTTACTTTATCCTGAGTCTTTGGATATTTTCGTGAAGGAGTTAAAGGAAACTCCTTACGCAATGATGGTTCGGGATAGTGTAGAGGGACAGAAGTTTGACCTCGATATCTTTGACAGAAAAGAAGATGATTTTCTCGTTCGTTATATCAAGATAGCAAAATATATACCGGTTGGGTTGGAGCCGTTGATAAGCTACATAATGGCGAAAGAAAATGAGGTCAAGACCTTAAGGATTATTTTAATCGGTAAGCTTAGCGGGCTTTCTGCTCAAACCATCAAAGAAAGAGTTCGTGTTCAATATGTCTAAAGTGGCGCTAATAGGCGATAAAACTTCGGTTTTAGGGTTTCAGGCATTGGGTTTTGATTCTTATCCCGTTGTTGAGCTCCGTGAAGCTCGAGAGGTTTGGCTTAAAATTAAAGAAAAGGATTACACTGTGATTGTAGCAACGGAGGAAGTTTATCGGGAGATAGATGACTTAATTGCCGAGCTTGCTGAGAGGTTTACTCCCGCGGTGCTGATTATTCCTCCTGCTAAAGGAGGCAAAAATTTGGGATTCCAGCGGATGAAAAAAATTGTCGAAAAAGCGGTAGGCATGGACATTTTAAGTGAAGAAGGGAAGAGCTAATGGAACAGGGCACAATTAGCAAGGTATCGGGCCCTTTGGTGGTCGCTGAGGGTCTAACGAATGCAAAGATGTACGATCTGGTTAGGGTTGGTAAAGATCGTTTAATGGGAGAAGTCATCGAAATTAGGGGAGAAACTGCTTCTGTTCAAGTATACGAGGAAACCACCGGGCTTGGTCCCGGCGACCCCGTGTTTTTCACAGGAGAGGCTCTTAGTGTTGAACTTGGACCTGGTTTACTTGCGTCGATTTATGACGGAGTGCAGAGGCCATTGAATGTGATAAGAGATAAAGTAGGGGACTTCATTACGCGCGGCGTTGAGGTGTCGGGGTTGAACAGGGAGAAAAAGTGGGAGTTTAAGCCCACAGCCAAGGTTGGGGATGAAGTTTCGACCGGCGACATCTTGGGAACGGTTCAAGAGACGGTGATTATCGAGCATAAAATAATGGTTCCCCCAAAAGTTAAGGGTAAAATAAAAGAGATTTATGCGGGCGAGTTTACCGTTGAAGAGCCAATTGCTGTTTTGGAGGAAGACGGAAGGGAACATAAAGTAAAAATGCTTCAAAAGTGGCCGGTCCGTCGTGGTAGACCTTATAAAGAAAAAATTCCGCCGGATGAGCCTCTTATAAGCGGTCAGCGTGTTATCGATACGTTTTTCCCTGTGGCTAAAGGTGGAACCGCTTGCGTTCCCGGGCCTTTCGGGAGCGGTAAAACGGTTATCCAGCATCAGCTTGCCAAGTGGGCAAATGCCGAAATAATAATATTTATCGGTTGTGGTGAACGGGGCAATGAAATGACCGATGTTCTTATGGAGTTTCCTGAGCTTAAAGACCCTTATTCGGGCGAGCCTTTGATGAAAAGGACCGTGCTAATTGCCAACACCTCCAACATGCCTGTTGCCGCCAGGGAAGCGTCAGTTTACACCGGGGTGACGATAGGAGAATATTTTAGAGATATGGGTTACAGCGTTGCCCTTCAAGCAGATTCCACTTCCCGTTGGGCTGAAGCTTTAAGGGAGATTTCCGGAAGATTGGAAGAAATGCCCGGTGAAGAAGGTTATCCCGCTTATTTAGGTTCTCGAGCGGCAGCTTTTTATGAAAGAGCGGGTAAAACTATTTGTCTTGGCAAAGATGAAAGAGAAGGGACATTAACCGTCGTTGGGGCAGTTTCCCCTCCGGGAGGAGATTTATCGGAGCCGGTTACTCAAAATACCTTAAGGGTGGTTAAAGTATTTTGGGGGCTTGAGGACCAGCTTGCTTATCAGAGACATTTTCCCGCAATAAGCTGGCTTCGAAGTTATTCTCTCTACATGGACGAGACGGAAAAATATTGGACCGAAAAAGTCGATCCGGAATTTAAAAAACTGCGAGCTGACGCAATGGCCATTTTGCAGCGCGAGGCGGAGTTAAAGGAGATAGTAAGGCTTGTCGGCATTGAAGCACTCTCCGTAAACGAGAGAATATTAATGGAAACGGCAAGGTCCATAAGAGAGGACTTTTTGCAGCAAAATGCCTTTCATGAGGTCGACACATTTACTTCTTTAGAGAAACAGTTCTTGATGCTTAAGGATGTAATGCACTTTCACGAGATGGCCTTGGAGGCTGTGGAGAAAGGTGTGCCTATCAAAAACATTTTGGATGCTCCCATAAGAGAGAGAATATCTAGGGCGAAATTTTTAAAGGAAGAGGAAATTGGGAAATTAAAAGATTTGTTTAAGGACATAACATCTCAATTTAAAACCTCTAACGTAAGGGGTGAACAGTATGCCTAAGGAGTACATGACGATACGAGATGTTGTTGGACCACTTTTGCTTGTTGAAAAGGTGACCGACGCAAAATACAATGAGCTTGTTGAATTGCAGTTTCCCGACGGCACCATTGGTCGCGGAAATGTTTTGGAGGTAACGAAAGATACGGCGCTTGTTCAATCATTTGAGGGCACCAGGGGTTTAAATACGACCCAGACCCGGGTGAGATTTCTCGGAAAAAGTATGGAAGTCGGGGTTTCAAAAGACATTTTGGGTAGGGTTTTTGACGGTCTTGGCCATGCAATTGACGGAGGGCCGGACATTATTCCCGAAAAGCGCATTAGTATTTACGGCGATCCAATAAACCCTTGTGCCAGAGATTATCCGGAAGATTTTATTCAGACGGGAATTTCATCTATAGATGGCTTAAATCCTCTTGTTAGAGGACAAAAGCTTCCCATATTCTCGGGAGCAGGTCTTCCCCATCCACGGCTGGCTGCACAAATAGCCCGGCAAAGCTCGGTCCTGGGAAAGGAAGAAGAGTTTGCGGTGGTCTTTTGTGCCATGGGCATAACTTTTGAAGAGGCCGATTATTTTGTAAGGGAATTCAAGAGGACAGCTGCAATTGAAAAAGCTGTCATATTTACCAACCTTGCGGATGATCCGGCGGTTGAGAGAATTGCGGCACCAAGGGTTGCGTTAACTGCGGCCGAATATTTGGCGTTTGATTTGGGCATGCATGTTTTGGTGATTCTGACCGATATGACCTACTACTGTGAGGCTCTTCGTGAGGTTTCGGCGGCAAGAAAAGAGGTTCCCGGAAGAAGAGGTTACCCCGGTTATTTGTACACAGACCTTGCCACCATATATGAAAGAGCCGGAAAGATAAAAGGGAAGAAAGGTTCGGTTACCCAGATTCCCATTTTGTCGATGCCGGAGGATGATAAGACACATCCTATTCCCGATCTCACCGGATATATTACCGAGGGGCAAATTATTTTAAGTCGCGATTTACATCGCAAAGGAATATATCCGCCCGTAGATGTTCTGCCCTCTCTTTCAAGGCTTAAAGAGAAAGGAATTGGTACAGGCAAAACCAGAGAAGATCATTCCAGCGTTTCCAATCAGCTTTTTGCAGCGTATGCCAGAGGGAAGGAAGCAAAAGAGCTTGCTGTTATTCTGGGTGAAGCTGCTCTGTCGGATATCGATAAGAAATTTGCCCGTTTTTCCGAGGAGTTTGAGAATCGTTTTATACGTCAAGAAGATTCTGAGAACAGAAGTATAGAAGAAACCCTTGATCTCGGATGGGAGTTGTTGTCTCGTCTGCCGCGGGTGGAACTCAAGAGGGTAAGCGAAGAGCATATAGAGAAATATATGTCAAAATTTGTAAAAGAAGAGGCAAAAGACGAAGCAAGTAAAAAGTTGGAAGAGGTAAATGTTTAAATTGATAGGGTGAAAAATTGTTAATTTTATAATATTCGGAGGGCGTGTTATCTAGTGGCTGTTTTAAAAGTGAATCCAAACAGGATGGAGTTACTTAACTTGCGAAGGCGCTTGGCTATTGCCAAGAGAGGCCATAAACTGCTTAAAGACAAACTTGATGAGCTGATGAAGCAGTTTTTAAACAAAGTACGAGAAAATCAAAGACTTCGCAAAGAAATTGAAGAAAAACTTGCAAAGGCTTACCAAATTTTTGCGGTGGCACGTTCCGAATCGTCGGCTGAGATTATTGAAGAGGCCCTATTCTATCCACACATGACCACGAGCGTGAAAATTTCGGAAAAAAGGTTGATGGGGATAAGGGTGCCCGAATTTGAGGTTGAGCAAGAAGGAACCTTTGATTGTTATGGATTGTCGACTACCCCTGCTGTTTTAGATAAAGCGCTCTTTTTGTTAAACGAAGTGGTTCCTATTCTAATAAAATTATCTGAGGCCGAGAAGGCGGTGGAGCTTATTGCTGTTGAGATAGAAAAGACTCGCCGCCGTGTAAATGCTTTGGAGCATGTGCTAATTCCTCAGTTAGATGAGACCATTGTTTATATAAATATGAAGCTTGATGAGGCGGAAAGAGAAAACAGGACGAGGTTAATGAAGATAAAAGAGATGGTTTCCGGAGGCTCGGTTTAGTTTTCCCCGCTTAATTTTTTTGTTTTTTAAGTAAAAAATCCCTAAAGGAAGTCACCTTAGTTCCCGATATATAAATTAGCCCTTAAATGGGTAGCTGGCTCTTTCATTGGTGCCCCTCTGGTGAAAGAGCTGGTTTTATTAGTGCTATAAACCACCGGTTTATCCGGCCTTCCGCTCGCTTCATCGGGGCGACCTCAAGTTTCGCTTTGTCCGACCCACCCGAATTTTAAAAACAAAATCTTTAAAAACTCCTTTAGTTTTCCTGAAGGCTGAGGACTGGTAGCTGGTAGCCGTTTTTAATTTGCTGGTTTTACGATAGAGTTAAAATTTAAATAAAATCCAGGGGCTGCAGTGGGCAGGATACCGTGCCTACCAGTGGCAGGAAAGCCACCGGCCCTGTGACCGGTGGTAGTTTACTATGAGGGACGCGGGGGCTTAATGGTTTCACCTTGAGAGGCGCATGTTTTTTTAATTTCTTTCATTTCCCATATCTCTGTTTGTTCAAGCTTAAGCACGATTTTTATCAAAGCAATCAATGCCATGGCGGGGTTTATTAGCGCATCTTTAAGGTGGGTTCTGGAGCGGTAATAATTGATGTTTGCGAAGGGTTCGTTACTCACCTTATAGCCCAGTCTTGGGATTATTATCCCCATTTCTTGAGAGTGGCTGTAGCGCACGCCCGTCAAATATTTTAAAAATTTAGGAACGGTACGTACCTTTAAAATCCTTAAACCGCACTCAACATCGCGGTAGTAATACCCGCTTAAAAGAGAGGCCCACAGAGACATCATTTTATTTCCCGCCCTTTTAAAGGCGGGGTATTTGCTGAAATTTCTTTGAGCCAATACGGCGTCAAGGTCGTGCTCCTTCATGTAAGCGACCAGTTTGTTGATTTGACGGGCATCGAACTGGTCATCGGCGTCGAAGGTGACGACCAAGTCGTCTGGTCCAATCTCTTTGTTTTTTAAAGATGCTGAAATCTTGGCAAAGGCTACCTTGAGAGCCTTAGAGTTGCCCATATTTTTCTTCAGGGTAATTAAGCACAAATCAAAGTCGGGGTTTTCTTTTGACCAACTTAAAACGTTTGTTTCGGTGTCATCCGTCGAACCGTCGTTTACGATAATTATGCGGTCAACTACGGTTTTTAGATCGGATAGAACTTTTGTGATGGTGCGTTCTTCATTATATGCGGGGACTACTCCAATTTTTTTCAAGTTGTCTCCTTTGGTTTATTTTAATTATAAAGGAATTTACTAAAAAAGTAATTATACATTTAATTAATAGCAAGAATTTTAAAAAATCTTTTTAATCTGGTATTATTGTAAATAAAAGAAAGGAGTCCGATGGGTACTGTTAGACTTCACCGAGCGATGTGGAAAATGATGGTGTCTAAGCTCCACTTTTTTTTGGGGATAATATTCTCAATCTTAATTGGGATATTAGTTATATTTTATGCTATACCCTATTGGTGGTTTCAGGCAAGGGTAATTGGGAAGATTTTAAGTTTTGCCAAAGTTCCCTATGAGTTATTTACCTTGGCTAAACCGATAAATCTCATTGAGGGGATTCCTGTATATTATTACCCTTCAGGCCCCACTTTCCAAATCCCGGTTCACTACCAATCGGTACCCGCGTTTGCAGCCCTTGCTATCTGTTTGCTTCTTTTAATAGCCATTATTTTAATTTACAGAATGAACATTATTCCACTCCCAGTTAAGGTCATCTTCATAATACTTGCCTTTTTAACCGGAGTTTCGCTTTTGTATACTGCCTTCATCTCACCGATTCCTCCCCATCCCCTATGTCGCGTGATAATTGATTGGCAGTTTTCCGGCGTGATAATACTTTTCTTAATCGGTGTCATTTTTACTTTGACCGTTTTTCCTCTGCCAGGCTCGCTTTTAACCAAGTCTTTCTGGTTGTTCTCGACCCTCGTCTTTTCGATGATTTGGAACACGGTGCGTATATCGCTCGTTGCGGCAACATTTTATCATCTCGGGAGCTTGCCCTTCCTGCTTATACATTACCTTATGGGCGTTTACGTTGATTTCATATATATCGTGGCGTTTTACTCTCTGGTCGTGAGCTATCTTGCCAGGCGCGGGATAAGCGAAGTCGGGTGGGAGTGAGGTAAATGATCCTTTTCGTGGTGGGCGTCATCCTAATATTTATCTTCACCGTCTTGATAATTTATACTGTACGACATTATTGTTTTTTATGGAACCGGCTGTTTGGGAAACAGCGCAGGGATTTTCAGGACTTTCCGAGCAATTATCAGCCCGGTGTCTCCGTTTTGGTGCCTATGTATAATGAGGAAAAAGTGGCAGCGAACATTTTGTCAAGACTTGTCGAGATGGATTACCCTAGGGATTGCTATGAAGTTATAGTCATCGATGACCACTCGACGGATAAGACGGGCCAAATTGCCGATGACTATGCCTCCAAAAACGATTTTATCAAGGTTATCCACAGAATCGAGGGCAAAAATAGAGGCAAAGCTTCTGCTCTTAAAGTCGGCACCGTCTTTGCCGGCCATGAAATAACCCTCGTTTTTGATGCCGACTACCAGCCGTCGAAAAATTGTGTCCAGAGGTTGACGGCTCCGTTTTGCGATGTGGCGGTGGGTCTTGTTATGGGAAGGGTGGTTCCTTTAAATGCTCCCGATTCTTTTCTCACCAGGATGCTTGATCTCGAGAGATCGGGAGGATATCAAGTTGACCAACAGGCAAGATACAATTTAAATCTTCTCCCTCAGTATGGGGGCACCGTTGGAGGAATGAGAAAAGATATTCTTAAGGTCGTTGGTGGCTGGGATGTTACAAAACTTGCCGAAGATACGGATATTACCTACCGGGTCTTTTTAAACGGATGGAAGGTAACTTACGTAAACATAGCCGAGTGTTACGAGGAGGTTGTTCACAATTGGAAGGAAAGGAGGGGTCAACTGAGAAGGTGGGCCATCGGTCACAATCAATGCCTTTTTGCTTATTTTTGGAAGACTCTCACTTCGCCCATATTAAGGTTTGCTCAGAAAATAGACGCTCTCCTTTTGCTCTCAGTTTATGTGATTCCCGTTTTAATGGTCGTGGGTTGGTTATTGGGAATATATCTCTATTTCTTCGGCGCTTACTGGTGGTGGCTTTTGTTTGCCGCTCTCCTGTTCACTTTAGCATATAACAACGTGGGAAATTTTGCGGTCTTTTGCGAGGTGGGCACGAGCGTTGTTTTGGACAGGCGGGGAAGGGTAGCTTGGCTTCTACCTTTTAATCTCTTTAACTTCTTTGCAAATATGTGGGTCTGCACAGGAGCTTTTTTTGTCACTCTTTTTGAAGGTCTTAAGGGGGGCGCCAAGGAGGAATATGCTTTCAAGTGGGAAAAAACGAAAAGAGTTTCGGGTGTCAATGTTTTAGGGATCGAGACAATTGAAAGCGAAGAGGTGCCGAGGCCACAAATAATTGAGGAAAAAGCAACCGAAGAGCCGAAGTTTGTCGATCTGAATTCGGCTTTAGCCGAAGCTTACCGGCTGATGAGGGAGAGAAATTATGAAGATGCTGTTGAGGCATTTAAGTTTGCGGTTCAAGTGGCGGAAGACGCCACGGCGACCGCCATGTTGGAAGTTGAACTGGGAAAGGCATATTTTATCCTGGGTGAGAAGAAGAACGCGATACAGGAGCTCTCAAAGGCGAGTAAAATCTGTGCAGATTGTGGGAATGAAGTCTTAGAGAGGGAAATTGAGGGTGTCTTAAATAAACTGATCTCGTTATCGGGCGAGGAGAGTTGATATGATAAACTACCTTCTTTTGGTTCTTTTATCCATGGGTTTGGTATTTTTATGTTTTCTTCCGGCGCTGGTGGAGTATTTGAGGCCGAAAGACGATGAGCCTCTGGCAATTAACCTTTCAATGGAACTTGACGAAAGATATTTTGCTCATTCATTTAGGGATATTTTAGAACCGGCGTTTTCAGGGGTCGGGAAAGATTTTGTGCTAAAGGATGAACAAAAGCCCGGTTGGCTTCAAAAGTTTCCGGTTCTAAAAACTTATTTAATGATGCATCGGGGCAAGGAAGAGATTTGGCTGGCTGAAGGCGATATAAAAATTCCCGCCGGCAGTAAGTTTGACCGGATATTGATAATTGACGGCAATCTTTCAACTGGGGAGGATTGCTCGTTTGAAAAAGAGCTCTTTGTTAAGGGAGACGGTTTTATTGGCCAAAACAATGTGCTGTGCTGCGTATCGGCTATGGGTAAGTTGAAATTGGGAGAGAATGTTTTGGTAAAGGGCTGGATAGATGCCGATGAGGACGTTTACGTTTCGGAAGGCTGCGAAGTTAAAAGCAGGGCGGCCTCGGGCAAGACTATATGGGTTGAGAAGAGAAGCCGGCTTTTAAGATTGGCGGGAGATGAATTTGTAGTGGGGGAGGACAAGATGAATGAAAATAAATTGGAAGAAAAAGTGATGGGTTTGCCGACAATTCGATGGACTGAAGGAATGGATACGGTCATAAAGGAAAATTTTAAAAGCAAAAACTTTTCCGAGATTAAAGAACTGTTTAAAGAGGGGTTCAATGAGGATATTCCGGAGATGCTAATCTTTAGGCGGGCCCGAATTCTAAATTTAATTGAGCCGTTGGTTAAGATGAATGAGAAACAAAAACCGGGGTTTTTAAAGGACAATAAAGTTTGGATGCAAGGGGGAGAATCCGTACTTGTCAAAGGGAACGTGACAATATCCGAAGGAGAGACGGTTCCTTACAATATCATAGTTAAAGGTGAATTGACCTCTCAGGCAGATGTGGTTTTCCGGGGAGGCCTGCACGCCACCGGAAAAATTTTTATCGGAGACAGAAACAGCATCACCGGCTCGGTGGTTGGCGAGGAAGGGGTCGTTCTTGGGATGGATACGGTTATTGAGAATTGTGTCGATGCCGAAAAGAATATTTTTATCCGCAAGGGCGTAATCATCGGTACTGAAAAGCGGGGCGGTGGTTTGGCCGCCGGGGGTAAGATATATCTTGAGGAAGGGGTTTCCGGAAGGTATAAAGTTTATGCGGAAGGCGGCATTCAAACAGTGGAAAGCATCGACGAAATCTTTTCAAAATAGCGTTTGGGCAAAAAACTAAATGGAGATTAAATGGAAGAAAAATCGATAAAAAAGGGCAGGAAAATAAGTCAAATATTGTTTCATCTCACAGCGCTCCTTTTTCTACTTGGCTTTACCGCGTACCTTTTTAAGCCCTTTTTACAGGTGGGCTTTCCTTCCGGTTCTGATACGATTGGCCATTTTTATAAGATTAAATACATTGCGGATATGCTCGTAAAATATGGCAGGTTTGTGGATTGGTGGGACCCCTGGTACTGCGGACATCATCTCTTACTTTTTTACCCACCGATATCTTACTTATTTCCTGTGATTTTGCAGATATTTTTAAAAGATCCCGCCATAGTCGGCAAAATCTCGGTTTCTCTTGGAGTGTTTCTTGCCGCTATAAACATGTATCTTTTGGTTTTTGTCCTGCTCGAAGAGAAAAAGAGCGGGCTTTTTCGGATGATCGCCGCCATGGGGGGTGCGGTTGCTTATGCGTCTAGCCCGATTCTTATTCATCTTTATGCCGAGTGGGGTGCTTTTTCCGATTTTTACGCTATGGCATTTGTACCACTTTGTTTTATACCACTCATCAAGTGGCTAAGAACGGGTAAAAACTCACTGCTTGTAGTTTATGTTTTTGTTCTTAGTTTGGTCTTCTTTCTCCACGGCCACATCGCCACGATGGTTGGATTTGGAAGTTTTCTGTTTGTCTTGATCTATTTGATGTTTGTAAAAAGAACGAAACCGCAAAGTCCACTCGGTTCGGTCCCGAGGGGGATTTTCCTCCTTGTCTTGAGCCTTCTTTTATTCGTTGGTCTTACGGCTGTCTGGTGGATTCCATATTTTGCCCAAGTTCAAAAGATTGGAAGGGGCGTTATAATCGACCCTTCGCTTCCCACAATCTCACTTCCCCTCAGTTATTTTTTTAGGCGAGGGGTAATAAATGACGTTGGTGTCGTTTATGTAGGGTTTTTTGTCTTTTTTTTGTCGGTATCATCACTTTTTTTTCGCAAATACAGGGCCGAGGTAGTAGGTTTCTGGGGGATATTTCTCCTAGGGCTGGTAATTTGTCTGGGATTTAATACCCCTATCTATCCTCACCTTCCAATAATCAATATGATCTGGCCAGAGAGGGGCATGGTTTTGTTTGTATTATCGTTGGCCTGTCTGGTGGGAATCTCCATCTTTGAGATGATGAACGGACTTTCAAAGACAGGTGCTTGTAAAGGTATTTTAAGATTTGTTGCACCCATATTGGGAGTGGTCTTGATATCCTTAATAATCTGGGATTTTTCCTATGCTTTTACCCGGATCTCAGTCTTTGTTATTCCGGAGGAACACAAAGCCTTTTGTAAATATCTAAGTGAGCAACCAAAGGAGTACGGAGACAGGGTGGCTATGGTTGCCAACCGGGGTACCGCTTTTTCCTCAGTACCCTTTATGACCGGTTTCAATGATGTGGATGGCTATTTCATAGAATCATCAAAGAACTCTTGGTTTGCCTATATGGTGACCTCCCATGCGGTTGGAAAAAACGAAAGCTCTTTTTTCTTGAGAAAATACGACATTTTTAACGTAAGTTACTTGGTGGTCGACAAGATAAAAAAATTAGAACTAAGGAATCTACTTGCCACGGAAAAGTTTGAAAAGGTTTATGAAAACGACCGATATTTAATCTTAAAATATTTGGAAAAGAAAGGGTTTGTTCAGCCGCTTATTTCTCCAACTTTAATTATCGGTGAAAAACCAGATTATCCAATTGCTATCTTAAACGTAAAGAACGATGTGAGATTTATCGAAGGAAGAGAAAAATTAGATGACTACTCACTTGAAGATTTAAGGAGTTTCAACAGCGTAATCCTCTACGACTTTAAAGTTTTAAACCTTCCTGTCATCGAGGAGGTTCTTAAAGGTTATGTTGAAGGCGGCGGCACGTTGGTTATCGACACCGACGGCACCGGTTTTAAAAACGGCGGTATCTTGTCCGTTAAGTCCGTAGAGAGGGATTTTTCCGGGCCCGTGGAAGCGGAAAGTTTTGAAGGGGAGCTCAACTTTACCTTTTCGCCCGCCACCTACGAAGGGGGAAGCTGGAGAGGCGTTTGTTACGATGGCTTGGATGAGGATTGGTTGACAATTGATGGTAAATACCCGGTTGCAGGTGTTAAAAGGATTGGGGAAGGGAAGGCGGTGTTTTTGGGATTTAACCTGTTTTTTCACGCCGCTTATCACGATAACCCGGGAGAAAAGATTTATTTAAGGGAATTAATCCGTCCATTGTTAGACGGTGGTGGGGGCAATTTATCTTACGAGGTTGTTTCGGTAAAGCCGGGTGAAAAAAAGATTGAGGTCGACGTCTCGGAGCCGACTTGGGTGCTGGTTTCAATGTCCGAGAGTCCTTATTGGCACGCGTTTGTTGACGGTAAGGAGCAAAGGATTTATCCTTGTGAAAATTTAATTTCTTTGAAACTGCCAAAGGGGATTCATAAGTTGAAATTCAGGTACATGACCACAAAAATTCACTACTTGGCGGCCGGCATCTCGTTGTTTTCTCTTGCTCTGGCTGGTATCTTTATGTGCAGGGCAAGGAAGAAGAGAAAGATTGCAGAGGAGGTTATAAATATTGAGCAGATTGATACCTATTAAGGTGTTAACGGTTTTCGGGACAAGGCCGGAGGCCATTAAGTTGGCTCCTGTTATAAAAGAGATGGGTAATTACCCCAATAGAATTTGTTCGTTAACCGTATCTACCGGTCAGCACCGTCAAATGCTTGACCAAGTATTGGATTTCTTTGAAATTGAGCCGGATTTCGATCTCAAAATAATGGCTCCGAATCAAAAATTGTCTCAGGTGGTAATGCGGTCACTGGTGAAGCTTGAGGAAATAATCGGGGAAGTTTCCCCCGATTTATTACTTATTCAGGGAGATACCACTACCGTTTTTGCGGCCAGTCTGGCTGCTTACTACAAGAAGGTTAAGGTGGGGCACATTGAAGCGGGGCTCCGCAGTGGTGACAAATATCAGCCGTTTCCCGAGGAGATTAACAGGAGGCTTGCCGACGTTTTAACCGATTTTTATTTTGCTCCCACCGAGAGGTCGAGAAATAATTTAATCAAGGAGGGGGTTGACGGGGAAAATATCTACGTTACAGGAAATACTGTGATTGATGCTCTGCTTAAAGTGGCCGAGCGCGATTTTGAATTTGAACACCCCGTCTTGTCAAAGATTGATTTTGAAAGCAAAAAGGTGATTTTGGTGACCGCGCACAGGCGGGAGAGTTTTGGAGAGTCCTTGAGGGATATTTGTCGTGCGTTAAGGGAACTTGCCGAACGAAGGAGAGATTTGGAAATAATCTTTCCTGTTCATCTAAATCCGCATGTCCAAAATATTGCAAAGGAGGAGTTGTTTGGTTTAGATAATCTTCATCTTATTAAGCCACTTGATTATATAACTTTCGTTAATTTGATGAAGAGGTGTTATTTTATCCTTACTGATTCCGGGGGGATTCAGGAAGAAGCTCCTTCTCTTGATAAGCCGATTTTGGTTATGAGGGATAAAACTGAGCGTCCCGAGGCCGTTGATGCAGGGGCAGCAAAATTGGTTGGTACCCAAAGGGAAGCAATTATTCGAGAGGCTCTTAGATTGTTAGAAGATGCTTCTGGATACGAGAGTATGGCGAGAATAGAGAATCCCTTTGGAGACGGGATGGCGTCAAAAAGAATTGTCGAGGTCATTTTAAGAAAATTTAATGGGCAGACGGGAGAATAATTTGTGGTATCGATAATTATACCCGCCCTTAACGAGGCGGATTTGATAGGGAATACATTGAAAGCTGTTTCTGAGACTGAAGGTGAAAAAGAGGTAATAGTCGTTGACGGCGGAAGCAAGGATGGAACGGTCTCGATAGCAAAAAAATTTGCCCGGGTGGTCAAATCGTCTCCCGGAAGGGGAGTTCAGATGAATACCGGTGCTTCAGAAGCGAAAGGCGACGCATTTTTGTTTCTTTACGCGGATACGGTAGTTCCTAAAACTGCCGTCCGGTTGATAGAGGAAGCATTGAAAGATCCGCATGTTGTCGGCGGAAGATTTGACCTTGGATTTAATAACCCCGCATTTAAATACAGGCTTGCCGAGGTTTTCATAAACCATAGAGGGCACATAACGCAGGCTTGGGGGGGAGATCACGGTACTTTTGTTAGGAGGGAATTATTTGAGAAATTGGGTGGATTTAAGGAGATCTCTCTGATGGATGACATCGATTTTGTTCATCGGTTAAAGAGGTGTGGTAAAGTTGTTGTGCTTCAGGGAATTGCCCTCACTTCTCCGAGAAAATACGAGGAACAGAGTTTATTAAAGACAGGTTTTAAGATAATTGCCTGCAGGTATCTATATAAATTAGGGGTCTCTTCCGAAAAATTGGTCAAGCTTTACAACATAAAAAGGTAATTTTTAAAACTTTAAGGGTATCTGGGAGTCAATTTGAAAAGAGCGCTTGTCATAATGGCAAAAGAACCGGGGGAAGAAAAAGTGAAAACCAGGTTGGAAATTTGTCTTGCTCCAAAAGAAAGAGTGGAACTTTACCGCTGTTTTCTGAAAGACACGGTGGAAGAAGCAATTTTGCTGGCAAAGAGAAACTCGAGCAATTTATTTATAGCCTATACCCCAACAAGAGCTGAAAAGATGTTTCGAAAGATGGCCGGAGAGAATATTTTGTTAATTTCTCAAAGAGGTTTAAGTTTTGGAGAAAGACTGAAGAATGTGTTTCGAGATATCTTTGCCTTAAATTACAACCAGGTTGTCCTGATTGGTAGTGATAGTCCTACTCTTCCGCTCGGCTTTATAAAGGATGCTTTTCAGGGGTTGTGTGATAACGATGTGATCATCGGTCCGGCGACTGACGGCGGTTATTATTTAATTGGCCTGACCAAGATGTTTCCGGAACTTTTCGAAGATATAGATTGGAGTACGAGCAGGGTTTTGGGCCAGACCGTGACAGCGATATCAAAACTTGGTTTAAGATCCAATTTCTTGCCCGTTTGGTACGATGTGGATACTCCCGAACAACTGAATTTTTTAGAAGCTCATTTGAGGTGTCTGGTTCTTGCCAAGGAGCGATATTTGCCGAAAAGGACGGCAGCTTTTTTCGACATTGAATAATCGTCTTTTAAAACTCGGTTACTCCGGTGAAGTTAAAATCTTTTACTTTAAGGGCGGGGGCTAAGCAAAAACCAAAGGAGGCTTGTTTTAGTTTCGTTTCCTCCGAAATCATCTCCACGTTTGACAAGGCCTTGAGTATGTTTTGGGTAAACCGTAAATTCTTTATTCCGCAGGATATCTCCCCGTCTTCTATTAAGAAGGTTCCATCTCTGGTCATTCCCGTAAGCATCGTTTTAAGTGGGTCTTCCATGTTTGTGTAGTGAAACCGTGTTACAAGTATGCCTTTTTTGGTGGAGGCAATCATCTCATCTACGGAGTAATCTCCATTCTTAAGGAAAAGGTTGGAAGGTTGGGGGCCGTAAATGTTCGGAGCCGGCAGTGCATGCCCGGTTGATTCTCTGCCATCCTTATGGGCGGTGTAGGAATCGTAAACAACGTTTTTTGCCACGCCGTTTTCAATTAACATTACCTTTTGTTTTGGTGTTCCCTCGAAATCAAAGGGCATTCCCAGGGTATCTGGGCTTGTTCCATCATCCCAGATGGTTATGTTTCCTCCGGTAATTTTTTCCCCGAGCTTTCCACTTAAGAAACTGCGTCCCTCTTGATAAGCGAGCGCTCCGAGACCGCAGAAGGCCAAATATGTGAGCATATCGGCGACGGCGGCTGGTTCCAAGATTACCGTGTAGGAACCGGGATCTATTGCAATGGGGTCTATGCTCTTTAGAGCTTTTTCTGAAGCCGTGTCTGCCAGTTTGTGAAAATCGATTTTTCTTACTTCTTTTGCATAAGAATCAGCGTAACCTGAGCTGTTAGAGGACATAAATACGGTGTTTATATCTGCTTCGGTAAGAGAGGTTATTTCGAATACTCCCAATGAGTTGGCTATTCCGATGGTAATCTCGCCCGTGCTTAATGCGCCTGCCGCGTTCAGTTCTTTTTGATTTGCCTTGGAGATTAAAACAGAAACATCTTTAACTCTATCTATCGGCTGATATTCAGCTGTATTTTTGGAGAAAAGCTCCATTTTTGTGCATTTTTTCTTCTTGGGAAGGGATTTAAAATCCGGGTCCGGTGAAGCATTGTCGGCTATTTTGAGAGCTTTCTCAAGCACTCCTTTTATTGAGCTTTTGTTTAAGATATTGGTTGAAGCGGTGCCGGTTCTCTTATTTTTTATGACTCTTATGGAAAGTTTTGCGTTTTTTTCGGCCACGTTTTGGTGTATTTGATTGTTTGCGAACCTGGTCAGCGCCGAATTTTGTGAAATTAAAAGCACTTCGGTCTGGTCGGCGGGTGACATCTCCAAGATTTCTTTGAGGATTTTTTCCATTTTGGTTTTGCTTATCATTTTCCCACCCCGATTTGAATGTTTCTAAATCTTGCGGGGGATGTGCCGTGTCCTGTTTGTATAACTTGCATAGGCTCGCCTTTACCGCAGTTTGGGGTGCCCCATACTATCCAGGAATCCTCGTTTGCGATGGCGTCGCAGGAATTCCAGAACTTGGGGGTGATTCCCGTGTAGTTGGGGTTTTTTAGCATCCTCTTTATTTTCCCGTTCTTTATTTCCCAGCCTGCTTCCGTTCCAAATTGGAAATTCAGTCTTTTGTCATCGATGCTCCAGCTTTTATTGGTTTCAAGATATACTCCGTCTTTGGTGTCCGAAATCAGTTCTTCAAAAGACGGTTTGCCGGGAAGCAGATTTACGTTTGTCATGCGAATGAGCGGAGTTCTGTTCCAACCGTCGGCTCTCATGGCTCCATTGGGAAGCTGTCCCGTTTCCGCCGCTGTTTCTCTCGAGTTTAAGTAACCGACAAAAAGTCCGTTTTTTACGATGTCGGTTCTCTGAGCCGGTACTCCTTCGTCATCGTAGCCGAAAGTACCCAGTCCTGTGGGAATTGTGGCATCAGCGGTGATGTTAACTATGTCCGAGCCGATTTTTAAGTGTCCAAGTTTGTCCGGGGTAAGAAAGCTTGTGCCCGCGAAACTTGCTTCTGTTCCCAAAACCCTGTCGAGCTCGACCGGATGGCCTATCGATTCGTGAACTTGCAAACCAAGTTGAGAGCCGTCTAAGATTATGGTTGTTTTTTTCGAAGGACACTCCTTTGCTGTGATCAAGGCCACCGCTTCGTCCGCTACTTTTTCTGCATTGTCTTTTAATCGGAGCGTATTTATAAACTCATATCCTCCGGTGATAAACTGGCCTCCGTGAGAATTTGGATAGGATCTTACCTGCATATCTCCTTCACCAATTGCCGTGGCTTCAATTCCGGCTCCGCTCATCATTATTTTCTGTTTTATCCAAGCTCCCTCGGTGTTGGCAAATATTTGGTCTTTGAGCACGAAGTTCATGGAAGCTTCCGATATTTTTACCCCATTTTTTTTGCGCATTATCTCTTCAGTTTCCGAGAGAATGGAAAGCTTGTCTTCCAAAGGGACGGTAAAAGGGTCGATTGTCATGGGCGTTTCGTAGTTTCCCTTTAATGGTTTAACGGGGGATAGGATTACGCTTTTATTTTTAAGAGAGGCGCTTGCTTTGGCGATATTACAGGAAAGAGCGGCTATTTTTTGAACCTCTCTTTTGTTGACGTTAAAACTGCTGGCAAACCCCCAGGCCCCATTGACGATGGTGCGGATTCCAAAGCCGTAGCTTTCCGAATCCAATATTTCTTCTACCTTCCCGTTTTTAATTGCGATTGATTGGGTTTTGAATTTTGCTATTCTTACATCCGTATAAGTGGCACCATGAGTTTTTGCAGTATTGAAACTTAAATTTATAAGATCTTCCATTTCATCTCCGTTTAGAAAAGATATATAAAAACCTTACTAAAGTTGAGGGGATATTGCAAAGTTATTTTTGAAGTCATACGGGGGCATGTTTGGTGCCATATTTCACTCTTTCACTTTCCAATGGAGCGTAGCGACTTATGCGAGGGAATTAAATGTAGCGTCGTGCTCCGGCATAATCTTTTCTATCGCTAAGGGGAGTAATCCTTACAACGTCTCCGGTTTTAGGAGCGTGAACAAAGTAGCCATTTCCGATATAGATTCCTACGTGGTGTATGGGGCTTCCGAAAAAGACAATATCTCCGGCTTTTAAGTTTTCGACCGAGACGGAGGACCCAATATTGAATTGGTATCCGCTGTAATGAGGGAGTTGAACCCCGTGTTGGGCAAACACGTATTTGACGAGTCCGGAGCAATCGAAACCGTTGGGGGTTTCTCCTCCCCAGACGTAGGGAACTCCCAAATAAAGAAGCGCTGTAGCTGAAATTGAGCCGGTCTTCACGTTGACGTTTACGTTTCCGAGGCCGCTCTTTATTTGTTCAATTAACCTTGCCTGTTCGCGGACCTTTCTATCTTTCTCTTTTTGTAGCAGTTCTTTAATATCTTCACCTAAATTTTCGAGACGGTTGTTTCTTGTCCTTATCAGTCTTTCGATATCTTTCTTTTTTGCCTCGGTTTTTTCTTTATTTCTAACTTGTTCGCTATGGAGCTTTTCAAGTTCCGCTTCAATGGTCTCGATATTTTCTTTATTGCGGTGAAATTTATAAACGAGGTCTGCGTCTTGTTCTCCAACCCTTCTTAAAAAGTCTATCCTTACGAGCAAGTCGTTAAAGTTTCTTGTATTCAGCAGGACCTCAAAAAAGGCAACCTCGCCGTTTTTATAGATATTGGAAGCTCTCCGATTTAAAGTTTTTTTCTGTCCCTCGAGCTTATTTACTGCGTGTGATAGGCGGATGCGGGTATCTCTTAGCTTCTGCTGAGTCTCTTGAAGCTCTACTCTTGCCAGGTTATATTCCTCGACTATTATTTCAAGTTCTTTGTCGAGAGTTTCCAGTTCTTCCTGGATTTTTTTCATCTCAGCTTGTTTTTCATTGATTTGTTCGACATACGACGGTTTTGCCAGGGCAACAGAAACTGTCCCTGCCAATAGACTTATCACGAGGAAAATTGTCAGCAGAAGGCGTGTTTTTCGGTTCATGTTTTACACCTATAAGGTATTCTAACTTATTTTATCGACATGTTTAAATAAAATGTTTAACCTAAGGTCAGTTAGCTCAAATGAATTAAGCGAATATGCGAACATTTGGGGAGAATGCTATTGCCTACCCCTGCAAGTCATTGCGAGGGAATGAAACGACTGCGGCAATCTCATAATTTTCTAAAAATACCACGTAATTTAGATATTTCTTATGAATATAATGGTTTTGCAAAGGCTTATTAAATGTGTTAACATACTTCCTGCTGGAAAAATAATAATTGATCGCGGGGTGGAGCAGTCCGGTAGCTCGTTGGGCTCATAACCCAAAGGTC
>DFBH01000056.1:0-598 GCA_002366545.1 Candidatus Oleimmundimicrobium americanum | reverse complement strand
GTAGATGAAAGATTTACGTGACAGGCCATTAGATAGACGAAGTTTTTATATATATAGAACCCAATTTTGAGTGCCCCGTGATTGCAGAGCAATTTTACGGGGCTTTATTATGTTTATATTCTTCACAGCGAGATAGATGGAAATTTTTATACCGGTTTCACTCGGAATATTGAAAAGCGAGTTGTTGAGCATAATTCCGGTAAAGTTAAATCGACCAAGAATTGAATTCCTTTAAAATTAATTTATTATGAAGCTTATTTGGAAAAAGAAGATGCTTTTAAAAGGGAAGCCTTCTTAAAGAGTGGTTCAGGAAAAAATTTATAAAGAAGCAACTTAGTGTTTATTTAAGCAAGTATACATCAGATGTTAACTTGGGCTTTTGATATAGGGTCCAGGTTTTTTATTTGCTCCAAAAAACGCAATTTCGGTTAAATAATGAACCATGTGAGATAACTATTTCCCATGTTAGAAAGATATATTTTCGTTGGGCCGTGCCACAATGGCCATAAATAAGTCATAAGTCTATTTCTTTGACCTGTAAGTCGGCAGTTGTATTTATAATGATTAGTTGGTGGTTGACTGATAATAAAGGGGAGGG
>DFBH01000027.1 GCA_002366545.1 Candidatus Oleimmundimicrobium americanum | reverse complement strand
CATATGTATCTGAACTTATTCACTTCTGGAAAAACTATCAAATCAACAGAGTTTAGAGCAAAGAGAATAGAGCTTAGAGAAAAATAAGGGTAAAAGGTACTGGCGACATTAGTAACATAGCGACTTAGAAACTAAGGAACCAGACGATTACCAACTCCGGTCTGCCCGCCGCTGGCGGGGCAGACAGACCGGGTAAACCACCGGTTTATAGCGCTAAAAAATAAGCGGACACCTTCTTGTGTCCGCTTATTTTAGCCAGTGAAAAAACATTTTATCCCACTATAGAAACCATCTTCTTGTCTTTAACGGGCATCCACAAAAAACAAATTACACTGGCTTCTTTCTTAATGTTTAAATCGGCATTATCGGAATAAACCTTTAATCTTTCCTATCTTTTTCTAGACTTGGCAACCTCACCAAGAATAGTTTCAGCATAACTGGAGATGTCGGCAATAGAAATTATTCCAACCAATTTCTCTCCATCAACAACGGGTAGTCTTCGAACTTGATATTTATTCATAAGCTTTGCGGCAGCCAAGGGGTCTGTTAAGGGAATACCTATTATAACATTTTTAGTCATGAAATCTTTTACGATACATTTTTTAGGATTAATCCCCTTCCCGATAATCCTGATTGCAATATCTCTATCGGTTATAATGCCCACCAGTTTCTCGTTTTCTGAAATCAAAAGACAACCAACATCCCATTTTTCCATTAATTTAACGGCTTCCTCAATACCGGATTGAGGAGAACATGATATAACATGCCTGGTCATTAAATCAGATATCCACATTTTGACAACCCCTGCCTTTATAATCAATATTAAGTAATTTTTTTATATTTAACCTTAAACCTTTTTTAAAAAATTTTCAAAAAAAATGTTGACATTCAAACCAATTATGTTAATATTAAATTAGTCCCAAGAAGTCCTACAAGGTGAACCTTGAAAGTAAGTGTACCAGTAGCGGCCTAAAGGGTGAAACTGAAAAGTTAAGTCGTGAGGCAAAACCCAGTAAGAGACACCAATAGGGTACGAAAAGGAAAACTTGCGAGTAAGGGGTAGCTTAAAAAAGATTTCTTGGGATTTTAATTTTCCCCCATGGTTAATAGAGGCACGGGTCTCGAGAACCCACTGGGGGATCAATAATTAGTAATCAATCCCTTTTCTGGCTCCAATCCCTTCATCATAAGGATGCTTAATTTTTGTCATTTCAGTAACCAGATGAGCGGCTTTAATAATCTCAGGAGAAACATAACGTCCGGTTAAAATCAACTCTACATGTTCAGGTTTTTCTTTTATAAGAGATAAAACTTGCTCAATAGATACTAACCCGAAGTGAACCGCCATATTTATTTCATCCAAAATCACCACATCATAATCGCCTTTGCGAATAATATTTCGCGCTTTTTTAAATAAATTTTGCGCCAGTCGGATATCTTTATCAGAGCGTTGCTTACCAATACAAAGAGTTTTGCTGCCACCCTGCTCAATCACAAAATTTGGGGCCAAAATTCTGGCCGTATTTAACTCACCACTGTCACGGCCCTTTAAAAATTGAAACATATAAACTTTTAAACCGCTTCCAATGGCTCGCATAGCCAACCCAAGAGCCGCAGTAGTCTTACACTTCCCGTTTCCGGTATAAACTTCAACTAGTCCCTTTTTTAATCGCAACCTTTTACCTCTTACCTATCATTCGATAGTCTCTTGGTCAGGAGTCTGTAGTAAGTTCTAATTAAAAAATAAAATACGAAAATGTAAAACTACATAGAAAAATTAAAAAGTGTAAAACAAATAATGAAAAGTGAAATTCCTAAAAACGCTTTCAACCCAAAGGATTATCCTCTGGATAAAACCATTCTTAATTTTTAATTATCGTTTTTATTTTTTCATTCTACTTTTTTCATTTAACCTTACTCTTGTTTCAATCCTCATAATAGGTTATACACGCTTCCGGAGATTCCCAAACGTTAACCTTTTTAAGAAAAACTCTATCAGGCAAAACCCTCTTTATGTCCTTAAAAAGATATCTGGCCAAGTTCTCACCAGTTGGAGAAAGTTTGTCAAAAGGAGGTATTTCATTGAGATGCTTATGGTCAAATTTCGACAAAACTTTATTTACCTGATCCTTTAATTCTTTGAAATCATAAATTAAATCTATTTCATCCAGTTCGTTCCCCGCAACAATGACCTCTACGTTCCAGGTATGTCCATGAAGCTCACGACATGGCCCCGGATAACCCCGCAAACTATGTGCCGCATCGAAGTGTGATTTAATCATAAGTTCATACATAAAATCTACGCCCTTCCCTCTCACTGCCGCTCTATTGAAAAATAGAGTAAAGTGTAAATTTTTTTAATTCATCTTTAAAATAAGCTTCCCTGCCCCGGTACCCCGTGTTTGTCGCTAAGCAACCCCTCAACCCCGGTAATCTGTTTATTGCCAGCTAAATAATCATCGATTGCCTGGTTAGCTAATTTATCAGCTTCTTTATTATCTTCACGTGGAACGTGATATATTGTCACTCCCGTGTAGCGGGTTAATAATTTCTTTGCTTCTTTAAAAAGAGGTTTCAGACCGGCATTTTTTACTTTATAAAAACCATTCAGCTGTTTCACTAAAAGCTCACTATCCGAATAAATTACCATCGAACCCGATTTAACCCTTGCGGCTTCTCTCAAGCCAAAAATTAATGCAGAATATTCCGCCACGTTATTTGTAACCTCTCCAATATACTCACTAAAAGAGAAAAGTTTATTGCCGGCACCGTCGGAGATAATCCCACCTATGCCTGCATGACCCGGATTTCCCCTGGATGCCCCATCAGTTCTTAACGTCAACCGTGCCTGTCGAGGAATAGACTTATTTATCATCAATTGTAACTAAAATCCTTTCGCAATTAGAACATCTCCAAAGTTTATCGGAATTTAAGCCTTTATCTAATTCTTTGGCGGGAAGCTTAACATGACATCCTTGACAAACACCATCCTTCAAACCAACAACAGCCAAACTATTCTTTTTCCGAAGCAATTCATACATAGAAAAAAGGGACTTGTCTAAGATGGAAGTTAACTCATTCCACCTCTTGCTCTTCATTTTTAATTCCTCGTCGATCTCGGAGACAATTTGGTTATATTCCGACATTTCTATACCATTTTCTTTCTTTATTTTCTTAAGTGAACCAACCAGATTTTCTAAATCCGATTTTAAGCCGTCAATTTTTTCCATTATTTCAAGTAAATCCAGTTCAAAATCATCTTTTTTCTCTTTTAAAGATTTAATTTCATTTTGAATATCTAACAACTCTTTAGGATTTTTAATTGAGCCGCCATAAAGCTTCTTGTCTTCCTTATCAATTTTCTCGGTTAAAATTTCCAACTTACCTTCCAGCTTCGTTTGTTTGTTCGTCTCGTCTTCTAATTGGGCCCTTTTTAAATAATAAACTCTTTTTAATTTAGTGAATTCCCTTTTTAAATCATTCATCTTTTTTACATGCGGAAGAGACTTCTTCCGTAAAAGCAGCCCGTCTCTTCTTGAATCTATATCCTGAATTTCTTTTAATAAAATTAGCTGCTCGCTCATCCTCAATCCTTCCATTTTAATAAAACAATGATACTCTTTCGATATTTAAGTTACAATATTTTCATGTTGAACTAAATAGCGATAGGCGCTCATGAGCCGATTTGTTACTTCACCTTTTCTAATCCACTTTTCTTCAATTTTTGTTACAGGCATAATCTCAACGAGAGAATTTGTCAAAAAACATTCGGAACAAGAGAGCAGTTCCTTCAGATGGAAATTTTTTTCAGATATTTTTAAACCCAGGTTTTCGACGAGTTCAAAAACAACTTTACGAGTAATCCCCAGTAAAATACCCACTTTGCAGGATGGTGTCATTATTACGTCATCGTGAACGATAAAAATGTTGCCAACCGAGCCCTCCGTTACAAAACCGGACTGATTTAGAAAAATAACCTCATCCGCTCCGTTCCGTTTCGCCTCCATCTTGGCAATTGTATTCTCCAGGTAATTCAAGGACTTTAGATTAACGATGGGAGAAAATTGATTTTGACGGAAATCTGACACCTTTATCTTAAACCCATCCTTATATTGTTGCGGAGAATAGCTATCAAATTTCTTTGCAACGATTACAACCGTAGATTTTGAATTGCCCCGCGGATTTAAACCGCCTTCCCCCGCTCCCCTTGTGACAATGAGTTTTACGTAAGCATTAGATAAGTTATTTCTTTTTATGGTCTCATAAAGAGCTTGTTCTAATTGGCGCTGGCTGTAAGAACATTTTATCTGAGTGACATCGAGAGATTTTAATAATCGCTTAAGATGAGCATCGAGTCTAAATATTTTGCCATCATACGCCCTCATCGTCTCAAATAAACCGTCCCCAAATAAAAAACCCCTGTCGAAGATGGATATTTTTGCTAAATGACTTGATACAAATTCTCCATTTAAAAAAACTATATTTTCATTCATGGTTCTCTCCCCAAGTTTCAACACATATTTAGTTTAGTTTCCCGTATTCTTCCAACGCTTTCAACATCGCCTTGGCTTTCTGTAAGCTTTCGAAATACTCTTTTTTGGGCTCTGAATCGGCGACGATTCCCGCCCCGGCTTGAGCGTAAGCGACATTATCTTTAATTACAATGGTTCTAATGGCAATATTTAAATCCATGTGGCCCGAAAAACTTAAGTAACCAATTGAGCCGGTATAAACACCTCTTCTGGTTGGCTCAAGCTCATCTATAATCTCCATCGCCCTTATTTTCGGACAGCCCGTAATGGTTCCGCCCGGAAAACAAGCTCTCACAACATCCAACAAGTCTTTATCAGACAAAATTCTGCCTTTTACATTTGAAACTATGTGAATGACGTGAGAATACTGTTCGATCACCATCAACTCGTCGACGCAAACGCTTCCATAATCACATATGCGCCCCAAATCGTTTCTCTCCAAATCAACGAGCATTATGTGCTCGGCCCTCTCTTTTTGGTTTAATATGAGGTCTGCGGACAATTTTTCATCTTCCAAAAAGTCAACGCCGCGTCTTCTCGTGCCCGCGATGGGCCTGGTTTCTACTATACCATCTTCGACTTTTACCAACCGTTCCGGGGAAGAGCTGACGATATCTATATCTTTAAAATTTAAGTATGCCGCAAATGGTGACGGGTTTATTCTCCTTAAAATCTTATAAAGTTCGAATGAATCCCCGACAAACGGCGTATCCAGCCGCAAAGACAGATTAGCCTGAAAGATATCACCCGCAAAGATGTATTCTCTGGTTTGTCCAACAATCTTCTCAAACTGTTTTTGAGTTAAATTTGGGCACGCTTTGCCAACACGGATAAATGATTTTTGGATTCTTTTTTTCTTAAGCTTAGCAAACGACTCTTCAACTCTTTTAACCGCTTCAAGATAGTTAAATTTTAGATTTCCATCGACAGGTGCAGTCGTAACGACAAAAAGAGTTTTATCAAAATGATCGAAAACAAAAACAACATTAAAAAAATGGAACTGACAGTCCGGCGTCTTGGTGTCATCTATCGTTCCGTCGGGAATCTTTTCAAACCACCTACCCGCATCGTAACTAAAATACCCCACCGCCCCTCCGCAAAAAGAAGGTACTTTTGGGAGCGAAAGAGTTCTATGTTTTGTCAAGACCTTTCGTATCTCCTCGATAGGATTACCATTAAACCTTCTGCAGTTCTCACCTTGAATCAGTTTCACAACACCATTTTTGCTTTCAATTGTTAAAAAGGGATTGACCGCAAAGATTGAATACCGAGATATCTTGGAGGAACCTTTGAGACTCTCAAATAAGATTCCCGAATTACCTACCCCAGCCCTTGATGTCAACTCAAAAAAATCATCTTTGAAAGACATTGCTTTACAAACAGGAATGCGTCTTCCTTTTTCAGCCAGTTTGCTAAATTCTTCATAACCCGGATAAATCAATATCTCCTCCAAAAAAACGGCACCCGATAGCTGGGTGCCGTTCAAGGCTTACATGCTATAAAAAGTTTCTGTATTTTAATTTGAAAATCAATTCCCAACAACCGATAGCTTAAAGGTCCTTCTACTCGTAAATAAATTCCCCTTGCTCAAGACATTCTTCGCCTCAAGAAAATTGGCTTACCATTTGTAGCCCGTTAGGGCGAAGAATGGTGGGCGATACAGGATTTGAACCTGTGACCTCTGCCGTGTGAGGGCAGCGCTCTCCCGCTGAGCCAATCGCCCTTTTAGCTAATAGCTAAAAGTTAACTCAATAACCAATAGCTTAAAATCAATAAATAGGTCTTGGACTCAGTAAATAAATTCCCCTCGCTCAAGACATTCTTCCCACTTCTTAAAAATGGCTTGCCATTCGAAACCCATAGGACGAAGAATGGTGGCCAGTAGAACTATCTTCGAACACATCCGAGAGTATATTACCAAAAATCCAGTAAATGAGAAAGTGTTGGATTTGTTGCTTGAGGTAGTATAGAAATGAGAGTCTAGCGGATCTGACCCCCTTCTTAGTTAAAAGTATCTCTTAACTAAGTGTCCAGTCAATATGGGGGTCAGATTACACTTGTCTCTTAGAATCTGGGAGCAAATAAAGGGGCTGTGTTAAGAGAAAGATGGTTGCAATCTCACAATAGGTAAATTTATGACAAAAGTGATTTCCTTACCCGCCCTGTTTTGGGTATGGTCTAGGCAACACTTAGAAGTAACTTCACAAAAACCTGTTTCGGCCTGTAGGACACTATTGTTTGAGGAATATTTCTATACTCTTTCACAACTAAGTTTAAGCTCGATTTGAACTGCATTCGAGCCGCTCGTGAGGTCACCATTAACATCGACTAATTTGGGTTTTCATCTTCAGACCCAGCAAGATTTCTCAAGTTCAACATTATCCTCTTAACCTTCTCCGTGCCCTCTTTGGACTCCCCTATTAACTTCTTAATATTTCTAAGAATGGAATCGGTATCCATTGGTTCCTGGAGTTTGGAGATTTCCTCTTTTATCCTCCTCATTGCCTCCACGTCTTCGTCCTTACAAATCTCCTTCAACTCTTGATACCTCTCAATTAAAACAGCTACATCTTCAACACGTTTTTTAAGAGCTTCAAGACTATCGCTCACAGAATTTAGAGGGTCATCTATCTCATAAGCAATATCTGTGGCAATTTGACCTAAGGAAACAAGTCTCTCGAATTGAACAAGTTTATTTTGAACAAGTTTCAAGTGCTTGTTGGCCTTCTCTAGATCCCTACTGAACCACGCATTTTCGATAGCTATTTCAAGTTCATCGGCAAGGATTTTTAGAACGTATAAATCGTCCTGGGTAAAACTGTAATCCGACTCTGTGTTCCAAAACACAAGAAACCCCACTATTTTATCTTTGCTCTCCAAGGGAATGCCTACAATAGACTTGAATACAGTCTCCCCGTCAATTTTTACGTCATCTAAGAATTCTTCCTCAGAAGAAATAATGATGGGCTGAGCGTTACTGGCCATCCTGAGAGCCAATTGCTCAACTATCGAAACTCCCGAATCACATGACTCCTGATGCTGGGGAGATGTACCCGCCTTGAAAATTTTTATATCTTCTCCTTATTCTAGGCCAAACCTTAAAAGAATGCCTCCAAATTCGGCCTTGGTAAACGCCAGGGTCTTATGCATAACGCGCTCAAGCGCTTCGGAAGGATCGGGGGCTTCTATAAAAGACCTACTAACAGCGTGCAGAAAAGCTTGCGTCTCTACTTTTCTTTCTAAAATTTCCATAGCTTGAGTTAGTTTCCAATGCAACTCTTTGCTCAACTCGCTCTGAGATTTCGCTTTGAAGAACAAGCTCAGCACAACACCGATAATGAGCAAGCCAAAGATTACGCGCGCAATTATGCTTGAGTAAACAAACTCTACCCATCCGGTAATATAATCAAAAGCAGCAAGGGCAAAACAGATAGCAATGCTTAAAATTACAATTACAACTATGGCAAGCACTATTAGCTCCAAGCGCCTCTTCTCAATCTGTTCTAGTCTGTCAAAATCGGTCATATTTTTTTGCCCCCTGGCAAGTTTCACTCCGCCATTCATTTTTATCTTATTTATCGGACACTTATCAATTCTACTTTATATCTTTCGTTAAACTTTCTGTTCCCCTTCCGCTGATAAGTTGGCAGTCAAGCCGCGCAAAGTAATTTAACCCCATTTGGGAGAGTTCTTTTACCCTTTCCTTTTTAAGCTAACAGGATAAAAAATAGTTTCAAAGTCCCGGAGGAAAACTGACAAAGAGCAAAAAAAATAAGGGCTAAATTCAAGTTATTAAGACTCGAATTTGGCCCTTTACCTTGTATAATGGTGGAGGCTACCGGGCTATCTTCGAACCCATCCGAAAGTATATTACCAAAAATCCGGTAGATGAGAAAGTGTTGGATATGTTGCTTGAGGTGGCATAAAAATAAAATTTAATGAAGCTTATTGCGTAAAATCTTAAGAAAATCAATTCCTGGGTTATGCTCTTCTATAGTTTTTATTAAATGTTTTCGAAGACCAAGTTTTATCTCATTGTGCATTGGGAAAGTAAGGGTGTGTTTTGTTCCATCTGAGAATATTTTTCGAATTTTGACATGACTTCCGCGCTGATTAATTTTTTGATAACCTATTGCTTCTCACACACACTTAATAACTGCCTGCCTGAGAACACCGGAAAATGCGCCATAAATACCTACTTTGTATAAACGGGGACTCTAATTTGTTGCAAATAATGATTATCGCGAGTAATGGGGAAATCTTCTTCTTCCATATGGCATTCGATAGCTTCCTTAATATTTTCTAACGCTTCGTGTTTCGTGTCACCTTGGGAATAAGCCTCAATCTCTAAACAACGAACCGAAAAGCCATCTTTTTCTTTGGATATTTCAACCGTAAAAGTCCATTGTCTTCTCACAGCCTATACCCTCCTTTACACTTATCATTCTACGCCATTTAAAAAGTTCCTACAAAAAAACTTCTCAAATCTATTATCGGCATAAATGACTGGAATATTTATATACCACACATTCCAAAACAAGACAACAACAAGAGATTCTCAAAGCATTTATGGCGATTCATAAACCCCAGCTTAACGGATTGATGAGAGGCTTTCTAAGCATTTTTTAGAGGTGAATTAATAAGTTTATAATTGAATTAAAAAGTTCGAGTCCTTTGTGGGTTAAATAAAAAAATGCCCCGTAAAATTGCTTTGCAATCACGGGACACGTAAAACAAAATGGCTGTGCCACGTGAACGAGACCTAGCCGAGTTTTTACGTGGTGGGCCCAGTAGGACTCGAAC
>DFBH01000051.1:2261-5169 GCA_002366545.1 Candidatus Oleimmundimicrobium americanum | reverse complement strand
GGGCTTATTTGTGGAGGTTTAATGAAGGCGGTTGCACTTTTTTCAGGTGGTTTGGACAGTATTTTAGCTGTTAAATTAATTAAGGAGCAAGGTATAGAAGTGATAGGGGTTACTTTTACGACTCCTTTTTTTGATTCTAAAAATGCGGAAGTGATGGCCAAAAAAATAAATCTTCCTTTAACTGTTCGGGATATTACCGATGAACATCTTAAAATTGTGAAAAATCCAAAACACGGTTACGGGAAAAACATGAATCCCTGTCTTGATTGCCATATTCTTATGGCCAAAAAAGCAGGGGATTTTATGCGTGAAAAGGGAGCCTATTTTATTATTTCAGGGGAAGTTCTCGGAGAGCGTCCAATGTCACAAAACAAGGCTGCTTTAAGGGTTGTCGACAAGGAATCCGGTTACGATGGCTATATGCTTCGTCCGCTTTCAGCCAAGTTATTTCCTTTAACCATACCGGAAGAAAAGGGTTGGGTTGACAGAGAAAGGTTGCTTGCTATTCAAGGCCGTTCTCGTAAAATTCAACTTAAATTGGCAGATAAATATGATTTAAAGGACTTTCCTACGCCGGCTGGCGGGTGTCTTTTGACGGATGCTACTTTTTCTGAGCGACTGAAGGCCTTGTTTAAGATAAATTCGGAACCCGATGCAAATGACCTTGAATTGTTAAAATACGGGCGTCATTTTCCGATGGATGATGTGCTCATAATCATTTCTCGAAACCAAGGAGAGAACGAGAGGTTGATGGAATTAGCGAAGGGAAGCGATTTGATTTTTCAAGTTAAGGGCTATCCCGGTCCAAAAACAATTCTTCGGGGCAAAGCAGACAAAGAGATATTAGAAAAAGCCGCGCGTTTTACGGTGAGATATGGTAAAGCTAAAGATTTATCTTCGGTGGAAGTGTGGTATTGGCATCCCGGCAAAGAAAGAAAATCGATAGTTGTTAGTGTAACCGATGATTTGTGCTATAAACCACCGGTTTAACTGGTGTGGTAGTTTACTTACTAAAATCTTGTAATCCCTACAAATTCTTTATATCTTTTGTCTACTTCACTTAGGGCTAAATTTTGGAGTCTTCGAGGTCCAAAGTTTTCAACGTTATAAGAAGCCATTACGCTTCCAAAGACGACTGCCTTTCTTATGTTTATCTCGGAAAGATCCTTTGTTTGAGCAAGGTAACCCAAAAATCCCCCCGCGAAGCTGTCGCCGGCACCTGTTGGGTCATTTACCTCTTCAAGGGGATAGGCGGGTGCGGCGAAATGCGTAGAGTCGGTGAACATAAGTGCGCCATGCTCCCCTTTTTTTATAATAACGGTTGAAGGCCCGAGTTTTAAGATGGATTGTGCCGCCTCTAATAAACTGTATGTTTTACAAAGCTCTCTTGCTTCCGAATCGTTCATGAGAATTATATCAACTTTCTTTAAGGTTTTAAGGAGGGCGTCTTTCTTGTTTTCTATCCAAAAATTCATTGTATCTCCGACAACAAGATTGGGGCTCTCCACCTGCTCCAACACTTTCAGTTGGAGTTCGGGATCCATGTTTGCTAAAAAAATGAAATTTGAATTTCTATACTCACTTGGAAGTTTGGGGTTAAAATCCTCAAAGACATTTAACTGGGTATCCAACGTGTGAGCTTGATTTAAGTCATAATCATAAGAACCGGTCCACTGGAAGGTCTTACCTTTTTTAATCTCAATCCCTTTTAAATCCACGTTCTTTTTACCGAGCTCTTCGAGATGTTTTTTGGGAAAGTCATTTCCCACAACTCCGACCACTTTTACGGGAGAAAAGAAACTTGCAGAATAGGAAAAATGAATGGCTGAACCCCCCAAAATATTTTCAACTTTTCCAAAAGGGGTCTCGATATTATCAAGACCAATGGAACCAACTACCAGGATGCTCATTTTGCTCTCCTTGATTAAAAAACTTTACTTAACTACAATCGGATTATAGCAGACGTTTCTTTAAAATTCAGATAAAGGAGAAAACATGTTTTCTTTGCCCTCAATAAAGATTGGGAAAGTATTTGGGTTTGATATAGAGATAAACTACACTTGGTTTATCATCTTTTTAGTCATCCTTTTTCAATTTACACTTCTTTTTAATGCCGAAATCTCCTCTTTGCCGATAAGCATATTGGTTAGCTTAATAGCTTCTCTCTTATTTTTTTCCTCGCTTCTCTTTCATGAGCTTTGCCATTCTTGTGTTGCCAGATTAAACGATCTCCCCATAAAGAAGATTACTTTGTTTATATTTGGTGGGGTGGCGGAGATGACCAAAGAACCTTCGACACCGGCAGTAGAATTAAAGATGGCCATTGCGGGCCCCCTTGCGAGCCTTCTTTTATCAGGGATTTTTTATGGTTTTTTCCTGCTGGCCGGATTTTTTAACTTTGGCCTTCCTGTTACCGTTCCTTTATCTTACCTTGCCTTAATAAATCTTATGTTGGCGATTTTTAATCTTGTGCCGGGTTTCCCCCTCGACGGGGGACGTATTCTTAGGGCAATTCTCTGGTTTTTTTTAAAAGATATAAAGCCGGCGACAAAGATAGCTTCTCTTGCCGGGCAAGGTTTTGCTTACTTATTAATTTTTGTAGGTTTCTTGTCGGTTATACAAGGTCTAATTGGAGGAATTTGGTTTATTTTAATAGGTTGGTTTTTGAATTGGGCTGCTCAAGGGAGCTATCAACAGGTTCTTCTTCAAAGAGCTCTTTCGGGAGTAAGGGTGTCGGAAATAATGACGGGAAATGTTTTAACTGTCGCTCCTTCGCTTACTCTTGACGAAATAGTGAACGACTATTTTCTCAAGCATAGGTTTGGGCGATTTCCGGTTGCTGAAGGTGATAACTTTTTAGGGGTTATTACTATTCATGATGTAAAGAAGATTCCTCGTGAGAAATGGG
>DFBH01000051.1:0-2207 GCA_002366545.1 Candidatus Oleimmundimicrobium americanum | reverse complement strand
GCTGTTCATGCTTTAATGCAAATGGCAAGGGAAGAATTGGGACATTTATTGGTGGTTAACAAGGAAAAAAAATTAATCGGGATTATAACCCGAACCGATATAATTCGTCTTATTAAGGTCAAAACCGAGTTGGGCATGTAATTAATCCTTCTTTAACTCAATTATCTTGTTTTCAAGGACGTCTCTTCCAATTGAGCCAACTATTTTATCTTTTATTTCACCGTCTGTCTTCTGAAAAATAAACGCGGGAACGTATGAAACCCCATATTTTGAAGTTCCCTCACTGGATATGTCCATTATTTTAAAATCGATGTCATCCTGGTATTTTTCGCTCAACTCATCAACGATGGGCTCCATCTCTTTGCACGTTGGTCACGTGGGAGAGGAAATCATTATCACTAAGGGTTTGTCGGAGGGTTCGCCAACAGGTTCTTTCGGTGTCGAAGTACAGGAGCTTAAAGCAATTATCGTTATAAAGCATAGTGTTAAAATGACCACAAGTTTTATAAAGATTTTATTCACAGCTCTCCTTACTCCCTTATTTTTAGTGAATCTTTAGCAAGATGGATTTTCTATTTAATTTGGCTCTTTTCTGTCACCATGTCAACTATTAAAGGGGTTGTTTTGCCTTCTCCAAATAGCTCATCGACCAAATGCTGCGGAGCGGAACGATATTTTAAAGTGGCTTCAACATCAAAGGGCAAGTTAGCTCCGGCGGGGATGGTAAATGAGTACTCCTCGATGGCCGATTCTTTAGGTGGGATGCGATTGTCTGAAATAGGACTCTCTATCTTCCACACCTTTTCGGTTGGATTGCCATCTTTGTCCGCGAAAACCGAGTGGTATATGATGGAAGCCTTATCTATATTTCCCTTGTCATCCAAAGAGCCCGATTCATATGTTACCTTACCGGAGTTGTCGGTTATTTTCAGATATAACCACATCTGTCTGAGTTCGGTAAGGCCGGTTGGAAGATAATGACCGGCTCCGGCATTGGTAATTTTGACTTTGACGGTACTTTCCGTGCCCGGTGTTATGTTTGCGGGAAGGGTTATTTCAAGCGTTGCAGCCGCCTGTAAGCGCTCCATCGCCATCTGTTCATAAGATTTATCGGTCTGTACTTGGGGAATTGTGTTTGCTCCGACAAAATAGTGGGTATAGAGGTGAGATCTTTTTCCTCCTCCTGCGCCGGCTATGCCCGGATAATCGGGCCTTTCGGTTATTCCGGTTGCCGGGATACCCGGACTTTGTCTCATGTGACAATCCTGACACTGGATACCTTCTTCGGCGTATGGTCCTTCTTTCCACTCGGTATAAGTTAATTCCAAAGGTATGTTGTTTGTCGGGTGATACAGGTTATGACATATCCCGCAGAACTCCGACTTTGTGTGAAGTTCTGAATAGGTAGTTTCATGTCCCGGGGATTTTGACTCTTCAAAGGGACCTCTTTTTACCATGCCGGGCGATAGCTCATAATTTCCATTCCCGATTTTTTCGTAACCGGAGACGGTATGACAAAAATCACAAGATATTCCTCTCTTTGCGATGTCGCTAAGCTTAGACCCGTCAGCGGGCGGGATTTCCTTGAGATAAACTCCGATGGGAGAGTGGCATCGCATACAAAATTCGTCTGTTAATCCTTCTATTTCTTCACTTGCAAGAAGATAAAGTTTTCTAAACAGTTCATCCTCATATGCCCGGCTAAGCATCGAGCCCTTCCAGTGCTCGTATTTCTGGGCGTGTCAAGTGCATCCTTCAGGCTCCGTAAAGCCTTTGCTTTTAACGGGGGTATTTGACATAATTTTCCCAGGTTCTATTTTCTCTTCCTGTTTTTTGGCACAAGAGGCAATACTAAAAATTACAATTAAGATTATAAACAAGGTAATTGAGCGATAAATTATCTTTCTCACCGTTATCACCTCATGGGTTATAAGAGATCCTTTATTTTTTTCTCGAGTGTTCCTTTTTCTTGTAGACCTTCAATTTTTTCAACGAGTTCCCCTTCAGGAGTAAGAAAGACAAAGCCTGGGACCGATGTTATGTTGTACTTATCAGACTCGGTTTTCCAATCGGAAGATTTAAGCTCAATCCTCGTTAGGTTTATACTTTTTTCATATTTTTTCTCTAGCTCATCAACGATGGGCTTCTGCTCTCCGCAGATCGGTCAGGTTTCACTGAAAAACTCGATTACAGTTGGTCTTTCGGAA
>DFBH01000007.1 GCA_002366545.1 Candidatus Oleimmundimicrobium americanum | reverse complement strand
CTCTGCTGCGGGGTGATTCACTTAAAACCATTTTTTTGATTAATATTAAAAAGGTTGTTAAAAAAAATTGTTATAGAAACGGGAGGTTTAATGATAGCAACGATTACTTTGAATTCAGCCATAGATAAGGTTTTTATTCTTCCCGCCCGAGTTATAGAAAAGTTGAATCGTGTAGAAAAAGGTATTGTTATTCCCGGTGGCGGTGGTATAAATTCGGCATATACGTTTCATGTTCTCGGAGTGGAAGTAGTTGTTATGGGTTTTATTGGAGGCGAAGCCGGGCGATTTACTGAAGATGAGATTAGAAAAACGCAGATCAGCACCAATTTTACATATATCGGTGGGCAAACCAGAACGGATTATATAATTTTAAACAAATACAGTAAGGTTTTAGCACAAATCAACGAAAAAGGCCCCTGGATTAAACCTAAGGAGATGGAATCTTTTATAGAAAGCTTTAAAAGGGTTCTTTCTCGTTGCGAGATGCTTTTGCTTTCAGGAAGCCTTCCTCAGGGTGTAGGAACGGATTTTTACGCACGCTTAATAAACATGGCTCATGAAAAAAATGTACGTACCGTCTTAAAGGCTTCAGGGGAAGCTTTATCGTATGGAATCGAATCCGGACCCTACATGGTTCAGCCCAACATTAAAGGCGTTGATTCTTTAATGGGGATTAAAATTATTGATGTTAGGAAACGAGTGGAGGCGGCACGAAAAATTTTAGAGAAAGGGGTTCAAATTGTAGTCATGAACGGGGATGGTTATTATTTGGTAGTGACTCCTGAAAGAATTTGGGAAGTTGGTTTACCTAAAATTGAGATTATTAACTCCGTTGGCATGGGTGATGCGTTTATTGGAGGAATGATGTATATTCTTAAAGACAGAGAAGATTTGCCGGAGGCCATGAGATATGGGGGGGCAGCTTCGATTAGTAGCGCGTTGCAGGTTGAGGCAAAGGTGGAAAACAAGGAGCAGATGGAACATTTTTTCGATAAGATTGAAGTTAAGGAGTTGAATTTGTCTTGAAGGCTAAAGATATGATGATTCGAGATTTAACTTCTGTTACAGAAACAACTACCTTGAGAGAGGTCGAAAATTTACTTTATCATTCCAGATTAAGTGGTGTTCCCGTTGTTGATAATGAAAGTAAAGTAATAGGTTATATCTCAGAGAAAGATATAATAGAATCAGCATTTCCGGGTGCCGGTATGGGTGCCGGTATGCTTTTTGTCCATAATTGGGCTCAAACATTTCTCCGTTTAAGTCAAGCGGGAGAAGGTTTGGTTAAGGATTATATGACTAAAGATCCAATTTGTGTTACCGAAGATGAGAATGATGCAATGGTTGTTGAAATTATGCTCTCCGGGCACAGAAAAGTGCTTCCGGTTGTAAGAGATGAAAAACTTGTTGGGGTAATTACGCGCTCCAACTTATGCAGAGTATTAATGAAAAAAGAAAATAAGTAAAAGTATTTTATTTACTAATCACAATCAATAATCCAATTAATATGTTGATGCCAATTGTAGTTCACCGATTGCAAAGAAGATTTCAATCATCACCAAGTTCTGTATATGAATAAAGCCAAAGAACAAGTCGAGAATGTTTTCTATTATAATTCCAGAGATTATTTTTATGATTGTTATGTGAGGTTTCCGGTTCGAAAGCGTAAATGAGTTTAATAGATAGGTGAAATTGAATTATAGGTGAACAAAATGAGGGTTTTGGGTATAGCTGGGAGTCCAAGAAGAAATGGAAATACGGAGATTCTCTTAGATGAAGCCTTAAGAGGCGAGAAGGAGTCCGGATGTGATGTCACAAAATTGATTCTTAATGAGTTAGAGATACTGCCTTGTCAGGAATGCGGTGGTTGTGATGAGATCGGAATTTGTGTTGTGAAAGACGATATGCGGAAGGTTTTTGAAGAGATCGAAAGAGCAAACTTTATTGTTTTGTCTTCCCCGATTTTTTTTGGAAGTTTGACGGCTCAGGCGAAAGTAGTAATAGATCGCTTTCAAGGTTGGTGGATTGCCAAATATATTTTAAAAAAAATGCGCGACGAGGGGCAAAAAAGCGGTTTTTTTATTTGCGTCGGAGGTCAGGAACGCCCGGATTTCTTCAATAACGCAAGGATGATAGTTAAGAACTTTTTTGCAACAGCTTCGATAAAATATGTTGGTGATCTTTATTATCCCGGGATAAACAAGAAGGGTGAAATAAAAAAATGTTCGGCAGCTCTTAAAGAGAGCTTTAATGTTGGCAAAAGCTTTTGCAAGGAGTAAGGCGTGAAACTTACGATAGTTTACGACAATGAAGTTTATGTGCAGAATGAAAAGTTAACGCCTGGCTGGGGTTTTTCTTGTTTGATAGAAGCAAAGGGCAGGAAGATTCTGTTTGATACCGGTTGGGACGGTGGCGTATTGGTTTCAAATTTAGAAAATCTTGGTCATTATCCCAAAAACATTGATTTAATTGTTCTTTCTCATCAGCACTGGGATCACATCGGTGGTTTAAACCACATATTGGATGCAAGCTCGAATATCGAAGTTTATGTCCCAAAAAGTTTTTCCCGACACCTAAAAAACGAAATAAAATCCCGGGCTAAACTCATTGAAGTCTCAGGTGGCAGAGAGATTTGTCAAGATGTTTACACGACTGGTGAAATTGGCACAAAGGTGGTTGAACAGTCTATGGTTATTAAGACATCCAAGGGGTTTTTGGTCGTCACGGGCTGTGCTCATCCCGGAGTGGAGGTCATACTTAACGAGGCAAGCAAGATGGGCAGGGTATATGGGTTGATTGGAGGATTGCACAATTTTAAGCAGTTGAGTCTGTTGAAAAATCTAAAACTTATTGTTGCCTCTCATTGTACGCGTTATAAGAATGATATTTCAAAAGCTTTCCCAAACAGCTTTGAAGAGGGCGGGGTTGGCAAGAAAATAACTATTGACGAGCAATATTCGTCAAATTAAATTTCTTGTTTGTTAAGTATAAAAATACCGAGAGTCAAGAGAGCCGCAATCAATATAAAAGAAGTGATGATGGGCCATGTTGCATCGAGGAAAGATGCTTTTTTGTAAAGAATGTTGTTCGCGGTGCTTGTTAAAGCGGCCGGGGAGTATTTGGCTAAAATTTTGTTAAGGCTCGGAAGAATTGATAAACTTGCCAATGCAACTATTGATAATCCGCCTGCCGCTATTTGATTGCTTAAGATTGCACTGAAGAAAAGCGTTATGCTCAGCACCACTAAATAATAGATAATAAATAAGAAATTGACCTGAATGAATTCTGTAAGTTTTTCAGCCTCAAAAATTACAATGGAATAAAAGTAACAAATGATTGCTCCAATTATCATAGATACTATAAATAAAGATGCATGCGCCAAGAATTTTGAGAGGACAACGGTTGCTCTCGATATCGGCTTAGTTATCACAAGTTGTAGCGTTCCTTTGGCTCTTTCGTCAGCCACAAGGCCCATTGAGAGCAGTATAACCGCCAAAATTCCTATTTGAGATAAATTTTTAAAGTATTGGGTAAAAGAATCCAAAATTGTTGGTGTTGGAATCGATATGGCAGTTCCCTGGCCTTCAAGTAGTGATTCCACTATTTCCGGCGCGAATTTTGCAACAGGCGGGCTCATGAAAGCAAAAAAGAGAAATATAGCAATTACGACCCATGCTTTATAAGTTTTAAATATGCCCATAAATTCTTTTTTAAGAAAACTCATTCTAATTTTCCTCAAGGATGATTTTTTAATTAACCCCCAACTATCTTTACAAATATATCTTCTAAGCTTGGTTCTTCTATTTGGAAACTTTTTAAAGAAAGATTTGATTTTGCAATTAAATTTGGAAGTTCTTTTTGGCCCATTTTTAAATTTTTTGAGGTTACCTTGAGGGCATTATTATATTGTTCGATGTTTTCAATCCATGGCATATTTTTAAGAATTTTTGTTAATTTATCCGGCCTGTCGTCGAATTCTAAAGTAAAGATGGGTTTGGAGTATTTTGTTTTAAGACTTTCTAAGCTCTCTTCCGTAACCAGCCTTCCTTCGTGAAGTATGGCGACCGAATCACAAATTCTTTCTACGTCATTTAGTATGTGAGTTGAGAAAAACACCGTGGTTTCTTTCCCGAGGGATGTCATCATTTCAAGAATCTCTTTTCTGCCTATCGGGTCGAGGGCGGATGTTGGCTCATCCATGAATATAACTTCAGGATCATTTATGAGTGCTTGAGCAATCCCTAATTTCTTTTTCATACCTCGAGAATATCCCTTGATTTTTGTCTTAACCTCTTTAAGATTGGTAATTTCGAGCAGATAGTCGATTTTTTTCTCGCGTTTCTTGTGGGGGATTTTAAATATATCTGCTACAAAGTTGAGGTACTCCTTGGCTGTCATCCATCCGTAAAAAACGGGAATATCAGGTAAAAACCCGATGCGAGGGTAAATTTTATTTATTTGACTCTTTATGTTGTAGCCAAGAATTTTTGCGGTACCGGATGTGGGTTTTGCAAGCCCCACTAAGAGTCTTAATGTAGTAGTTTTACCTGCACCGTTTGGTCCAAGAAAACCGAATACAGAATTTTTCTTTACTGTTAAATTAAGGTGGTCTAAGGCGAGAACATCGCCAAACTTTTTAGTTAGTCCATCAATCTCAATGGCATCCACTAATCTTCTTTCCTCCCAATAATAAAATAAATAATGGGACCAATTGTATTCATAAAGATAATAAGTAGTGCCCAAAGTAGCTTATTGTTGCCGGTTACATTTTTTCTTTTTGAGAGATCGATTAGGGCCGCAATCATTAGGACAAATTGGATAACAATAAGTGGAAGAAAATAAATTATCATTTTAGTATTCATGGTTCCCCTTGTTTATGAATTTATTTAAAACTAACATAGATTTCTTCTTTTTCAAAAGATTTTACTAAAGACGCAAAAGGAATATATTGGTATTAGTTGAAACTTTTTTTATAAATATCAAACTTGCTAATTTGATTGCAAGTTTGATATTGAAGTAACTTTTGTATAAATCTTTTAGGCTATCTGGTTTTTAGCATGAAGATTCTTGAAATTAATTAAGATAAGGGAGGGAATGGCCCACGAAACAAATATCTGCGGAGAAAAAATTGAATTGTTTAAAAATGCTTCATGCCAAAATTATGAAATGTCAAAAATGCCCTCTTTCGCAATTAAGGACAAAGGCGGTTCCCGGGGAAGGTTCGATTGGCGCAAAAATAATGTTTATTGGTCAAGCGCCCGGCAGAGAGGAAGACAAAACCGGGCGTCCGTTTGTTGGAAGAGCCGGCAAATTTTTAGATGAATTATTTCAGGCAAATGGCATTTCCAGAGAGGAAGTTTTTCTTACAGGGAGCGTTAAGTGTTTTCCTCCCGATAATAGAGTTCCCAAAAGAGAGGAACTTTTAGCTTGTAAACCTTATTTAATTGAGCAAATTGTGCTGGTTAATCCCCGAATGGTTGTGTTTTTAGGTAATGTTGCTCAAAAATTCTTATTAAATGAGGAAATTTTAAAAGGAAGGATTATATTTTTTACCTATCATCCAGCTGCAGGGATGAGATTCCCCAAAATAAAAGAAAAGATGGCTGAAGATTTTAACCGTTTGGTAGATATTGCCCAAGAAAACCGTCTTTTAAAAAGTTTTTGATTGGAATAGAATATAATTATAGGTTGGGAATTGGGATTTAGAAAGGGGATGAGCGTATGGCGGTCATAAAAAAGAAGCCTTCTGAAAAACTTCCATCTGTAAGAGATGAGTTTGAAAGAATGCTTGATGAAATGGAAGAATGGCCAAGAAGATTTTTCCCTTGGACAGGTACGTGGCCGAGACGGCATATGTTAGCACGGGCGATGCGTTTCCCGTCGGTTGACGTAATAGACAAGAAAGACAAAATAATTGTAAAAGTCGAAGTTCCCGGAGTTGAAAAAGAAGATATTGATATCTCTGTTACCGAAGATACGTTGAACATAAAAGGTGAAACCAAGAAGGAGAAGGAAGTTAAAGAGGAAGATTACTATTGTTGTGAGAGGTCTTACGGTAGCTTTTCAAGATCCGTGGATCTTCCTGTAAAAGTTCAGACGGATAAAATAAAGGCAAATTTAAAAGATGGTGTATTAGAAGTAGAGCTTCCAAAGGTGGAGTCCGAAAAACCCAAGGAAATAAAGATTGAAGTTAAATAGAACGGTTATTAATTTTAAATCCTGATTCCTAATTTTTGATGCCTTTCCCGTTTATAAACATAAATGGGAAAGGCATCATTGAAAAACAAGTGCAATTACAATTTTTTGTAAGTTGTTCACGCCTAAAATTATTAGGTTGTGGGCACTTTTTTAATTTAAGTGGTTGGTGTTTTGTGCCGATAATCTTATATAAGCTGTTTTCGTGAAATTATTTTTGTGAAAAGAAGGTCGCATGAAAGCATCAAAAAGCAAGTTTTGTTCAAATAGCAGGAAAATGTTATATACGGGAATTGTTTTATTATTTTGCGTCCTTATTGAAGTATTTTTCCACTTTGTTTTAAAAATGGATATTGTCTATACCCACCTTTTTTATGTTCCCATTATTTTAGCCGCTTATTGGTGGGGGTTAAAAGGTGGATTAATAACAAGCATTCTTCTCGGTTTAACGCACTTGTTGCCAAATTTATTAAGTAGCAATCATTTTTCGAGCAGCAGCTTTTTTGCATCGTTGTCAAGATGTCTAATTCTAATTTTGGTGGGAGTTTTTGTTGGAATAATAAGCGGTGATAGAGCTAAATTTGAGCGAGAATTATTGAAGTCAAAAAAAGAACTTGAAGCGGGGAGCAAGGCTCTTGAGAGAAAAGTTAAAGAGAAAACCAGGAACCTCTCAATATTATTTAAAGTGAGCAAAGTAGCTTCTTCTACCCTGAATTTGAAAATTATCCTTAAAAAAGTTTTAAATGTTTTTATGTTGATAGGCAACGCTAAGAGTGGGGTTGTTTTACTTGTTAATCCCAAAACTGCTCCTTTTTGTTGGGAGGTTAAAAGCTGTTCCAATTTTGATTGCCCGGCTTTTAAGTTAATCAATCAAAGGTGTTGGGAAATTCCGGAAGTGCATTGTTGTGAAGATGCTTTAAATAATATTGGCAGTAAATTAAAGGTGTGTGTAAATTGCGATGTTTTTCAAGAGGCCGAACTTGTCCCTTATGCGTCCAGGGGGTTAAGCGAGAATATGTTAGAAGCTTTCAGCACGAAAATTAAAGATTCTTTATGCAGACTGGCAATTATTGATAGAAAACCCATGGTTTTGCAACGTTATCAAAAAAAATCAAATAAGAGAAACCACAAGGCAAACATTGAGGGTGAGGGCTTTTTCGGAGTTCCGTTGATGACGAAAGAGCAATTGGTTGGTATTTTGTGTCTCTTTGGGGTTGAGCAAAGGGTATATAATAAAGAGGAAATCGGTTTAGTATCAACTGCGGCTGAACAAGTCGCTGTCGCTATAAAAAATGCTCAGCTTTATAGTTCTGCTGAAGAGGTTGCTTTAACCGATGATCTTACCAGGCTTCATAATTATCGCTCATTTCAAGCAAAACTGGCTGAGGAGATAGAAAGAGCAAGAAGAAGTAATCATCCTTTAAGTATGAGCATCGTGGATATTGATGGCTTTAAGCAGTACAATGACAATTTCGGCCATATAGCAGGAAATAAAGTTCTAAAAGAATTTGCTGCGTTACTTCAAAATGAAGTCCGTGTTTATGACATAGTTGCAAGATATGGAGGAGATGAGTTTTGCATTATTTTCCCGGAAACAGACAAAGAGGAGGCCCTTGAAACCGCCGAAAGGATCAGATTTTCAATTGAAAAATATAAGTTCCCTTTGGAAGATATCATTCCGGGTGGATTAACGATTAGCACGGGACTGGCGGCTTATCCGTCTAATGCAAAAAGCATGGAAGAGCTTGTTTTGCAAGCGGATAAAGCTCTGTATAGGGCGAAAAATGCGGGGAGAAACTTGATACGAACCGCTGAACCTCTCAATACCGACGATTTATTGCAATCCAAATAATCCCTATGATTTTCGGGAAATATCAAATTATTTTACGTGTTCAGGTTCGGTTGCTATTGGGAAAATTACGGCCCTATTAACGTTACTTTTTTAAGCGAATCGAGGAGTGCGTTTAATGTAACATCGTGTTTTCTAGTTTCACTGTAATGGTTTTTAATCCCCGAGGTTATCTTATCCGCTATTTGGTCGGGACATATATGTGTGTGAAAATCAAATACTTCGGTTATTTTGTAATTTTAGTATAGAGTTATTAAAGTTTTCTGTTTTTGTGTATAAATGATTGGGAAACATTTTTAAACTCAACTTTTTAAATCAGAGGTATCGGTTTTGGAATGGGATGCGGTTGCTTTAAGGAAATTACATTTGATAAAGGCGAGGGCTTTGGGTATGGTGCCTAAAAAATTTGAAAAGTTGGCAAAATCCAAAATACCGGAAGTCGAGATTCAAATTCGGGAGAAAGCCGAATCGTTTGCAAAAAAGTCAGGAAGAGAAAGAGTTATTGAGGAAGATTTAATTGAGGCCTTAAAGTGGCTGGTTCCACTGGATAAACGCACTTATCTTATTAAGGTTCTCTTGATGGCAAGCGTCGATGTTTCAAAATATTTTGATAAATATGATTTGTATGATTTAAACAAGTAATTACAGTATGTGTTCTTGCTAATTGTTGTTTCGGTGATATAATTTTTATTGCACTTAATGGTAGCGGTTTTTAATTTACTACCAACTATGAACTAAAAACTATCGACTAAATTTGTGAAGCAAATTTTTGGGCCCATAGCTCAGTTGGCCCCTCGGCCCGATAGGGCCTCCGGGGTCCCGGAGGCCAAAAACCTTTCAAGGTTTAAGACCGAGGGATTAGAGTGCCTCGATTTATATCAGAGGTGTTGTAGTATTGAGTTGTGGAGAATAATAATTAAGTTTTTGGGCCCATAGCTCAGTTGGTTAGAGCAGCGGACTCATAATCCGCGTGTCGTAGGTTCGAGTCCTACTGGGCCCACCA
>DFBH01000061.1 GCA_002366545.1 Candidatus Oleimmundimicrobium americanum | reverse complement strand
AAAACCTTGTTTCTTTCTTAAATCACCCCGGTTAAACTGGGGTGAGGTGCTCGCAATGACGAGCCTGCGATCATAAGCCCTGCTATCGGTGGGCAAGCAACCGAGGCACAAAAGATAACGCTAACTCCGGCTCTTATTCTTTATTCTCGGCTTTTCTCATTTCGTTAAGCCTGATGCTAAAATAATTTATCGGAAATAAAAGCAAAGTGTAAAGCGCGAAGCAGAGGACAAGCGGAACCCCGATAAACAAAATGAGCCACATTATTCCCTGTAAAATTTTGCCCGCTGAGAAAAGTTCAATTGCGCCGGAAGAAAAATACACTATGACAGCTAAAGATAGTCCTATCCAAAGAATAGCCGCCAAAAATTTACATACTTTAAAAATGAGCTTCATCTTAACACTCCTTAAACAAATCTGTACTTAAATATTTATCCCCGCTATCGGGAAATACCGTGACCACCGTTCCGCTATCCATCATGCTCGCTTGCCTTTGCGCTTCATGCATAGCTATTCCGGACGAAATCCCCACAAAAATTCCCTCTTTTTTCGCAAGCTCTCTGGCGGTTCTAAAAGCATCTTCATCTTCAGCTATAATTTTTTCAGTTAAAATATTTTCATCATATATCAAGGGAACATACCCTTCATCCAAACATTTAAGGCCTTGAATTTTTGAGTCCATTCTCGGCTCAACGCCAATAATTTTTACGTTTGGATTAACCTCTTTAAGTCTCTTGCCTATCCCCATAATTGTCCCGCTTGTCCCAATTCCGGCAACAAAAACATCCACTTTCCCAACCTGTTTTAAGATTTCTTGACTCGTCGTTTCGTAATGAGTAAGCATGTTGTTAAGATTTTCAAATTGTTTTGTCGCAAAATACTTGGGATCTTTAGCAAGTTCTTCGGCTTTTTTGATAGCTCCGGGCATCTTCCCTTCGGCCGGCGTAAGCAGAATATCGGCGCCAAAAGCTTTTAATATCCTTCTCCGCTCAATGCTCATTGATTCAGGCATAACAATTAGACATTTATAGCCTTTAACTGCTGAAACCAAAGCAAGGCCAATTCCGGTATTCCCGCTCGTTGCCTCGATAATAATTTTATCTTTGGTTAATTCCCCGGACTCCTCAGCCTTCTCTATCATATATTTGGCGACACGGTCCTTAATGGAACCACCGGGATTAAATCCTTCAAGTTTTGCGTAAATAGTAACATTGGGATTTGGATTCATCTTTTTAATCTTGACAATCGGGGTATTACCTATAAGTTCTAATACATTTTCTGCCATCGTTCCTCCGTGGTTAGTCGGTAGTGATTTAATGAAAAAATAAAAATTAAAAAATAAAAACGATATAGAAAAATTTAAAATTTTAAGACCAAAAAAATAAAAGATGAAATTCTTAAAAAGATCATCCTAAGCTCTATTCTCTCAGCTCTACGCTCTCAGCTAATCACTTCCATTACCATTGCTTTCTTCTCCAGCTTCTCTTTTGAAATACTTATAGCATTATCTATAATCGTATCGGCTCGGTCAAGCAGAACAATATCGTTTGCGTGAATTTCAACCAAGACATCGCCCGCTTCAACATGGTCCCCAACCTTGTGCTTCAAAACGATGCCCACGGAACTGTCTATCTTATCATCCTTGGTTGCGCGGCCCGCGCCCAGCTCCAAAGCAGCTTTTCCTACAGCTTCCGCATCAATTGACGAAATATAACCGTCACCTGATGCAATATAGTCGGAAACTATCTTTGCTCTTGGCAAAATATCATAATTATCAATTACTTCCGGATTCCCATCCTGCGCTTCAACAAACTGAGCAAACTTTTTAAGCGCCTTACCCGAGCAAATAACCTCCTCTAACTTTTCCCTTGCCGATTTAACACTCGTTTCCGCTTCACCCAAAACAAGCATATGAGAACCTATGGTGAGACAAAGCTCCGTTAAATCTTTGGGCCCTTTCCCTTTAAGCGTATCTATTGCCTCTTTAACTTCAAGAGCATTCCCAACCGTAAATCCAAGCGGTTCATTCATATTTGTAATCACCGCAACCGTTTTTCGCCCGGCCTTCTCCCCGATATTCACCATCAACTTGGCCAATTCTCTGGCGTCATCCGGCTTCTTCATAAAAGCACCGGAGCCAACCTTTACATCTAAAACAATTGCATCCGCCCCGCCGGCAATTTTTTTGCTCATAATGCTTGAGGCAATCAAAGGTATACTTGAAACCGTGGCGGTAACATCCCTAAGGGCATAAATTTTCTTATCAGCCGGGTTTATGTTTTCAGTCGCGCCAACAATAGCAATTCCAATTTTAGATACCTGCCTAATAAATTCATTTTCCTTAAGATATGGATTAAATTCGGGAATGGATTCAAGCTTATCAATTGTACCCCCGGTATAACCTAAACCGCGCCCCGACATCTTAGCTACAGGAACACCGGCCGCAGCAACCAGAGGGCCAACAACCAAAGTTGTTTTATCTCCAATTCCGCCCGTACTGTGTTTGTCGACCTTTATACCCGAAATTGCACTTAAATCTACTTGTTCACCGGAAGAAGCCATAACTTTAGTTAAGTTGCCGGTTTCATCGATATCCAGACCTCTGATATAGCAGGCCATAAGAAACGCCGACATTTGGTAATCGGTGATTTCTTCTTCGATAAAGCCCTGCACTACGAACTCAAGTTCTTTTGACGTAAGTTTTCCACCATCACGCTTTTTAGCTATTACATCGCAGGTTCTCATCTTATACCTCTTGTGAAATTAATCTATTCGTGACAATAACAGAAACGATAATTTGTAACAAGTTCTAAGTTCAAGTTCAATTTTTAAAATTAAACTCATGCTGAGCTGTTTTTAAAAATAAGTGAAAGTAAAATTTTGGCCAATAAATTGGTTGATTACTTCCAGTCAATACTTATACTGGAAGCTCCAACATTAAGATCGATATCAATTATTTTATCAGCGATATCATAGTTGTAGGATTCGTAAATATTTGAATCTAACTTTTTAAAACCATTGAGATCTTTTGAGGTCAGAGCAGCATCAATTGTCAGCCTTGCACCTACCGTCCGTGGGAGAGTAACATCTATTGAATTGACGCCAGAGTTTATTTTTACGATACTCGAACTAACTTTGTCGCCCATAACCAGCTCGAGACTTGATACACCGCTATCAATATCAATAGATTTTGCGGCAACCTCACTTAAATTGATATCCATATCAATAGCCCCGGTTGCAAGTTCAATCTTAACCGGGATATCCGGGTTAATTGAAAGCTTTAAATCATTTGCAGGCATCCCAAATCCCCTCCAATTTCCCGTGGTTCTAATCGTTACCTTCTGAATATCCCCTTCAACCTCGGACTCCGTGTCAAGCATTAAAAAGTCGGACTCAAATTCTCCGAAAATAAGATCTTGGCCCCCTCCATCTATCTTCAGCCTCCCGGCACCCGTTTCTACTCGTATTAGAGCAGAATCAACCCCGTACTCTTTCTTAATGGAAATATTTTCAATATTTTTACTTATCTTTCCGTTTTTAGTGCCCATGCCAAAAAACATCATAAATCCAACTATAGCGATGACAATAATTGTAACAACCACGGTGATAATAAATGAACTCCATCTACCTCGCGAAAGAAGGGAAAGACCGATGAAGATGATTAACAAGGGCCAAAGCTGCCAAAGGTTAACGCTAATATTGACTTCATACCACCCGGTGCTCTTACCAAGAAGCACGATGCCTAAAAAAATAAGAAATATTCCGAGAAATAAATTGCCAAAGTTAAATCCATCTTTTCTCATCTTTTTTTCGGATGGTTGAGTTTCTTTTGCTGTCTTTGGTTCTTCCTTTAAAACAGACTCAGAAATTTCCTTTTTTTCTTCGGGCTTTTTCCCATTATCTTTCATAATTACCCCTTACTTACGAAAGATTATGTAGACACCAACCAAAATTATGAGCATGGGCCAGAATATATTCCAATTAAAAACCATCGGTAAAACCTGATCTAAAAGAGCAACCACTCCGATGAGTATGATAATTATCCCCAAGAGATTTCGTTTGTCTGAAAACCAGCCTTGCTTCTCTTGTAATTCGCTTGCAAGTGATTTAGCTTCTTTTGCAACCTCACCAGCAACAGACTGAGCTCCTTTTGTAACTTCTTCAGCAATTTCTTTGATTTTTCCCTTTTTATCGGCGGTTACCTTCTCATTAGATTCATTAGGGACAATTATTGCCAAAATTAAGTAAAGGATAACTCCTGCACCATTTATAAGCGTAAGCGCGACAAAAACTATTCGCAGCAAAACGGGGTCTACATTAAAATGTTTTCCCAATCCTCCACAAACTCCGGCAATAATCCTGTCTTTTTTGGAACGGTAAAGTTTTTTAGGCTGCTCTTTCATATTTGCTCTCCTTTGTTTAAATTTACATTTCACCAACAGGAGATACTGATAATTAAATATTGTCATAATTTATTTACACGAGCAAGCCTTTTTATTCTCCCAAATATTCCATGTATTTGAATCTTAATATACTTATAGCATTGGAGTTAGTCGTGGTGATTTCAATTCTGGCCTATCCGTGTCAACCTCTATCAGATGACTTTATAAGACAAAAAGCAGTCAGAAATCAACCACTTCGTTATTCAAGAGTCAAAAGATCAACTTCCAGCCTCCAGCTACCAGGCTGTTTTAAATGAAAAGATAAGAATGAAGAATGAAAAACGATATAGAAAAATTGAAAATGCTTAAACTAAATGCAATTAGCCATCTGTTGTTTATGAGATTGCCGCGTCGCTAACGCTTCTCTCACCAGAGGCGGGCAAGCATATATGAGAGTACACTGTTTTATTTAAACGCCATATCATCCCTCATTTCGTTCCGGGATGACCCTGGAGAGGAACAAAGGGGAGAAACGAAGGGTCATTTAAAAACAGACTCCAGCTGCCAGTCCTCAGCCTCCGGGAAAATCAAAAGAGTTTTTAAAGATTTTGTTTTTTAAAATCCCGGTGGGTCGGGTGGACAGCAACCCTCCAAAGGCGGGCAGGCCCTCTCCTGCAGCGGGTAAACATATGAGCATGCTATTTTTTTAATCGCCATATTATTTTTAGGCGGAAAAACAGGTTGTTCAGGGAAAAGGCCGAAGCTGTCTGAGTCAGGCTTATATCCATCTTACAACGTAGTTGGAAGTTTTGGCTAAAAGCCAAAGGTAAGGATATGGTTTAGCTTGACGAGTTCTGCAGGCGCCTGAACAACCGTTATTTTGGAGCCGTTCAAAAAATGATCGGGCCGCCCAGCTCAGGAATTTCGATAAAATCTCTTTATTAATCTCAACATTTGTAGATTTTACAAAATTCCTTCGTCTNNGGCGAGTAAGAAAATGAACAAATCAATTATTAAACTTTTTCAAATTGCTTCGCTTTAAACGCGCACACCGGTGATTTATAGTGCTAAATATAGAAAAATAATAGTGGTTGTTTTTAAACCACTATTATTTCCGCGAAACTTTCTCCTTCAACCGGCGCATCAAAATTCATCAAGTCCGCTATGGTTTTACCCAAATCAGAGAATGTTTTACAAATTCCCAGGTTTACACCAGATTTTATCCTTTCTCCGTAAACAATCAATGGAACATATTCCCTGGAGTGATCGGTGCTTGGGGTTGTTGGATCACATCCATGATCAGCCGTAAATACAAGGATGTCATCTGACTTTAGGTTCTCGATAATTTCCGGAATTCGTTTATCTATTTCTTCTAAACCCTTGGCATAGCCCTCCGGATTGTTTCTGTGCCCCCAGAGCATGTCGAAATCCACAAGATTTGTAAATATGATTCCTTTATCTTTTTTCTCCATATAAGCCAGAGTTTTATCTACCCCATCCATGTTGTTGTCAATGTGTAATGCTTCAGTTATGCCCTGATTGACAAATATTTCGCCTATCTTTCCGACAGCAAATACTTCGAATCCCACATCTGTTGCATAGTCCAAAACGGTTTTGCCGGGAGGTTTGACGGAATAATCACGTCTTTCGGTCGTGCGAACAAAAGAGCCGGGTTCTCCAATAAATGGCCTGGCTATCACTCTACAAACACTGTGCTCCCCTCTCAAAATATCTCGAGCAACCTCACACATTTCATAAAGCTCTTTAAGTGGAATTGTTTCTTTATGCGCGGCAATTTGAAAAACACTATCTGCCGATGTGTAAATGATTGGTTTGCCCGTTTTCATATGTTCTTCGCCCAATTTTTTAATTATTTCAGTGCCGGAAGCGGGCTTGTTACACAAAATTTTTCTGCCGATTTTCTTTTCAAATTCATCGATTACCTCTTTTGGAAAACCGTTTGGGTAAACCGGAAACGGGTCGGGAAGACAAATGCCCATGAGCTCCCAGTGACCGGTGGTTGTATCTTTGCCTGCTGACCTTTCGGTCATCTTGCCGTAAGAAGCCATGGGGCTCTTTGATGGCTCAACGCCTTCAACTTTAATGATGTTTCCGAGACCGAGCTTCTTAAAGTTGGGAATATTTAAACCTCCGACAGTTTTGGCGGTGTTAGCAAGTGTGTTGCTTCCCTCATCGCCATACTTGTAAGCATCGGGAAGCCCCCCAACGCCCACGCTGTCTAAAACTATGATTATCACCCGATTAAAACTTTCTTTTTTCAAATTATCTCCTCTTAATTTTTTAATACCTAATATACCCCTTGCCTATCAAAAGATAGACAAGGGGTGGTAACTATGAGGTAATCTTGAGATTGCCACGCCTTACAAAACAAGGCTCCTAAGTAACAAGCTCACTACTCTCCATACCAAAACCTTGTTTCTTTCTTAAATCACCCCAGTTAGACTGGGGTGAGGTGCTCGCAATGACGGATAGATATTTTCACTTTTGGTTTTAACCATACGCTCTCTGCTCTATACTCTTCGCTATCTGCCCCGCCAGAGGCGGGCAGGCATCTGCCATCTGCTGCTTATGAGATAGCTTCGTTGAGACTAATAGTAATTTATAGTGATTCATTGTAATTTATAGAAACTTATTGAGATTGGTAGAGATTAACAATTATTTATTCGAAATCTCCACTTAATTTCTACCAATTACCCCGTAATCCAATCAGTCGCCAGCTTCCTGGTTCCTTAGTTTCTTGGCTACTTGGTTTCTACGTCACCACGTTGCTATGTCGCCAGCTCCTTTTTACCCTTATGCTTTCTCTCCACTCATCCATTTGCTTTTCCTGGAGGCTGGAGTCTGACGGCTGATGACTTGAACTTTACCCTTGCTTTTATATCTTCTTCGCCTTCGGATGAGTCAGCATATAAACTTCCTTTAAATGCTCTCTTGTTACATGGGTATAAATTTGAGTCGTTGATATATCGGCATGACCAAGCATCTCCTGAACGGAACGTAAATCCGCTCCTGCTTGCAATAAACTCGTTGCAAAAGAGTGGCGCAAAGAGTGAGGGTGGATGTCTTCCAAACCGGCTTGCTTGGCATATTTGTTTAAAATCTTCCAACATCCTTGTCTGGTTAAACGCTTTCCGTGTTGATTTAAGAAAAGTGCCCCGCTGTGATAGCCCTTTATCAGTTTTATCCTGCCTTTTTTTATATATTCTGATATTGCCTCAAGTGCATAAGAACCTACCGGGACAATACGCTCTTTTGAGCCCTTGCCAAAAACTCGTATGTATCCTGATTCAAAATCAATATCGTCAACATTTAAAAAAACCAACTCAGACACTCTAACCCCCGCTCCGTAAAGAACTTCCAAAATTGCTTTATCTCTAAGACTTGCAGGCACTTGGCCATGAGGCTGCTCAAGTAATTTTACAACTTCATCAACCGAAAAAACCTTTGGAAGTTTGCGCGGAATCTTGGGAAATTTAAGATTTGCAGTCGGAAAATTCTCCGTTGTCCCTTCTCGAACTAAAAACTTGTGAAACGTCTTTATTGCCGCAACATTGCGCGATATCGTTGTCGAAGCCAGCCCTTTTTTCTTAAGACTTGTTAAATAATTTAAGACATCCTGATAGCTTATTTTGTCAACCGATCTTATCTTGTTCTTCTCAAGAAACTCTAAATACTTATTTAAGTCTCCTTCATAAGCTTGAAGTGAATTCTTCGCCAAACCCCTTTCGACGCTTTGAAAGTTCAAATAATCTCTTAACAATTGCTTCATAATTTTCCTTTAAATCCTTAAAAACTTTTCAGCCAAACATAAACCAACAATGGTCTTTGCATCCTTAATTTCATTATCAACGATCATTTCCAAAGCATCCTGAAAGAGTACATCTTTTGACTCCAAAAACTCATCTTCCTCTAATTCAACTTCTCCTCTATTTAGGTCCCTCGCTAAATACAAGTAAAAATACTCATTGCTGTTCCCCGGGGTGAGATAAAATTCCGCCATTTTAATAAATTTTTTGGCACTACAACCCGTTTCTTCTTTTAGCTCGCGAATTGCACAATCTAAAGGATTTTCTTTTCTATCAAGTAACCCGGCCGGTATTTCCCAAATTACCTCATTGATTGGATATCTGTATTGTCTAAGCAAAATAACTTCATTTTTATTTGTAACCGGAACTATTCCAACCGCCCCTCTGTGCTCAACAACCTCTCTTTCAACCACCCTCCCATTGGGAAGTTCAACCTCATCTACACGTAAATTCAATATTTTACCTTTGAACTTAACCTGGGACTTTATTTTTTTGTGTTTTTTACCAAGTTGCTCAACTTCCCGCAAATCTTTCACCTAATCTCTTATTAATCTCAAAGCATAAATCCCGGCACAACCGGCTGCTTTAAAAAATTCAGGTTCATCTAAAATGGTTCTACCCATCGTTGTAATTTTTAAATCATGTTTCTTAAGTACCGGTAGAGTTATATTATTAGGCATAACCTCTACTTGATGTTTAGTGTTTATTTCTCTTTCCTTAAACTGGTTTTCTAAAACTTTAATTTTATCTTCAGACATCTCCGGCAAAGTTACCACAGATCTCGTAAGAGCAACTTTCGATAAGGCGGTAAGGGTGTGATGGCTTATACCAAAATGCCGTTTTCGTTTATCTTTAAAGCTTATTCGGGGAATGGCAATAGCCTTTCCGTTTAACGAATTTGCAGCATTAATAATTTCACCTTGCTCTATTCCGGTAAATCCCAAAGGAGAGTCGGTCCCTACGATTCCCGGACCCATAATCACAACAGCAATGTCAGCTTCAGCAACATATTTTGCAGCGATTAGCCCACTGTAGATGTTTACCGCTTCATAATCGCCACCAAAAGCATGACCAACGGTTATGGTCGAATCAATAAGCTTTAAACTTTTCAATTTTTCAACCAAATTACTTAAAATAATAGGCAGGGCACCACCATCTGTCATTATATACGCAATCTTAACCGATGAATCCATTTCTTTTATGGTGGCAACCGCCGGTGGCAATTGGCTGTGCAAAGTCCCTATAATAACCGGCATTCCGTCTAAATCTGTATTTTGCATATCCGTATGATAGGGGCTTTCTTGTTCCTCAACGGAGAGAAACTTCATTTGAAGAGGAGTATATCTTAATTTCATAATGTGACCAGATTTGGAGGTATTAACAAAATGATGCCTAAGATTCCACAACACAAAATGTTTCCCACCCGTACCTAAACCAAGCTCTACCGCAGTAGTGTTTAAAACAACTTTATCTTCAACGGCAATATCGCCAGTTAAACCATCAAAATTTATTGCATCACAACACTTACCTTCAAGTTTAACCTTAACCTCAGTTAAACCTTTTCTTTGCCGAATAATTTTAGTTACAAAACCTTCTTTAAAATTTATCATGTTTCATTTTCACGACTCAATTTTTATGATTTCAAGTAAAACCTTGGTTAACAATTCAAGTTGTTCAACCGCAATGCTTTCATCTCTTGAGTGAGGATTTTCCATTCCAATTCCCAGATTAACCGCACTAATTCCTTTTTCGTTTAATACATTTGCGTCACTTCCGCCCCTGCTAGCCACCAACTCAGGGTTAAGACCAATATTTTTAATAGCAGCTGAGGCAATGCTTACAACTTTATCACTTGATTCTAAGTTGTAAGCGGTAAACCCACTTTTTACTTTAACTTCAACTTTTACATTAAATTCTCTTGCCCCTTCATTAAAACAATTATCCATGTGTTCAATTTGCGTTTTCAGCTTCTCCGCCGAAAAACTCCTTGCTTCACCTTCAACATATGTCACTGCGGGAATTATATTAAAGGATGTGCCGCCTTTAACCACACCGATATTTGCCGTAGTTTCCTCATCTACTTTTCCTAACTTCATTTTCGAAATTGCTTTGGCTGCTGCTTGAATGGTGTCGGCCCCTAACTCGGGAGAGATTCCAGCATGAGCTGCTTTACCAATAAATTTTGCCCTTATAATACTTTGTGAAGACGTTTTGGTAATTATATTTCCAACAGGTCCATCTCCATCCAAAACAAAAGTGTAATCAACCTTTAAAGCACCATAGTCTAAATTCTTTGCACCAAGACTTCCTTTTTCTTCAGCTACTGTAAAAATAATTACAATATTCCCATGCCCAATATGTTCATCCCTTAAAATTTGAATTGCCTCAAGAATCGCAGCGATGCCCGCCTTGTCATCTGCACCCAATATCGTGTCCCCGCCACTTCGAATAACTCCGTTATCAATTACCGGTTGCACCCCAGCCCCGGGAGATACAGTATCCATATGAGCTAAAAATAATAACGTGGGAGCCGACTTTTTTCCCGGTAATCTGATAACTACGTTTCCCGTATTGCTTCCAACTTGTTCTTGAGCAAAATCTACTCTAACATCAACACCCATATGTGCCATTTTGTTAATAATTAACTGCGCTAATTTCTTTTCTTTGAAACTTTCGCTTTCAATTTGAGCAATCTCAACAAAATTTTTAACCAACCGAACAGAATTAATCATCTCTTCCCCTTTCAGTCGTTAGTTGCCCCTCTTGTCTTTGCTTTTTCAATGGCCGCACCGATAAAATCTCTAAATATGGGATGGGGCTTAGTTGGCCTTGATTTGAATTCAGGATGAAATTGGCACGCGACAAACCATGGGTGATTGGCAAGCTCAACAATTTCAACCAACCTTCCGTCCGGAGATAAACCACTTAAAACAAGACCGCTATCAACAAGCGATTGCCTATAAATGTTATTAACCTCGTAACGATGTCTGTGCCTCTCATAAACAACTTCGTCATTGTATGCCTCGCCGGTTTTAGTCCCTATGTCGATTTTGCAAGGATAAAGACCAAGACGCATGGTCCCACCCATGTCTTCAACATCTTTCTGTTCGGGCAATAAATCAATTACAGGATACGGTGTAGTTGAATCAAACTCCGAGCTGTTTGCATCTTTAAGACCAACAACATTGCGCGCGAATTCAGCCACAGCACACTGCATTCCCAGGCAAATTCCAAGAAAAGGTATGCTATTTTCTCTTGCGTATTTCACCGCACTGATTTTACCTTCTACCCCTCGAATACCAAATCCACCGGGAACTAAAATCCCATCAACATTTGCCAACTTCCTTTCAACCTCTTCGGACCCCATCGTTTCCGCATCGACCCACTGAATTTCGACGTCAACTTCATGATAAAAACCGGCATGTTTTAAGGCCTCAACTATGCTTAAATAAGCATCCGGAAGCTGAACATATTTCCCAACAAGGGCAATTATTATGTTTTCTTTCAAACTCTTTATTCTTTTAACCAAGCTCTTCCATTCAGAAAGATCTGCTTCTTTCCCATCGAGCTTCAGATGTTCTACCGCTATATCGTCAAGCCCCTCTGCATGTAAAATAAGCGGAACTTCATAAATGGTATCTACATTCACCGTTGAAATTACTGCATTGAGGTCGATATCGCAAAATAAGGCTATTTTTCTTCTAATATCATCATTAATTGGTCTTTCGGACCTGCAAACAATAGCATCCGGTTGAATGCCGATGCTGCGCAACTCTTTTACACTATGCTGAGTAGGCTTTGTTTTTAACTCAGCAGACGCATTAAGATATGGTATTAAAGTAACATGTATATAAAACACATTTTCTTTTCCAATATCTTTTTTAAATTGCCGTATGGCTTCAAGAAAAGGAAGGCTCTCAATATCGCCAACTGTTCCACCTATTTCAGTTATAACAACATCGGTTTTGTTTTCTTTCCCCAATCTTAAAATTCTCTCTTTGATTTCATTGGTTACATGTGGAATTACTTGAACTGTTCCACCTAAAAAATCTCCTCGACGCTCTTTGGTAACAATTGACCAATATATTGAACCGGCCGTAACATTGCTGTCGCGCTTTAAGCTTTCATCTATAAACCTTTCATAATGTCCCAAGTCTAAATCGGTTTCCGCACCATCATCGGTAACAAACACCTCTCCGTGCTGATATGGACTCATTGTGCCTGGGTCAACATTTAAATACGGGTCCAATTTTTGGACGGTTACCTTCATCCCCCTGCTTTTAAGCAAACGACCGAGAGAGGCAGCTGTAATCCCTTTCCCAAGCGATGAAACAACCCCACCGGTAACAAATATGTGTTTAGCCAAAACAAAACCTCCCTAACAGTTAAGCTTTTCTTCCCAATTTATCGAACCAGCGCAATACCGAAACTTTTTCAATCAATTTTGAAATTGAATTATTCTCAGAATACAAATTAACCGCAATTAAAACAACCAAAATAAAAAAATTTGTAATCCAACCAAAATTGATTACACAACTAAACCCCACAATACCTCCCAAAACATTCGAGCCAACATCTCCGAGCATACCTTTCTCTTTTAAGTCAACCCAAAGAAGCACGAGGACAGGACCAAAAAAAATGCCCCAAATATTAGCGCCTCGCCAAGAAAAAAGGGATATAACCAACCCCAATATTAAAAAAACTTTTAGGGCACGTCCGGGCCGAAGATCTAAAAGATTAAACACGTTAATAAACAAGGCAATAACAAGCGCATTTATAATTTGAGTAACAATACTTGCGGAAAAAGGAGCTGCGACGAAAAAGGATAGAATTCCTCCGCCCAAAGCCTTAAGCGCCCCGGTGGTTAATTTACCGCGAGCAAGCTCGCCAAAATGGCCCTTAAATCCGGAGATACTCCTATCACCAAGCAAATCATCAAGTACGCCCAAGAGCGCAAGCCCCAAAATTAAAACAAGTAAAATAAGGGAAGAGCTCGAAATTTTAGAAAAACTTCCTCCGCCAAAAAAAGCAACCAAAACCATGGTAACCAAAAAAACCATAGGAAAAAGCAGGCCCGTCCCCGCCGGCAAAAGTTTATTCCGAAAATTTAAACAAGTATATACTGAAGATGACAGCAAAGAGAGAAGATATTTAAGAAAAATTAGGCTAACTAAAAATGAGATTGCCGACAAACAAATAAATTGAAACATATTTTTACCTCGAATGATTTAAAACAACTTTAATAACATCTAAAAATTGACGGCCTCTATGCATAAAACCCCGAATGTCCCTTCCCGTTTCAGCATGAGACATTGTGGTTGGCACCTCTTTCACCTTAAAACCTTTTTGTAGAGCATCTATGGTCATACCTACTTCTACGCCAAACCCGTCGCTAAACTCGTTTATTTTTTCAATAACGACTCTTTTTATCGCCCTCTGGCCGGATAAGGGTTCATCCATTTCTGCTCCTGTAAGTCTTCTAATCCCCCATCGAGCAACTCCTTTAACTAAACCAAAACCGCCTTTTGTGTCAGGCTTTGGGAAATCGGCAATCGTCATATCGACATCTCCCGCAATTACCGGCTCAAGCAATTTCCCGGCCTCTGCGGCGGACTCGCTTAAATCTCCGTCAATCAACAGCAAAATATCATAGTCAAGCGTTTTGAGAATCCTATTTAAAGCTCCGCCTTTGCCTAAATTTTCTTTTAAGCTTACAACTTCGGCCTCGGCTTTTTCTGCCAGTTTAGCCGTATCATCGGTTGAGCCATCATCAACAACAACAATCCTGTTAATATCGGAAACTTTTTTTAAGCCCTCAACAGTTTTTGTTATCCTTTTCTCTTCATTAAACGCGGGAATCAACGCGACTATCTTTGCCACTAATCTCCCCTCATCATTGAGAAGTCACAACCGGTAATAATTTTTCAGCCGATGACTTTGTCCCAAAATTTCCGGCTACGCCGCGTAGTGTATAAATAAGCGATATTTGTCCGGGAACAGTATCAACATTATCAATCGTGGAAACACCGGCCTCTTGATACAGTGGAATACAGGAGTTCTTTACTTTCTCGGTTTCAATACCCACAATCGGTAAATTAAAATTATTAAGTTGAGCGATTAGAGCCAAATCTACTGCCTCCGGATTAAAGTCAGATAAGTCGGCGCCGATAAACACAAAACAATTCGCGGGCAAAGTGCCATTTCCTTGCATTTTTACAATTCCCATATCAATCAATTCCTTAAGAAACACCTCATCGGAAGGAGTTGCCAATTCGATTGCAAGCCTTTCAATTATTTTGGATTTTAGGTCCTCCTCGGAAAGATTCTCTTCCGGGAAAAATAAAGACAACCGGTTTTTCGTTTCCGGGTCGTCAAGACCTAAACCACCGGAAATATTGATACAAAGACTCTGAGCTCCCGCTTTGCCAACAGACTCGAATAAATAACTTTTAAGATCGTCAGAAACGGTCGCGCCGGAAATAAAAACGACATTTTTCCCGGAAAGGCGTTCCTGAACAACCAAGGGAATCAATTTATCTTGCAACTCTTTGGTTTCATCGAGATCTTTTTTTAAAACTTTGTTTTCGCTCTGAACTTGTTTTACGTCAGATTTAACACTATCAATTAAAGCCCCTTGTTGTTCTGCTATGATGCCTTTATCTACAATTACCGAGCCAAGAAGTATCCCTAAGGCTAAAGCAAGAAATACAGCAACAAGTGAAGTTATGTGATATCTAAAATCCAGCATATATAGTCTCCTCCTTTAAAATCCAAAATAAAGATTAAATTTTAAAATTGCCAATCTGATAAGTCCCCTTATCGTTGTCGAAGATACAATTATAACTATAGTAGTAGTTATAGCAGCAACAATTAAAACCAATAGATGAGAGAGTTTTGCTTTGCTCTGGTACAATTTACTAACCCCTTTCGCGTCAACCAGCCTCTCTCCAACTTTGAGCCTAACTAAAAAAGTACTAGCCATACCCGCTCTGCCTTTATCTAAAAATTCAACCAGGTGAGCGTGAGTCCCAACGGCCACGAGTAAATCCGCACCCTTTTCGTAAGCCAGAAGCATTGCAATGTCTTCACTTGTCCCGGGGGCACTAAATGTTTTTGAAGGTAAATTTAGCTTCTTTAAACGCTCAAGACCAGGTGCTCTACCATTTTTATACGCATGTACTATTAATTCTGCTCCACTCTTTAAAGCCTTATCCGTCACGCTATCCATGTCTCCAACGATTATATCCGGTTTATATCCTTGCTCAATTATAGCATCAGCCCCACCGTCGACCCCTATCAGTACGGGCTTCATTTCCCGAATATATGAACGCAATGTCCGCAAATCGGCCTTATAATCATATCCTCGTACAACAATTAAGGCATGACGACCGGCAAATTTAACAGAAGATTCAGGAATTTTTACATCTTCCGAAAGCAAGCTTTTCTCTTTTTGCATATAATAAAGCGTATTGGTTGCAAATTTTTCCAGTTCGATACCAATATTGTTTTTCGCTTGCTCCATCTTTTCTTTGATTATTGGAACAGTAAGAACCTCTCCGCTTGTCAAAACCCTTCCTTTGGAAAAAACGCTACCTCTTCGAACAAGGATTTGATCACCTTCTTTAACGTCGCTAAAAATATCTTTCCCCACTGAATCAATAAGATAAACTCCTCCCGATGCCAACAAAAGAGGGCCGACATTCGGATATCTACCGGATATAAAACCGGAAGCATTAATTACAACCTCAACGCCCGATTCCAAAAGAGATTCTGCGGTCACCCTGTCGAGATCAACGTGATCAATTATTGCAATATCCCCGGACTTAAGACGTTTAACAAGATTTTTTGTCATGCGATCCATCATCGCGATTCCAACATGCTGCATTTGTTTCAACCATCCTCCGACAAATATTTATTTACTTGCAAATGAACGTGGTCACATTTTTTTGGGATATAATTCTCTATCTGAGAATTAAATTTATCGCCAAAATGCCTAACTTTCCCCAAGAGAGTTTCTTTCGCCTTAACCTTGGCCCCCTCACAAACGTCCATATCATCAAGATGAATGAGTACTACCCTCAGTTCCGGATGCCCCGATGGTTCAATTTCAATGTGAAAATCTGAATATTTTCCGTATAAAAAATAAGTTTTTATTTTGGTTACAACTCCGTCAACCGGGCTTTTTATCCATGCATTTGGACTCACGGCTATATCTGCGGCTGAAGTTCGTGAAGTCCCTCTTCCTCTACTATTCATCACAAAATAAGTAACCCCCTTAATTTCTTTTTTCCCTTTTAATTTAATTTTTTCACCACTTGGCACCTCAATTTTCTCCCCTAAAGGAATAAGATTAAAAGCCTTTACTGATTCTGCTTGATGATACCCTACCCCAAGCACATCAAATATTTCTACCGGTAAAAATACAGAAACACCTGAGTCTACCCTACAAAAAGCCGGATAAAGTTCTATGGTTTTCTCATCGATATCCGGGATAATTTCAGATTGAATTTTACTTTGAGCAACCGTCTTTCCGCCAATAAAGTATAAAAAATAAAAAGATAAAAAGACGACAAACAAGCAAGCAGTGCAGGCCAAATAAAAAAATGCGCGTCTCCTGCGCTTTCTATAAACACTCAACGGTGATTTTTTAACATATCTTAATTTAAAAGACATGCCCCTCCAACTGTTTTTTTTGCAAACTCAATTAACTCTAAGGCGTGTTTTTTAGAAAGTTCTGTCACTTCACTTCTTCCGCTTAGCATGCGAGCCATTTCATCAATTCTATCATCAAAAGACAGGGCTTCAACAAAGGTCTGTGTTCTACCGTCCTTCTCTTTTTTAAAAACACGGAAGTGGCCATTAGCAAAAGCAGCAATTTGAGGCAAATGCGTAATGCAAATTACTTGATGAGTATCGGAAAGAATTCCCACTTTTTGACCAACAAAACCAGCCGTCTCTCCCCCGACTCCACTGTCAATCTCATCAAAAATTAAGGTGGGAATCGAGTCGACCTTGGCAAGGATACCCTTTAATGCAAGCATAATACGCGATATTTCTCCCCCGCTGGCTATCTTCGCCAGCGGTTTTAGCGGCTCGCCCGGGTTGGGTGATATCATAAATTCAACAATATCCAATCCGCCGGGAAAATACTTGAACCTCTCTCCTGATATTAAAATTCCACCCTCTACATCTCCCAATTTTTCATTTAATATCTGCACGCTAAATTTAACTTTTGGCATATTTAGCTCAGATAACTGTTGAGTGACTTCCTTTTCAAAATTTAATGCAGCTTTTTTGCGTTCTTTAGAAAGGGCCTTTGCAACAACCGCAATCCTCTTATTTTTTTTGACTAAATCAAGCTCAAGTTCACTAAGACGACTTTCTGCCGTCATCAAAGAATCAACTTCAGCTTGAGCTTGATTTTTAAAAGCGAGTATTTCTTCAATGCTTTCACCGTATTTCTTTTTTAATAAATTAATTGCAGCTAATCTATCTTCTATTTCTTCAAGTCTACCGGGGTTATATCTCAATCCCTCCGCGTAAAGACTTAGTAACTGCCCCAAGTCGTCCATCTCAAAAGAGATATTTTTAATTCTTTGGTAAATATCAGCTAATTCAGAGTCAAATTCAAAAACTTTCGACAGTGATCCTTCCACACCGGCCAAAAGGTCATGTACGCAATACTGTGTATCGCCCGAAATGGTTTCGCAACTAAAATTGACGGCTTTACTAATTTTTTCAATATTACTTAAAACATCTCTTTCTTTTTTTAAATCATCCTCTTCGCTCAATTTTAAATCGGCTTTTTCGATCTCTTCGATTTGAAAATGAAGCAAATCATCTTTTCTCGCGCGCTCTCGCGCCTTTTCTTTTAAAGCTTTTAAATTTTCAAGTAAAATTATTAATTCATTATAAACCTCAGCATATTCTTCTTTTTTAGCTAAAACTTCTTGACCGGCATAACTATCCAATAAATCAAGATGAGTCGATGCTTTTAAAAGAGACTGGTGTTCATGCTGTCCATGAAGATCTACCAAAATATTGCCGATATCTTTAAGACGATTTAATGTTACAATTTTGCCGTTAATATAACATTTATTCTTGCCTTCTCTTGAAATCCTACGAGAAACTACATACTGGGCATCATCATCTGAAGTAAATTCCCTTAATTGTTCAATCGCTTCTTTTGGACCATTCTTTAACGTAAACAAGCCTTCAATATGAGCTTCTTGGCATCCGGTTCGAATAAGAGAACAGTCCGTGCGCTCGCCTAATAATAAACTTATGGCCTCCACCAAAACTGTTTTGCCGGCTCCGGTTTCCCCCGTTAACACATTTAAGTCTTTTCCAAACTCTATGTAAGCCTCATCAATTAAGACAAGATTTTTAATGTGGAGCTCTTGAAGCATTAATTAGCCCCCTACTCGAGTCCATGCTTCCAGTTTTTCCTTCAGGACAGTATAAAAATCTCGTTCGCCAAATTTAATTAAGTTCACTTCTCGAGACGAAGTAGTTATTTTTAAATAGTCAAAAGATTCTCGTTGAGAAATCGTTATACCATCAAAAGTTATTGTAGGAATGGCGTGCCTATCAATACATCGGATGCAAACTTCATCCGATTTGGATAAAACAATACTTCGGTTGAAAAAAGAATGAGGGCAAACCGGCGTCATAACCATTACCTTGATCGCAGGCGATATCAGTGGCCCCCCCGCGGAAAGTGAATATGCCGTGGAACCGGTTGGCGTAGCCAAAATCACTGAGTCGGATGAATAATTTGCAAAAAATTTCCCGTTAATATCGACCTTAAACCTTATAAGCCTTTGCTGAGCTCCTCTTCCGGCTACAACTTCATTTAAAACATCTCTTTCTAAAACACTTTCGCCATCTTTAATTACTTCACACCTAAGGAGCATCCTCTTGTCACACTGATATTTTCCTTCAATAATTTGAGATAGTACATTGTAAAGATTCTCCACATCTACTTCGGCAAGAAAACCAAATTTACCCAGGTTAACCCCAAGGATTGGCACATCTTTGCCGCCAAGCAATCTTACAGCTCTAAGTATTGTTCCGTCCCCACCTAAAGCTATCAATAAATCAACATTTGTTATCAAAACATCACTTTTTATCCCCAAATCATCACGACCTATGGCTGAAGCATCGCTTTTGACCATTTTTACTTCTATGCCACGCTTTGAAAGCCAAGAAATAAGCTCGATGGCAACTTTTTTTGCACTCGGCTTTTTGATATGAATAATTATCGCAACACTTTTCATTGTCTTCCTCCAGAAGTCTTCGATAAAAAACTATGCGCCTCCGAAACAACTTTTTCAACCTCAACAACCAAAACATCGTGATTTGTTTTTTCTTTATCTGCAATTAAGTAAAGTAAAAATTCCATGTTGCCTTTAGCCCCCACAATTGGAGAATAGGTCAATCCCTTTACCGTAAATCCTTTTTCTTCAAAAAACTTCCAAATATCTATCAAAACTTTTTCATGAGTCTCGAAATTTCGCACTATTCCTTTTTTTCCAACAAACTCTCTCCCCGCTTCAAATTGCGGTTTAACTAAGATTAAATATTCGGCATCGTGTTTAACAATTTTCTTAATATTGTCGATGACTTTTTTAACTGAAATAAACGAAAGATCAACTACGACTAACTCTGCTAAAGTTGGTATTTTATCCGGCGTTAAATACCTAATATTAGTTCGCTCTATAACAAAAACTCTTGGATCGTTACGCAAAGGCCAAGCTAACTGCCCATAACCAACATCAACCGCAATAACCAGCTTGGCTCCTTTTTTTAACAAGCAATCAGTAAAACCACCCGTCGAAGCCCCGACATCTAAAATAACTTTTTCGTTAACATTTATTTTAAAAACATCAAGAGCTTTCTTTAACTTTGTCCCTCCTCGCGAAACAAATTCCTCGTCTTTTTTCTTAACTGTTACTTCGCTGGAGAGGGAAACCAAAGTTCCGGCTTTATTAACGGGCTTTCCGTCAACAAAAATCGTGCCTTCTAAAATTGCGGCTTTTGCTCGTTCTCTGCTATTAAATTTGCCCAGTCTTACCAGATATGTATCTAACCTTTCTTTTTTCATCAAGATTTAATTTTAAACCTCTTATTTCCTTTAATTTTTCCTTAATAGCGGAAGCAATACCAATTTTATCTAATCCTATCTCTGAAAGAAGTGCATTTACCTGTCCGTGAGGTATAAAATCATCGGGTAAACCAAGCTGAAGCAATGGAACCAAAGCCCCGTTGGCGGCCAATAATTCCAGAACCCCGCTACCAAATCCCCCAAGTAAAGCATTCTCCTCAATTGTAACAACAAGTTCGTGACCGGCTGCAGCACCGATAAACATGTTCTCATCGAGAGGTTTAACAAATTTGGCATCTATCAGCGTGCAAGAAATTCCCGCATCCTCCAATAATCCACATGCCTCCTCGGCTGCATGAACCATTCTACCAATTGCTATTAAACAAACTTCTTTCCCTTCTTTAATTATTTCGGCTTTACCAATCTTAATTTTTTTAAAACGTTTATTGCCTCTTTCCCTTGCAACAGTCCCTCTTGGATAGCGTATGGCCACCGGGCCATTTAATTTAGTGGCTGTGTACAACATATCCCGAAACTCTTGCTCATCCTTGGGAGCCATAATCGTAAGATTTGGAATTTCCCTTAGATAGGTTAAATCAAAAACACCGTGGTGTGTGGGCCCATCCTCACCCACAAGACCGGCTCTGTCTATAGCGAAGATAACATGGAGATTTTGCAAACATACATCCTGAATAATTTGATCAAACGCCCTCTGAAGAAAAGTAGAATATATAGCTACCACAGGACGATATCCGTTGAGCGCAAAACCGGCCGCAAAAGCCACAGCATGCTGTTCCGCGATTCCAACATCATAAAACCTATCCGGGAAAACTTCGGCAAATTTATCTAAACCCGTTCCGCCGGGCATCGCCGCCGTAATACCCATTATATGATCATCCTTTGTTGCCAATTCAACCATCGTATCTGCAAAAACCTGCGTATACGTTTTCTTTTTATCTTTTTGTTTTGCTTCACCGCTCTCAATATTAAATGGGCCCGTTCCGTGAAATTTGTCGGGATACTTTTCCGCCGGTAAATAACCCTTCCCTTTTTTGGTAATAACATGAATTAAGACCGGCTCCTGTATTTCCTTTGCAAGATTTATTGCTGATACCATAAAATCGATGTTGTGGCCATCGATGGGACCAATATACTTGAACCCCAATTCCTCAAATATCATCCCCGGCACAAGCACATGTTTAAGACTTTCCTTAAGACCATCAGCAGCCACAGACACCTTGGGACCAATGGCAGGTATGGCTTTTAGTATTTTTGCGACACGTTCCTCTATGTCTCCCCTAATCTTATATAAAGTCGGATCAAACCGAATCCTCGAAAGATAGGTAGAAAAAGCACCCACGTTGTTGGATATAGACATCTCGTTGTCGTTCAATACAATAATCAAGGGTGTCCCAAGATGCCCGGCTTGGTTAAGCCCTTCGTAGGCCATTCCCCCGGTGAGAGAACCGTCACCAATAACTGCCGTAATAACTTCATCTCCACCCCGTCTTTCACGAGCTTCAGCTAATCCAAGGGCAACGCTAATAGAATTACTCGCGTGACCCGTATCGAAAACATCGTATTTACTCTCCGAGCGCTTAGGGAAACCACTTATCCCATCGCGCTGCCTTAACGTCTTAAATTGCTTACGTCGTCCGGTTAAAAGTTTATGGACATAAGATTGATGCCCGACATCCCAAACAATCTTGTCTTTTGGACAATCCAAGGCAAGATGAAGTCCAATTGTTAGTTCAACAGCCCCGAGATTAGATGCAAGATGACCACCATTGACAGAAACTACCCCTATTAACTCCTGCCGTATTTCATCAGTTAATTGTTTTAATTCGTTGTGAGATAATTTCTTCAAATCTAAAGGCGAATTTATCTTATTAAGTATTTTTGCCATATTTAGCCCCACTTATTTATTGCGCTCGCATACAAAGTCAGCTAAATTTACTAAGGACTTTGTGTCTCGGTTGATGTTATCGAGCACGTTTTTAGCATTATCGATAGCTTCTTTTGCAATTTTTTTAGAATTGTCCAAACCAAAGAGATTCGGGAAAGTTGCTTTATCTTTACGTTCGTCACCACCAGGCTCCTTTCCCAAAAGAGCCACATGACCAATTACATCTAAAATATCGTCAGTTACCTGAAAAGCCAAACCCAGATTTTCTGCATAATTAGAAATAACATTTAATTCATCCTCAGAAGCCCCGGCAAGAATTGCGCCAATTCGGCAAGAAGCTCTTATTAACTCACCTGTTTTATGAGAATGGATATAAGTAAGAGTATTTAAATCAACTTTCTTGCCGGTGGACAAAATATCTAAAACCTGACCTCCAACCATCCCCCTGGGCCCCGAAGCATCTGATAATTCCTCGATTACCCTGATGATATTTTTCGGTTTATCTGATGTCTGATACTTCGCTATCATATAAAATGCCTCCGAGAAAAGAGCGTCTCCCGCTAAAATTGCCATATCTTCCCCAAACAAAATATGGCAGGTGGGATTGCCGCGTCTCACCTCATCATCATCTATTGCCGGCAAGTCATCGTGAATAAGGGAGTATGTGTGTACACATTCTATAGCACACGCTGCGGGCATTACGTCAATCGGCTTTTTTTCAAAAACCTCGGCGGTTGTTAACATTAATACGGGACGAAATCTCTTCCCGCCCGAAAAAAGACTGTGTCTCATGGCTTTGTAAATCAATTCAGGATAATTTTTTCTTGAGGGAAAAAATTCTTTCAGTGCTTTTTCGACTGCAAGACGTTTATCATCAGGGTAATTCGGCTGAGCCACCTAAATCACTTCTTCTTGCGCTTTGTTTGACACACTAATCCGGTCTACTCTTTCAGTGCATCTATTGGCTAATTCGATTCCTTCTTCCAGTAAATCAAGAGACTTTTCTAAACTTAAGTCCTCTTGCCGGACCAAGTCAACAATCTCGTGAAGTCTATTCATTAGTTGTCCAAAATCATCATTTTTTTCGCCCAAAACCATTCTCCTCTTTTAAATCTTGTCGTTCCTTGGCAATTTGTCCAAGAACACCGTTTACAAACTTTCCCGAGTCAGATGAGCCATACGTTTTAGCCAATTCTACCGCTTCGTTTATCGATACACTTATGGGAATATCTTTCTCATACTTCATCTCGTACAACCCAATGCGGATTATATTTATATCAACCGGTGGCATTCTATCCAATGACCAGTTTTCAGCATGTTCTCCAATAATTTTATCTATTTCTTTTTGACATTCACCAACACCATTTACAAGCTTAACGGCGAATTCCGGAATTTTGTGCTCTCTGTTAATTCTCTTTCGTACTCTAATTATCTCATCTATCGGTTCCTCTAAAATTTCCTTTTGATAAAGTATTTCCAGAGCTATTTTTCTAGCTTTTCTTCTTTCTATCATTTAACCGCTCTCCACACTACTCATAAAAACTAATGTTGTTGATAAAAACATCAACCGTCCGTACTCCGGTTCCGGTCATTGTTTCTAAAATGCTTTTTATATTTTTCTGAATTTTTTTCGCTACGTCACTGATAACATACTCATAACAGAGATCAACATGAACAGAAACTAGGAAAGCATTATCTTCAACAGAAACTTTTATCCCTTTTGTTAACTGTTTTTTACCAATCCAATCTTTTATGCTGTCCATCATGGTTCCACTTAAACCAGCCACACCTTCAACCTCGCTAGTCGCTAAACCAACAATTAGCTCCAACACGTTCTTAGAAATTTTAAAATTTTTCAGCTCTAACTCTTGTTCTTTTTCCATAATTTATTTTCTCCGTTACTCCCCCATAATACGCCTGGCCACAAAGTTGGTATAAATCTCTCCTTTTTTAAAAAAGGCGTTATTAATTACCTTTAAATGAAAAGGTATAATCGTCTCCACACCCACAATTATAAATTCGTCAAGGGCTCTTTTTGCTCTTACTATGGCTTCTTCTCGTGTTTCGCCCCAAACTATAAGCTTCGCCAACAACGAATCATAATAAGGTGGAATCTTGTAACCCGAGTAAACATGGCTATCAATTCTTACCCCGGGCCCGCCGGGGGGATTAAAAAGTCTAATTTCACCGGCTTGAGGCATAAAGTTTTTATCCGGGTCTTCCGCATTTATACGGAATTCAATGGCATGACCATCAAGCTTAACCTTATCCTGAGTGTGTTTCATTTTTTCGCCTGCAGCGATTCTTATCTGTTCTTTTATTATGTCAATACCGGTTACGGCCTCGGTTACAGAATGCTCAACCTGTACTCTGGTATTCATCTCCATAAAATAAAATTTACCCTGTTTATCGAGAAGAAACTCCACCGTCCCCGCGTTTTTATAATTAACAGCTTTTGCAATTTCAACCGCGACCTCGCCCATCTTTTCCCGTACCGCATTATTTAACACAGCCGAAGGTGACTCTTCAATTAATTTTTGATGACGTCTTTGGATTGAACAATCTCTCTCTCCGAGATGTATTGTATTCCCAAAATTATCCGCTAAAACTTGAAATTCAATATGTCGTGGTTCTTCAATATATTTTTCAAGATAAACCTCAGGATTTCCAAATGCGGCCTTTGCCTCAGATCCTGCTATTTGAATTTGGCTTAACAAATCTTGTTTATTTTGAGCAACCCTCATTCCTCTCCCGCCACCCCCGGCGGAAGCCTTAATAATAACAGGGTAACCTGCTTGCTCGGCAAAACTTACAGCTTCATCAATATTTTTTACCGGACCATCCGTTCCGGGAACAACTAAAAACCCGGCCTTTTTAACATTGTCTTTAGCAATTGCTTTATGACCCATTAACTCCATAACTTCAACCGTTGGACCGATAAAAACTACATTGCAAGATTGACAAATTTCTACAAACTGTGGATTTTCCGCAAGAAATCCGTAACCAGGATGTATTGCCTCAGCACCCGTGAGCTCAGCAGCGCTGATTATGCTGGGAATGTTTAAATAACTAAGCGCACTTTGAGCGGGCCCTATACAAATTGCTTCATCAGCCAATTTAACATGCAAGCAATCTTTGTCAGCTTCAGAATAAACAGCAACAGTAGAAATATTAAGTTCTTTACATGCTCTAATTACTCTAATGGCTATTTCGCCACGATTTGCAATAAGAATCTTTTTAAACAACCCATTACCTCGCTTACTTGTAAGTCCTTTTAAACTAACTTAAAGGTTCATACAAAAATAGTGTTTGTCCGTATTCAACCGGCTGAGCATTTTCAACCAGTACTTCCTTTATAATTCCATCTTCTTCAGCATGAATCTCATTCATCAGCTTCATTGCTTCTAAAATACATACTGTTTGACCTTTTTTCACTTCATCTCCAATTTCAACAAAAGGGCTCGCATCGGGAGAAGATGCTCTATAAAAAGTGCCAACCATAATCGCGGTGATTTCCTTCCAATTATCCGGATATTTTTTCTCCGCGCTAATAGAATTATCGACATTACCGGATTTAGCTGATTCGGGAACAGCACCGGTTTGAGTTGTAACCGGTATCTCAACAGAAGTTGAGCTCTTCCGTAAATTTATTTTTACCCCATCCTCTTCAATCGATAATTCACCTACATCACTTTGTTCAAAAACATTTATCAACTCTTTAACTTGCTCCAAATCCATATATTCATCCTCCTTAACAGCCTGAATCTCTCTGCTGGTTAAAAATACTGTTTTTTCGACTCCTTCCTTATGACGCTCTAAGTACTCACGCGTAATTTTGGGAAATAGAGCATACATCAAAACATCCTCTTCGTTTTTGGCTAAATCCCCTATTTCCGCCGCATAGTCTTCAAGGGTTTCTTTAAGCAAAGACCCCGGCCGTTCAACTATTCTCTCCCCGTCTCCCAAGATTTTTTTCTCTATTTTAGGTGCCATGGGACCGGGTGGAGTTCCATAATAACCTTTTATATAACGTTTCATCTCATCCGGGACAACCCCCCACCGTTTTCCGCTAAGAACATTTAAAACAGCTTGAGTGCCAACAATTTGACTTAAAGGAGTAACAAGAGGAGGATATCCAACCTCGGCCCTAACTTTTGGAATTTCTTCCAATACTTCAGGTAATCTGTCAAGAGACTTCTGTTCTTGCAGCTGACTATGCAGATTTGATATCATGCCTCCCGGAACCTGGTGAGAAAATACTTTCATATGAGTAAGAGAGGTAACCCCTCGTTGGAAACATCTACGACTTCGAACGGTTTCCCAATATTCCGCTATCTCATAAAGAAGCTCCAAATCCAAACCGGTATCATAAACAGTATCTTTTAAAGCAGCAACCAGCATCTCGACAGCCGGCTGTGAATTACCAAAGGCAAGCGGGGCAGAAGAAGTGTCAATAACATCAACTCCGGCTTCAATGGCCTTTAGATAATTCATCGGGGCCATACCGCCAATATAATGGCAATGAAGCTGAATTGGCAAATTTATCTCCTTCTTAAGGCGCCTCACAAGTTTATAGGTTCTATAAGGAGAAAGAAGCGCCGCCATATCTTTGATGCATATAGAATCCGCCCCCATTTCCTCAAACTTTAATGCGGTTTCGACGTAATGCTCCAATGTATGCACAGGACTTATCGTATAACAAACTGCAGCTTGAACATGCCCTCCGCCTTCTTTAACAGCTTCAATTGGAATCTCCAAATTTCTAGTATCATTTAGGGCATCAAAAATTCTAAAAACATTCATACCATTTTTAATGGAGTGATGAACAAACCTCTTTACAATATCATCAGAATAGTGTTTATAGCCCACCAAATTTTGACCACGTAAAAGCATTTGCAGAGGAGTATTTCTGGTATGAGCCTTTATTGTCCTCAACCTATCCCATGGATTCTCATCAAGAAATCTAAGCGGAGCATCAAAAGTCGCGCCCCCCCATACTTCTAAAGAATGATAGCCAACTTTATCAATTTTCTCTAAAATGGGAACCATGTCTTCTGTACGCATCCGTGTTGCCCAAAGAGATTGATGCGCATCTCTTAGTGTTGTATCCGTTATCCCAATGGGTTTTTCTCTCATGCTTTACCCTCCACAAAATATGTTGAATTTAAATTATACTTTATACAGAAAATTTGGGAAAGATTAGACCCTGGTTATATATTCACCTGTTCTCGTATCAACTTTAATTACATCGTCTATATTTACAAACAAGGGGACCCGCACAATAGCACCAGACTCCAAAGTTGCAGGTTTGCTGGCACCGCTCACCGTGTTGCCTTTTACTCCCGGCTCAGTTTCTTTAACCTTCAGCTCCGCAAAAATGGGGAGTTCAACACCAATTGGATTTCCATCATGCATAGTGACAACAACTTCCATGTTTTCTTTTAAATACAAAATAACATCACCAAGTTGTTCTTTTGTTAATGCAATTTGTTCATAAGTCACTAAATCCATAAAATAATACATATCATGGTCATTATAGAGAAACTGCATTTTCTTTCCTTCCAAGCGAGCTTGCTCAACTTTCTCACCGGCCCTAAACGTCTTCTCGATAACCGCCCCAGTTTTTACGTTTTTAAGTTTTGTCCGCACAAAAGCTCCGCCTTTACCGGGTTTCACGTGCTGGAAATTAACTATTGTGTAAAGTGTCCCGTCAAGCTCAATTGTCATACCATTTTTAAATTGGTTTGTTGAAATCATACTTCCTCCATTATGTTAGTTGAAAGTTATTGGTGAGAAATCCCGCCAAAGGCGGGCAGGCCTTTCTAAAATAAGAAATTAAATTGAAAAAATAAAAGCTATATAGAAAAATGTAAAATTAAAAAACAAATAACAACATGTAAAATTCTAAAATACTTTCAATCCAAAAGATTATCCTCTGAACAAAAGCTTTCTTAATTCTTAATTATCATTCTTCATTATTCATTTCTTCTATATCCTTACCCCTCAATCCCTCAATCCCTTAATCCTTTCCCTTTACTTTTCCCCTGCTCTGTGCTCCACCCTCTGTGCTTTTACTATCTGCCCCGCCA
>DFBH01000057.1 GCA_002366545.1 Candidatus Oleimmundimicrobium americanum | reverse complement strand
TACAGAAGTTTAAGGGCACGGCCTGCATGGTGCTGAGAAATATTTGGAGATGTAGTAAGAATAGGGGTCAGTCCTGGCTAACTTGAAAAACCAACCAGCTCATCAGCTAAATTATTTTATCAGCAGGCCTTTTGTCTAAAGTGTCTTGTTGAGATTGCCGATATCATGGTTGTTGCTAAGTAGTTCACGTTTATACTCATAAGGAATGATTGAGGAGGGATTATGGGAAGCTTCTTTTTTATTATCGCTGTACTTGTTATTTTGGGTGTACTTGCTTTTGCAAAAGAATTTCTTTCTGAGAAACCAAAACCAGAGAGGCTTCCATATCGCAAGAAAGATTACCTGCTAACTCAGGCGGAGCGTTCTTTTTACGGAGTTCTATAAGAAGCTGTTGATAGTGATTTAAATATTTTTGCAAAGGTGCGGTTGGCTGACTTGGTTTACTTACCTAAAGGGACACAGAATTGGCAATCTCACCAAAACCGAGTTAACGCGAAACATGCAGATTTTGTGCTTTGTGATAAAAAGAAACTGTCTCCTGTTTTAGCCATTGAACTTGATGATTCTTCTCATAAATCGAGTAGTCGCCAGGAGCGTGATAATTTTGTTAATGAGGTTTTTCGTACAGCAGGTTTGCCTCTTTTACGGATTACAGCCAAGCGCTCATATGCTCTTAAAGAGTTGACGGAAATGATACAAAAAGAAATCGGCAAGGTAAACATGAAGAACGAAAACACTGAAATGTCTGTCAAATAGGTGATAGGTTCAGGTCTTGCAATATGACATTTGTTGGCTCATCGGCCAAATTATTTCTAAATACTACGATCAAATAATGAAAAGTGAAATTGAGATGACGTGAAGAGAAACTACAAATTCGATTTCTTGGTGACGGCGATCTCAATCAAGCGTATAAGCTGCTGAGCGTATTTAATGGCACTTTCGGCCTGAGTTTTCGTTACGGCTTCTTTCCCTTTGTAGAGCCTTGAGTGCCTTGCTCTTCTCAGACGGTCGAATGCCTCTACTAACTCGTGATGTTTAGAACTAAAAGCTCGTTTTGTGAATTTTATGATTGTTACATGGTGACTTCCGACTTCGGGTCTAAAACCTTCATAAAACATAAGGGCCATTCCGGCTTTAAGCATTGCTTCGTAAGCGGTGTCGCGTCCGATGCTGTAACGGCCAAGTCTAATTATTTCTTTTGATGCCTCAAGGTCGCTTTTGGCGCTGGTTAAGAGATCGTCGATTTGCGTTTTGGCCGACTTGAATGGTTTTATTGTCCCTTGTTTAAGCCAACTTTCTAAATCCATCTTCATCTCCAATCAGAAAAACTTTTGGTTCTTTCAGGAGATTTATTATGAAGGGTTCTTTATTTCTGACGTCTTTTTTAAACTCGGATTCAGTGGCTATCAAGTAGTTGATTTCTCGCGCCAGTGATTTCTCGAGCAAAGGTATTTCTTTAAGCAGACTGCTTTCATCAATCTCTCCGATTAAGAAAAGGTCAATATCACTGGTGGCGCGCTCCTTCTTCGAAGCAAATGAACCATAAAGAAAGGCGAACTTAACTCCCTGAATGTGAAAAAGAGCTTCTTTAATCGCTCCCTCTGCGCCAATTGTTTTAAACACGAGTGATTTCAGCTCGTTGTAAAGAGGGTAATTTTTGTCCACGGTGTAAAAGAGCAAGTTTCCCTCTCTTGCGCTCTTCAGCACACCCATCTTCTCGAGTTTTTTAAGTTCACGATGAAGGCTTCCGACGGAAACTTCCAAGATGCTTTGGAGCTGTCTGGTGTAATACCTGGATTCGGGATTGGTAAAAAAGAGTCGCATAAGCTCTTGCCTTGTCTTTGAGCTGAACAAAGTTGTCGGAGTGATTAGTTTGTTCTCCATAATGAGAACAATTGTACTCGATTTTGAGAACAATGTCAACGAGATGGGGCGATAAGTAGTGAAATAGAGTTATCTATAGAAAAACTGCTCCTTAAATCACACAATTAACTATCTCCTCAGGGTTTGAAATAATTATTCATACGTCCGGTTTTTTTATATTTATTAAGTGGTACAATAAAAAAATATGACAAATATTATTGAAGTTACAGATTTAAAAAAACATTTTTCTTCCTTTGGTATTAAGGGGAGATATCTTGTTAAGGCAGTTGATGGCATCTCTTTTCAAGTTGAGAAAGGAGAGGTGTTTGGATTCTTGGGTCCGAATGGGGCAGGTAAGACAACAACGATACGCTGCATTATGGATTTTATTCGACCAACCTCCGGCAGTATAAAAATATTCAATAAAGATGCTCATACAAAATCGGTGTCTCTTAAGAAAAAAATAGGATATCTACCCGGAAATGTTCAGCTTCATGACAAATGGACAGGACAAGATCACATTGATTTTATCGAAAGCTTAAAGGGTAAGTCAAAAGACGCAAAAGATCTGATCAAACGGTTCGACTTTGATCCACGCAGAAAGTTTAAACACTATTCCTCCGGGAACAAACAAAAGCTTGGTTTGATTTTGGCATTAATGCATGAGCCGAAGCTACTTGTTATGGATGAGCCAACTCTTGGCCTTGACCCGATTCTTCAAAACGAAGTTTATGAAATTTTTGATGAGTTACGGGAAAAAGGGCACACGATTTTTGTCTCATCGCACAATTTACCTGAAGTAGAAAAAATTTGTGACCGGGTTGGAATTATCAAAGAAGGAAAACTGGTTGGGATTGAAAAGGTAAGCAGTCTTGGTGAAAAACGCTTATGTAAAATTATAGTTAGATTTGACGCCGAATTCAAAAAAGCGGACTTTGAATTTGATGGAGTGGAAAGGATTGAAGAACTTTCAGATGGATTAATCCTAACAGTTCGAGGAGATATTAATCCGATTGTAGAAAAATTAGCAGGCTATAAGCTGCATGATTTGGAGATTTCTCACGCAACTTTAGAGGATGTATTCATGGAATTCTATAAAGGGGAATAAGATGTTTAGCCTTATTTGGAGGACGATAAAAGACAGAAAGATATCACTGATTGCATACTCTTTAGGAGCAGTGATATTTATGGAAATGTATGTCGCAATGTTCCCAATGTTTGCTGAAATGCAGGAAGAATTTGACAAACTCCTTCAAGCTTATCCGAAAGAGATTTTTCAAGCATTAGGCATGGAACCGGCACAATTTACCATGGCCAAGCTTGAATCATTTATATCGGTGGAGCATTTTAGTTTAGTGTGGCCCATAGTGGTCATTATTCTGGTTATAGCTTTTGGCGGAGCCCAAATTGCGGGAGAAATAGAAAAAGGGACCATTGAAACCATACTTGCGCAGCCAATCTCGCGGCTTAAAATATTCTTTGGCAAATATCTGGCAGGGGTTGTAAGTATTATTGCCTTTTGCGCGGTGTCGATTTTTGCAGTGATCCCGCTGGCAGCAATTCATGGGATCGATTATAAATTAGAAAATTTTTGGACGATGTCAATCTTAGGGTTCTTGTTCGCTCTGGCAATTTTTAGTCTTTCCATGCTTGCTTCAAGCATATTTTCTGAAAAAGGAAAGTCGAATTTTACTGTCGGAGGGATAATTATCTTTATGTATGTTATGAATGTGATTTCTGGCTTCAAAGAAAACCTAAAAGATTTAAAATATCTCTCCTTTTTCAATTATTATGACTTTTCCGCGGCAATGCTGAATAACAAAATAGATAGTCTGACAATTTGGGTATTTTTGGGAGTCTCGGTTGTGGCCACGATTTTGGGCGCGATATGGTTTATACGCAGAGATGTTGCAGTTTAATTTGTTCTTATGACTTATTCTGTTTTTGAGTGGCCAAAAGTGAAGAGAACTAACCGATAAGGTTCTTTTGGTGGTAGCGGATTTGATGCTCGACTCAGTTTTATAAAGCTGAAATTTTTTCAATCAGCTAAAAGGCGAATCATCTTTTCAAAAAATCATCCCGCAGTTTCCCAAAATCTTTCTTCTTCTTCGTTTCAGGAAAACTTTTCATATCTCTGATGTCAGAAATAGGAAAACAGGGCCGGACTTAAATAACTTGGATAACTAATCTTTCGGCTACGGAATACGGTCATAGACTTGACGTTGTAGTCAAAGTTGACTACGATTGTAGTCAGAAAGGACTACAAAGATGTCTGAAATTATTAACATCACTAAATCAAAATTAAGAAGAGAGCTCTTGCGCCTTTACTTTACCAATCCCGAACAGGAATACTATTTGCGAGAGCTCGAACGTCTTTTAAAATTTTCAGTTGCAAATATCCGTCGCGAACTTCTTAAATTGAAAAGGAATGGGCTCTTTAAGTCGAGAAAAGAGGGAAATTTAGTCTATTATGGTTTAAATAAGGAGCACCCCCTTTATAACGAGTTTAAAAATATTGTCTTCAAGACGATTGGCGTGGAGGGTGCTCTTAGAGAGATTATGGATGTGGTGAGGGGAATTGACATTGCTTTTATTTACGGTTCATTTGCCGCAATGAAAGAAACAGGAACAAGCGACATTGATCTTCTTATTATTGGCAAATCAGACGAGGAAGAGCTGATGACCAAGGTAGATGAATTAGAAAAGAAACTTAAACGTGAAATTAATTATACGATCTATTCGAGAGCTGAATATGATGACCGCAAGAAAAATAAAGACACGTTTATTCAAAATATTCTCTCAAGGCCCAAAATTCTGTTGAAAGGCGCCGAAGATGAACTTTGATGATTTGGTGAAATCCGGCAGGCTTAGAGAGGAAAAAACCGGCAGGGACAAAATCGTTGAATTTCTTCAATTTGCGGAGACTGAGATAAATGCGGCCAGATATCTTCTTCCCAAATATAGAGCAATAGCCTACAAGTCTGCTTATGATGCTTTAATCCATGCGGGCAATGTGTTAATTAGGCACTATGGATTTCGTCCAACTCAAAAGTATACGCATGCCACGATAGTCGAGTTTACCGATATAGTTTTCGGCAAAGAGTACGGCAATCTTGTTAAAAGATTCAAAAGAATGAGAAGAAAACGCCATCCACTGCAGTATGAGGCGAGTTTTGTTGAGTCAGAAGAGGAAGTGAGAAAGAGCATTGATAATGCTCAGGAGCTAATCGAGAGAATTAAAGACCACGTCGGCATCAAACCCCCACAACAAAAGCTGTTTTAATTGTGAAACGGGGCAGGCTCAATGAACTTTAAAAACCAGCCTGGCTCATCGGCCAAATCGTCTACATAAAGAAAGTAGAAGCAATCTTAAAAGAGAAAACTTCGATTTTGCTCTCATTCGAGTCTGAGCCTGGGGCTCATCCTTTAGAGTCGGAGACAGGACAAGTTGCTCATCGGATAATTGTCTAAACAATCATTTTTACCAAGGTTAGTTTTGTTTTTTCTTGTAATTTGCTAAATATTTCACTAAACTAATTTTTTGGTGGTGCTCATGAATTATGATGTTATTGTTGTTGGGGCCGGACCGGCCGGTTCGTCTGCCTCTTATTATCTTGCAAAAGCCGGCTATAAGGTTCTTTTTCTTGATAAGTGCGAATTTCCGAGAGAAAAGATTTGCGGGGATAGCATTACGCCCAGGGGAGTTAGGGTTTTAGAAGATATGGGTGTTATCCCGAAATTAGAGGGCAGGTTCAAAGAAACAAAGGGTGTTAAAATTTACTCGTCCAAAGGCGGGTGCAGCATTGCCGATTTTCCGGCTTATAAAGATTACCCAAGAAGGGGTTTTGTGGTTCCGCGTCTCGAGCTTGACAAGATTTTAAAAGAGCATGCCGAGGAGGCCGGAGCTCACTTTCCCGGATGCTCGCCTGTAACCGATGTCATCATGGAATCGGGAAGAGTTATAGGAGTTAAATATACCCATAACGGCAAAGACATTGAGGAGACCGCAAAGTTTGTCGTTTGTGCAGACGGGGCATCTTCAACCTTTGCCAAACGGGTGCTTGACATCGATAAGGAAGATTTTAAGGCGGTGGCGATTGCAATCCGTGCTTATTATGAAGGCGTTAGCGATATAGATGATTATATGGAGATTTATGGTGAAGATGTGATTTTGCCCGGCGTGGGATGGATTTTTCCTCAAGAAAACGATATTGCAAATGTTGGTGTAGGGATATATTTGGACGATTTAAAGAAAAAAGGGTGTAGGATAACGGAAATATTGGATAGATTTATAACTTCAAGCGTTCACGCAAGCAAAAAATTAAAGAACGCAAAGCGTCTTGGCCGAATTGTTGGTAAAAATCTTTATATGGGTGGCGTGAAAAAAGCAACATGTGACGGAATGGTTTTGGTTGGAGACGCTGCGGGTCTCATAAATCCCTTAACGGGCGAGGGTATGATGTATGCACTTGAAAGCGGTAAATACGCGGCGGAGGCAATAGATTCTGCTCTAAAGGCGAATGATTTTAAGACAGAATTCCTTGAGAATTATCAAAAGAATATCGATGCCCTATTTAACAGGTATTTTGCGCTCGGTACACTTATGGTGCGATTTGCAAAAAAACCCTGGATTGTTAATTCTTCCATTAATTTAATCAAGAGAAACAAGAAATTAGGGGAGTTAAATTTAAGAAATTGGATTAGTATTAATTAAAAAGTGTTATGAGTACTTAAAACAATTTAAAATCTCATACTGTCCTGCGTTCTTATTAACAAAGAAATTTATAGACCTACGTCGCACAATTTTTTGGTGCTTTTTGGACATTTATGTTTTGTTGACACGGCATACTATAATTGCTAAGATTATTTAACCTTTAAACTAGTTCAGCGAGACTAGCAAGGAGATGAACAATTTGGAAAAGTTTAATTTAATAGAATTAGATAAATTACCTTGCCGTTAGTAAACGGGAGGTATTTTTTTATGCGGGAGATTAAATGAATGAGATGAAGTTTGCAAAGAAAAAATTAATAATGGATGAAGTTTCTATAAAAAGGGCTCTAAAAAGAGTGGCTCACGAGATTGTTGAAAAAAACAGAGGAGCCGAAGATGTGGCGCTGATAGGAATTAAAAGCCGTGGGATATATCTGGCCCATAGATTGACAAAATACATTGAGGAGATAGAGGAAAAATCGGTTCCGGTAGGTATCCTTGACGTGGCTTTTTACAGGGATGATATATCCAAAAGGCCCATTCCTCATCATATTTCAAAAACCGAAATTCCCTTTGATGTCTCAGGGAAAAGCATCGTGCTTATTGATGATGTGTTGTTTACGGGAAGAACCGTAAGGGCGGCTCTTGATGCGGTTATGGATTTTGGGCGTCCGGCAAACATACAACTGGCGGTATTGGTTGACAGGGGTCATCGTGAGTTGCCGATACGCGCCGATTTTGTCGGTAAAAATATTCCTACTTCGGTAGATGAACGTGTGTGGGTAAATTTAAAGGAAGAGGATGGGGTTGATTCGGTAGATATACGTGAAGATATAAATTAATCTTTGTCAACGTAAGAGTTTTTTTTGAGTGGAGGCAATGTGGTTTTAGAGAAAAAGAATTTATTAAGCATAAAAGACTTGAAAAAAGAAGAAATTCAATACGTTCTTGAGTTGGCGGAATCTTTTAGGGAAGTTTCTACACGGGATATTAAAAAAATTCCGACTTTACGTGGTCGAACGATAGTTAATTTATTTATTGAGCCAAGCACGAGGACAAGGACTTCCTTTGAATTGGCAGCCAAGCGATTAAGCGCCGATGTGGTTAATATATCTGCAAAAGGCAGTAGTCTGGTGAAGGGTGAATCATTAAAAGATACTGCCAAAACAATCGAAGCCCTTGGAGCGGATGCGGTAATTATCAGACATTCTTCAGCCGGTGCGGCAATTTTTTTTGCGGAAAACGTAAAATGCAAGGTAATAAATGCGGGAGATGGGGCCCACGAGCATCCCACCCAAGCCTTGCTTGATTTATATACCATTAAGGAAAAACTTGGCCGAATTAATGATCTTAACGTCGGTATAATAGGGGATATAGCTCACAGCAGAGTTGCTCGTTCAAATATATCGGTTTTAAACAAAATGGGTGCGAAGGTTACGCTGATTGCCCCTCCCACGCTAATTCCGGTTAAAATTGAAGCCATGGGTGCTGAAGTTGCGTACGATTTTGACCGGGTTATTGGGAAGTTTGATGTTATCTATATGTTGCGAATTCAAACGGAAAGGCAAAATGAAAGTCTTTTCCCGTCAATAAGGGAATATGCTAAATTGTTTGGGTTAAATTTGGAAAGGTTAAAAAAAGCCAAAAAGGATGTTTTGATAATGCACCCCGGCCCAATGAACAGGGGCATAGAAATTTCTTCCGAGGTTGCCGATATACCCCAAACCGTTGCCGCTGAACAGGTGACAAACGGATTGGGGATTAGAATGGCCGTCCTTTACTTACTTCTTGGAGGTGGAGCAGTTGGAGAAGTTGCTGTTTAAAGGGGGCAGAATAATTGATCCTGCCAACGGTATCGATAAAATTTTAGATATCTCGGTAGAATCGGGAAAAATTGCCGCGGTGGGAGAAGATCTTGGTTCTGCCGGCTTTAAGGTAATTGATGTAAAAGATAAAGTCCTTACTCCCGGCTTAGTAGATATGCATGTTCATCTTCGAGAACCGGGGCGAGAAGATGAAGAGACAATTGAAAGTGGTTGTCGGGCGGCTGCGGTGGGTGGATTTACTGCCATTGCCTGCATGCCAAACACCAATCCTGTAAACGATGATTCTTCCGTCACGGAGATGATAATTGACAAATCAAAAGCAGCGAATTTAATTACCGTTTATCCCGTTGCCGCCATCACAAAGGGGCTCGAAGGTAAAGAATTGAGTGAGATGGGTGAGCTCTTGCAGGCCGGCGCGGTTGCTTTTTCGGATGACGGCAAGTGTGTGGAAAATGATAGGGTTATGCGAAGAGCCCTGGAGTATAGCCGAATGTTTAACGTATCATTAATCTCGCATTCCGAGTCCGGGGAGTTATCTGCGGGGGGACAGATTAACGAGGGTTATTATTCAACGATTCTCGGTTTAAAAGGGGTACCTTCAGCGGCAGAAGAAATTGCAATTGCCCGGGATATCGTCTTGGCCGAATTAACCGGCGCAAGAATTCATTTTACGCATGTTAGCACGAGAGGCTCAGTAAGAATGATTGAAGACGCAAAGAAACGGGGCTTGCAAGTTACCTGCGATGTTACCCCGCATCATTTGACGTTAACCGACGAAGCGTTAATTGAATACGATACTAATTGTAAAGTTAATCCGCCGTTGAGAACAAAAGATGATGTTGAAGCTCTTCACAAAGCTCTTGCGGAAGGCGTGATTGATGCTATAGCGAGTGACCATGCGCCTCATGCTCTCCACGAAAAAGAAGTTGAATTTTCAGCCGCCTCATTTGGGATGATCGGGCTTGAAACTACCTTGCCTCTTATGCTGACTAAAATTGTTGGAAACGGAATATTAAGTCTGACGCAATTAATTGAAAAATTTACAATTGCTCCGGCGCGAGTTTTAAATATAAATAAAGGGACGCTGTCGATAGGAAGCGATGCTGATATTATCGTGATAGACACTAAAGCTAAAGTAAAGGTTGATACCGATAACTTTTTATCAAAGAGCAAAAATTCACCCTTTAATGGATGGGAACTTAATGGGGCTGCTGATTGTGTGGTTGCTGGCGGAAAAATAATTGTCGAGGATAGGAAGTTGGTTAATCTTAATCCAATGAGGAATGTTTAAAACATGAAAAAGAAAGCAATTTTGGCCTTAGAAGACGGAACGGTATTTAACGGATACAGCCTGGGGGCAGAAGGAGAGACCTTGGGTGAAGTGGTTTTTAATACCAGTATGTCCGGTTACCAGGAGATTTTAACCGATCCATCATACGCGGGCCAAATTGTAACCATGACCTATCCGCTAATTGGTAATTATGGTGTTAATTCTCAAGATTATGAATCAAAAGGCCCGTTTGTCGAGGGGTTTGTAATGCGGGAGTGCTCTAATTATTACAGCAACTGGAGAGCGGAAGGTTCTCTAAAGGATTTCCTTAAGTATTACAGCATAATATGTATTGAAGGTATTGATACCAGAGCTTTGACGAAGCACATAAGAAGCGCGGGGGCAATGCGGGGGATTATTTCAACCGTTGACCTTGATAAAAATAGACTTATTCAAAAAGTAAATTCATTTCCGAGCCTCGTGGGGCAGGATATGGTTAAAAAAGTTACAGTCGATAGTCCTTATTTCTGGCAAAAAAAACCGGGGGAGAAATATCACGTCGTGGCCCTTGATTTTGGCATAAAAAGAAATATTTTAAAATGTTTAGAGGAGTTTAATTGCAAAATTGAGGTTGTGCCCGCTTTCACCTCGGCAAAAGAGGTTTTGGCTTTAGAACCCCACGGAATATTTCTCTCAAATGGTCCCGGAGACCCACAGGGCGTACCGTATGCTGTTGAAACCATCAAAAATTTAATAGGCAAAAGGCCAATGTTTGGAATATGTTTGGGACATCAATTGTTATCATTGGCTTTGGGTGGCGACACTTATAAGCTTAAATTTGGACATCGGGGAGCAAATCAACCTGTTAAGAATTTAATCACCGATAAAATTGAAATTACCGCCCAAAATCACGGTTTTGTCGTGAACGCAGACAGCTTTGAGCGTAAAGGAAATAAGGTCTTTAGCGATTTCGGGGAAGTTGAAATTTCTCATATAAACCTGAACGACAATACGGTTGAAGGTTTAAGATGTTTGGAAGTACCCGCGTTTTCTGTGCAGTATCATCCCGAAGCATCTCCCGGCCCTCATGACTCAAAATACTTATTTGAGGATTTTGGGCAGATGATGGAGGAATCAATCAAGGAAAGATAGTGGTTTGCCATGTTTGCTTATTTTTCAGATAAAGCTTTAATCTTGCTTTTTGTCGGGCTAATTGTACTCGGACCGGCGCTTATAGCGGTTATTGGGGTTGCTTTGGCAATTACCGGACATAAAGAACGAGCACTAAACAAAACGGGAGAAGAATGCCTAAAAGAAAAGACCTTAAAAAAATAATAATAATAGGATCGGGCCCAATAGTTATTGGTCAAGCTTGTGAGTTTGATTATTCGGGGACCCAAGCGTGTCGGGTTTTAAAAGAAGAGGGTATTGAGGTTGTGCTGATCAACTCGAATCCCGCTACCATCATGACCGACCCTGAGGTTGCGGATAAGACTTATATTGAACCCATTACTCCTGAGATGGTCGAAAAAATTATTGCCAAAGAACGGCCGGATGCGTTACTGCCGACCTTGGGTGGCCAGACGGGGCTAAATACAGCGGTTACTTTAGCTGAAAATGGCGTGCTTCATCAATATGGAGTGGAGCTTATAGGGGCTAAACTTGAGGCGATAAAGAAAGCTGAAGATAGAAACTTGTTTAAGAAGGCCATGATCAGGATAGGCATGGATTTGCCGCGCAGCGGGTTTGCGTATTCTACGGATGAAGCGATGGAAATTGTAAATAAAGTAGGTTTTCCGGCAATTATTCGCCCATCTTATACTTCGGGAGGGACGGGCGGTGACATCGCTTATAATTTAAAAGAATTTCAGGAGATGGCGGCCATCGGGATATCCCTAAGTCCGATAAATGAGATTTTAATAGAAGAGTCTTGTCTCGGCTGGAAAGAGTACGAGCTTGAGGTGACGAGGGATTTAAATGATAACGTGGTAATTGTGTGTACGATTGAGAATTTTGATCCAATGGGTGTTCATACCGGCGACAGCATAACCGTTGCTCCTGCTCAAACTTTAACCGATAAAGAATATCAGCTTTTGCGGGATGCCTCGATAGCAATTATAAGGGAAATCGGAGTGGAAACCGGCGGTTCGAATATTCAGTTTGCGATTCATCCCGAAACGGGTCGGATTGTTGTGATAGAGATGAACCCCAGGGTTTCCAGAAGTTCGGCTTTAGCTTCTAAGGCAACGGGTTTTCCCATAGCAAAGATAGCAACCAAACTTGCAATTGGTTACACGCTCGATGAAATTCCAAATGATATTACCAAGAAAACCCCGGCTTCATTTGAGCCGACTATAGATTATGTTGTGGTAAAAATTCCGCGATGGACATTTGAAAAGTTTCCCGGAGCCGATAAAACATTGACAATTAAGATGAAATCCGTTGGAGAAGCAATGTCCATTGGACGTACTTTTAAGGAAGCATTGCAAAAAGCCATTCGCTCTTTAGAAATAGACAGATACGGACTTGGCGCGGACGGCAGGGACGAGATAATCGAGGATCGATTTCGCAGTAAGCTCTCAACACCAAACGAGGAAAGAGTTTTCTATATAAAATACGCCTTAAGCAAGGGAATGAGTTTAGATGAGGTTTACGAACTAACGAAGGTGGATAAATGGTTTTTGTATAACATTTTGGAAATTGTTCACATGGAAAGATTAATTTCTCGCCATAATTTAAACAATCTTCCCAAAGAAATTTTAAGAGAAGCCAAAAGATTTGGTTTTTCGGATGTCCAAATTGCTCACTTAACGAATAGCAAAGAAATCGAAGTTCGACAAAGAAGAAAAGAAGCCGGAATTTCACCTACATATAAAACGGTGGATACCTGCGCGGCTGAGTTTAAAGCTTACACTCCTTACTATTACTCCACTTACGAAGATGAATGCGAAATAAAAACATCCGGTAAACCCAAAGTTATAATTCTCGGCAGTGGACCGAATAGAATAGGCCAGGGAATCGAGTTTGATTATTGTTGCGTTCACGCGTCACTTGCTTTAAAGGAAGCGGGTTATGAGGCAATTATGGTCAACTGTAATCCGGAGACGGTTAGCACGGATTACGACACTTCGGACAGACTTTACTTTGAGCCGCTTACGTTTGAAGACGTGATGAATATCATCGAAACGGAAAAGCCGGAAGGCGCAATCCTTCAATTCGGTGGTCAGACTCCGTTAAAACTCGCTCTTTCTTTGGAGAAAGAGGGCGTAAATATCTGGGGCACTTCCCCCGACAGCATCGATTTGGCGGAAGACAGAAAGAGATTTGGAGAGCTGATGAAGAAATTGGATTTAAATCAGCCCGAAAATGGCACCGCGACATCTTTTAAAGAAGCATTAAAAATAGCTGAAAGAATCGGGTACCCAATATTGGTTCGTCCTTCTTATGTTTTAGGCGGACGCGCCATGGAAATTGTTTATTCGGAAGAAATGCTTGAAAAATATATCATCTCCGCGGTTAAGGTATCTCACGAACACCCCATTTTAATAGATAAATTTCTTGAAGGCGCAACAGAAATTGACGTGGATGCCGTTTGTGATGGGGAAGAGGTTTTTATCGGGGCCATAATGGAACACATTGAAGAAGCAGGCATTCATTCGGGAGATAGCGCTTGTGCCATTCCGTCATTTTCGTTAGAAGAGGACAAAATCGGGAAAATAAAAGAATATACCGTAAAATTAGCTCTAATTCTTAAAGTAAAGGGCTTAATTAATATTCAATTTGCTGTAAAAGATGGAGAAATTTATGTTTTAGAAGTTAACCCAAGGGGGTCGAGAACGATACCCTTTGTAAGTAAATCCATCGGCATTCCCATGGCAAAAGTTGCCTTATTCGTAATGACGGGCAAGAAATTAAGTGAACTTAAGCTTGCCAAAGAAGCAAAACCTCGCTATGTAACCGTAAAGGAAGCTGTTTTGCCGTTTAGGAAGTTTCCTGAGGTTGATACGGTTCTTGGCCCTGAAATGAAATCTACGGGGGAAGTAATGGGAATAGACGTATCGTTCGGTAAATCATTTGCCAAATCCCAAATAGCAGCAGAGCAAAATTTGCCTACAAAGGGAACCGTTTTCATCAGTGTGTGTGACAACGACAAAGAAGACATCATTCCAATCGCTAAAAAACTTGTCGATATGGGATTAAAAATTGTGGCAACAAAAGGGACGGCAAGTGTCCTTTCTCAAAACAGTATTCCTGTTCAAGAAACGCTTAAAGTTCGGGATGGCAGACCAAATGTTGTTGACTTAATTAAAAGCGATTTAATTAACCTTGTAATAAACACGCCTTGGGGTAAAAATCCTCGAAGTGATGGTTATTATATTAGAACGGCTTCAACAATTCACGGTGTTTCGTGCATTACAACCATTAACGGCGCTCGTGCCACGGTGCAAGGGATAAGCGCTCTTGTTGAAGGTAAGTTAGATGTTAAGGCGATACAGGACTATTATAGAGCCGGTGATAATTAATGAGCCACATTGAAGCGAGAATTTTAACTAAAAAAGAGGTAGCGCAGGATATTTTTAAATTGTCTCTATTTTGTCCCGAGATTGCTTCGACCGTGATCCCCGGTCAGTTTGTGCATATTGAGTGCGGTAAAGACAAAAAGTTTATCTTGCGAAGACCATTTAGTGTGCATAGGCAAATAAATGAGGATGTTTTTGAAATTCTTTTTCAAGTTGTGGGTAAAGGAACAAAATCTCTTGCTGAGGTTGAGGTTGATAGTTGTTTAGATATAATTGGCCCTCTTGGCAATGGGTTTAAAATTCCTGACGATTGCAAGAACGTGCTGCTTGTAGCCGGGGGGATAGGAGTTGCCCCTCTTGTATTTTTAGCAGAAAAGCTTTTCTTGAGCAAAATATCTTTTAATGTGCTTATTGGCTGCGCGAATTGCCAAAAAGTAGTTCGTTTCCCGCTTAAGGATGAAATGACCGGCAAAATTTATTTTTCGACGGATGACGGCAGTCTTGGTTCTAAAGGAAATGCTGCGGACTTGCTTTTAAACCATCTAAGAAAAAACGAGAAACCGGACAGGATTTTTGCCTGCGGGCCGGAACCGATGTTAAAAGCGGTTACTTCAATTGCGACAAGAAACGGAATATCTTGTTTCTTGTCTTTGGAAGAACGGATGGCTTGCGGGATAGGCGCCTGTCTTTCATGTGTTTGTAAAACCAAAAGCGGCAATAAACGGGTTTGCGTTGACGGTCCTGTTTTTAATGCTTTTGATATCCTTTGGGAATAGGAGTGTAAAACTTGGAACCGAGTTTAAGTGTAGATATTGCAGGAATTAAGATGAAAAACCCCGTAATGACTGCCTCCGGCACTTTTGGAAGCGGTGTTGAGTACTCTGACTTTGTTGACTTGTCAAAACTTGGGGCAATAGTAACAAAAGGGGTAACTTTAAACGAACGGCTTGGCAACCCTACGCCTCGAATTTACGAAACTCCTTGCGGAATGTTAAATTCAATAGGCCTTCAAAATAAAGGCGTCGAAGCTTTCATACGTGAAGACTTGAAATTTCTTGAAAAATTTGACGTTCCTGTAATAGTCAACATCGCCGGAAGCACAATAGAGGAATACACAAGGGTTGCGGAGCGACTTTCCGAGGAAAGCATGGTAAAGGGGTTGGAGCTTAATATATCTTGCCCAAACGTGAAAGACGGAGGATTGGCGTTTGGAGCGAGCGTTAAATCGGCAGTTAAGGTAACTTCGGCGGTAAGAAAAACAACAAGGCTTCCGCTAATTGTTAAACTCTCTCCCAATGTCGGCAATATCGTTGACATTGCCAAAGGGGTTGAAGACGTTGGCGCGGATGCGGTATCGTTAATTAACACTTTGATTGGAATGGCCATTGATATCAATTCATTTGAGCCGCAACTTGCAAATGTTTTTGGCGGATTATCCGGCCCGGCCGTAAAACCCATAGCTGTTGCGATGGTGTGGCAAGTCTCTCAAGCCGTAGATATTCCCGTAATTGGCATGGGTGGTATAATAAACGCTGAAGACGCACTGGAATTTTTTCTTGTCGGAGCAAAAGCAATAGCCGTTGGAACAGCGAATTTTATATATCCAGAAGCTACAATTAAAATTATAAACGGACTCCGAGAATTTTTAAAAAAAAGTGATTTTAAAAACATTTCAGATATAATAAACAAGGTGAAAGTATGAAAAAGAACCCCCTTATTGTGGCGGTTGATGTTTCTTCACGAGAAAAAGCTTTGGAAATATGCAGAGAACTTAAAGATCATGTCGGCTTGTTTAAAATTGGACTGCAGTTGTTCTTATCGGAAGGTTATGGCATTGTTGAGGAAATTAAAGGTCTTGGTGTAGGCGTTTTTTTAGATTTAAAGCTTCACGATATTCCCAATCAGGTTGCCGGAGCTTGCAGGGAAGTTGTCAAGATGGGTGTTGAGATGTTTACGCTTCATACCCAAGGTGGTTCAGAGATGATGAAGTGGGCGGTGGAGGCGGTAAACGATGAGGCATCAAAACTAAACATAACTCCTCCTGTTACGTTGGGGGTAACGATTTTAACGAGCCTCAATAACAATGATTTAATCAATATGGGAATAAATAAAAAAGTTGATGAACAGGTTATGGGTCTTGCGTCGATGGCCATGAGGGCCGGTTTGGGCGGAGTGGTTGCTTCCCCGAATGAAATTTTAGGTTTGAAACAAGTTTTAAATAAAGATAAGATTGTTGTCGTTCCGGGGATAAGACCAAAGGGCGCAGCCGCGAAGGACCAAAAAAGAGTGATGTCTCCTTCGGAGGCCATATCCGCCGGGGCAAATTACATAGTTATTGGGAGACCGATTATCGAAGCGGATAATCCTGAGGCAAAAGCCGCAGAGATATTAAATGAAATCAAGGAGGTTTATCAGAGTGTTTAATGAAGAAGAGCTGATGGGGGCGCTAAATACCCATGGAGCCGTAAGAAAAGGTCACTTTGAATTATCATCGGGTTTGCATAGTGATACTTATATTCAATGCATGAATGTGCTTAAATATCCGGCTTTTACAAATCAAATTGCACTGGCTATCGCTGAGCCATATTTTGATGAGCCGGTGGATGTAGTTATGGCGCCGGCGGTAGGGGGTGTCGTTCTTGGTTTTGCCGTAGCCCAGGCCTTAGACAAAAGATTTATTTTTGCGGAAAGAGAAAATGGCAAGATGAATTTAAGAAGGGGATTTAGACTTTATAAGGGCGAACAAGTATTAATCGTTGATGATGTGGTTACAAAAGGCGGGTCAATTAAAGAACTCGTTGATTTAGTCAAAAAATCCGACGCGAAAATTGCGGGGATAGCTTGCTTGGTTGACAGAGGAGAGGAAAAAGTCTTTACGGAACCATTTACCTCATTAATTAAAATTTCGGTTTCTTCTTATAAGCCGGATGAATGTCCTCTCTGTAAAAAAGGGGTTCATTTAGTCAGTTCCGGAAGCAGGAGATTATAGAAAATTGTAGAAATATTAAATAATAAATTAAATTTTATTATTTTAGCAGGTTAATAGTTGCCAACTCCAAAAGTTATTTGTATAATGAACCCAGTACAGTTAAAAAATATAGCTTAAAAAATAAAAGGAGGAAAAAGAATGGCATTACCAAAACTTTCAGATGCGGATCGTAAGGCTGCGTTAAAGAAAGCTGTGGAAACTCGTCAAAAGAGAGCTGCGTTAAAGACAAAGATTAAGAAAGGTGATGTTTCGTTAACAGATGTTTTAAGCAAATCTTCTGATCCTATCGTTGGAAGAATGAAAGTGTCAGATTTGCTGCAATCTCTTCCCGGAACCGGCAAAGTAAGAAGCCAAAAGATTATGGAGAAGTTGAAAATTAGCTCATCAAGAAGAATTGCGGGGCTTGGTTCCCGTCAACGTGAGCAATTAATTAATGAACTTGGCTAATGGAAACAGATAGAAAATTATTTATAGTATCCGGTCCTTCAGGCGCAGGCAAAGGTACTCTTGTTTCGGCTGCGATGAAGCGGGTGGGCGATATTGAGTTATCAATATCAGTAACCACAAGAAAACCACGTGTTGGAGAAACGCCGGGGATACAATATCACTTTATAAGTGATGAAGAATTTGATGAAAAAGTAAAAAAAAACGAGTTTCTTGAATGGGAAAAAGTTCATTCTAATAAGTACGGAACACTTCGTAACTTAGTTAGGGACCATCTTCAAAAAAGAAAGGACGTTATCTTGGAGTTAGATGTTCAAGGTGCGTTGAATGTGAAGGAGAAGGTCCCTAATGTCGTTTTAATTTTTATTAAGCCACCTTCTCAAAAAGAACTTAAAGAACGTTTGATAAAAAGAAGAACTGAATCTAAAAAGGATGTTGAGCATCGTCTAAAAACGGCTGAAGTTGAAATGAAATTTGCAAACAAATACGATTACATAATCGAAAATAAGGATTTAAAACAGGCAATTGAAGAACTTGTAACAATTATTGAAAAAGAAAGAGCAAAAAAGACCAACGCAATTTTATAGTATTCGGAGGAATAAAAAAATATGTTGTGTTATCCAAGCTATGAGGATTTAATTGAAAAGGTTGATAGCAGGTATACATTGGTTGTGCTGGCTGCAAAACGTGCCAGACAAATAAATATTTTAATGAGTTCCGGTTATAGGCAAGGGTTAGAAGCATTGGCCCCTACTGATGAAAAACTTAAGTCATACAAACCCTTAGACATTGCTTTTAAAGAAATTGTTGATGGTAAAGTAACTTATGAACGCGCTAGCGCTGAGAAAGAAGTAAAATAGCTTCGGTTTATTGTGTAATAATCAACAATTCAAGGAATAATTATGCTTAAAGGGAAAACAGTTATTTTTGGCGTGAGCGGCGGAATTGCGGCGTATAAATCCGTTGAAATTGCAAGAAATCTTGTGAAAAAAGGCGCCACCGTTAAAGTAATTATGACACAGGCCGCTACAAAATTTATTACCCCGCTGACCTTTAGCACACTAACAAATCAACCGGTAGCAACAGGTCTATTTAACAAAGAACTAAGCGGGGAAATTCATCACATTTCACTGAGCGATGAAGCAGATATTGTTTTAGTTGCTCCCGCAACGGCCAACATAATAGCCAAAGTGGCCAACGGTATAGCCGACGATCTACTTTCAACCACGATTCTTGCAACCGATGTGCCGGTAATTTTTGCTCCATCAATGAATTCAAGAATGTATTTAAATGAAATAACTCAGAAAAACATAAAACGGTTGGAAGCATATGGTTACCGAATGGTCGGGCCCGCAATGGGAGAGTTAGCTTGCGGGAAAGGCGGGATTGGCAGGTTATCTGAGACTGATGCCATTGTTGAAGCCGTTGAGTTTGAGATTGCAAGAGGCAGTGATCTCAAAGGTTATTCGGTGATGGTAACGGCCGGTGGAACCCGTGAGCCCATTGATCCGGTTAGGTTTATCGGGAATAAGTCTTCGGGAAAAACAGGATATGCAATAGCAAATGAGCTGGTAAGACGGGGTTCTAAAACTACTCTTATCAGTTCGCCAACCTGTTTGCCCGTTCCCCAAAAAGTAAATTTTGTGCCTATAAATACCGCCTCAGATATGAATCGGGAAACAATAAAGCGTTTTGATAAAAACGACGCGGTTATTATGACTGCAGCGGTAGCTGATTTCCATCCGTTAAAAACACATAAAGAGAAAATTAAGAAAGATAATATAGATGAGCTTAGTATAAAATTAAAACCCAACCCCGACATTATAAGAGAATTAGGGGAAGCCAAAGGCAAGAAAATATTGATTGCTTTTGCCGCTGAATCAGAGAATTTACTTGAAAATGCAAAACGAAAACTTGAGAGAAAAAATTTGGATTTAATTGTTGCTAATGATATTTCAAAAACGGGAATCGGGTTCGGAGAGGATTTTAACAAGGTTACAATCATTGAAAAAGACGGTAAAATTACTGAATTTCCTCGCATGACTAAAAGAGCAATTGCCAGAATTATTGTTGATAAATTAATTAATTTGGTTGAGCCCAAATAAGGAGGACTTGCATTTTGCTTGAAGCAAATAAGTAAAATTTTAATATTGTGAAAAAGATTAAGGAAATTAAAGAAAAAATTCTTGTCATAGTTGGTCCCACGGCGGTGGGGAAAAGCGAAGTTGCCATTGAGTTAGCCAAAAAGCTCAATGGCAAAATTATTTCCGCCGACTCAATGCAGGTTTATAAGGGAATGAATATTGGAACGGCAAAGCTAAACGTGGATGAAAGACAAGGAATTAGACATCATCTCATTGACATAGTTGAGCCGTCAGATGATTTTAGTGTAGCAAGGTATCAAAAATTAGCGCGGGTCGCTGTTTCTAAGGTCACCGGCAGAAAAAAGTTGCCAATTTTAGTTGGCGGTTCCGGTTTGTACATACGAGCCGTGACTGATGACCTCAAATTTCCTGAAGGAAAATTGAGGTCAAATATTCGTCAAGAACTGGAAAAAAGGGCGAAAAATAACCCCGAATTTCTTTACGACGAACTTAAAAAAAATGACCCGAAAGCCGCTGAAGATATTCATCCAAATAATGTAAGAAGGGTAATTCGTGCCCTCGAAGTTATAAAACTTACAGGGAAAACTTTTACTGAGTATCGTCAAGAATGGGAAAATAGGAAAACAATTTACGAGGCGAACTTTTTTGGCCTTAATTTATCTCGTGAAAAACTTTATGTTAAGATTGATGAACGGGTAGACGAGATGTTTGAAAATGGATTCTTGAATGAAGTTAAAAAATTAACTTTGATGGGGAAGTTGAGTTCAATTACGGCACGTCAGGCCCTTGGATACAAGGAAGTGTTAAGCTACACCGAGGGCCAAATAACGCTCGATGAAACAAAGCGTCTTATAAAGCAAAGAACAAGAAATTTTGCAAAAAGACAGCTTACTTGGTTTAAACGTGATAAAAGAATTAAATGGATAGACGTAGAAGGCAAAGAATTACCATACATCGCAGATGAAATAATTAATAATTTAGATTTAACATGGGAGAAGGAGGGAAAATGTCCAAATTTTTAGAGTTTACAAAACTACAAGGGGCAGGCAATGATTTTATTATAATTGAGGACTTAAAGGGCGCCATAAACTTAACCTCCGAAAACATAAGATGGCTTTGTGATAGACATTTTGGGATAGGGGCCGATGGATTGATGTTGGTTCAACCACCACGAAATCCGGAAGCGGATTTTTTTATGTTCTTTTATAATCCCGATGGAACCGTGGCCGAAATGTGCGGAAACGGTATCCGTTGTTTTGCGAAATACTTATATGAACACTGTTTAACAAATCAGAAAAAAATCAAAATTGAGACTCTTGGCGGGGCGAAGGATGTCCGGTTGATTTTCGATGGCATGGATGTCTCGGGAGCAAAAGTAGACATGGGAAGGTTTTCTTTTAAAAAGGACGAAATACCCGTAATCTTTGAAAAAGAAACAGTGATTGATGAAAAAATACGTGTTGCCGGTCAATCGTTCAATGTTACCTGTGTTTCAACGGGAAACCCTCATTGCGTTATTTTTGTCGAGGAAATTTCGAGAGCTCCCGTAAATACGATTGGGCCAAAAATAGAAAAACTGAAGATGTTTTCCAAGAAAACGAACGTTGAATTTGCTCAGGTGATAAAAGAATCCGAAATAAAACTGAGGGTATGGGAAAGGGGTGCGGGAGAAACCTTAGCATGCGGAACCGGAGCGTGTGCAACCGTAGCCGCAGCCAACAAGCTTGGCCTAACCGGAAAACGGGTATTGGTGCGTCTCCCGGGAGGAGATCTTGAAATAGAAATTTTAAACGATAGCATTCTAATGACCGGTCCCGCTAAAGAAATATTTACCGGGAAAATTCATTTAACTTAGGAGGAGCTTAATTGAAAGAAGCACAACGAATCGCAAATTTACCGCCTTATTTGTTTGCGGAAATCGATAAAAAAATAGCTAAAAAAAGGGCTGAAGGGGTTGATGTGATAAGCCTTGGAATAGGTGATCCTGTTGAGCCAACTTCAACTCATATTGTAGATAAGCTTTGCGAACAAGCTCGCAACCCGGAAAATCACAGATATCCATCATATTTTGGAATGCCGGAGTTTAGAAAAGCCGTTGCCGGTTTTTGCGAAAAGAGATTTAACTTAAGCTTTAATCCTGATACGGAAATTTTACCCTTAATCGGCTCAAAAGAAGGGATAGCACACATTTTTTTAGCTTTTGTAGATCCGGGTGACATAACGCTTATACCGGACCCGGGTTATCCGGTTTACAATGTTGGAACAATTTTGGCGGGAGGAAAACCCCATTATATGCCGCTTCTTTCAAAAAATGACTTTCTTCCTGATTTAACAAAAATAAGTGAAGAGATAGCTAAAAAAGCAAAGATAATGTTCATAAGCTACCCAAATAATCCAACCTCAGCGGTGGCAACTTTAGAATTTTTTAAAGAAGTTGTAGATTTTGCCAAGAAATACGACATATTGGTTTGTCATGATAACGCTTATTCGGAAATAGCTTACGATGGCTATCTTCCCCCAAGCTTTTTAGAAGTCCCCGGCGCAAAAGACGTTGGAATTGAGTTCCAGTCGCTATCAAAAACATACAATATGACGGGTTGGAGAATTGGTTTTGCTGTTGGAAACGAGATGGCCATTGAGGCTCTTGGAAGGGTTAAAACTAATGTCGACTCAGGTATCTTTAACGCAATTCAATATGCCGGCATAGCGGCCCTTGATGGTTCTCAGGATTGCGTTAAAGAGATGTGCAATATATACGCGCGGCGTCGGGACATAGTTGCTAAAGCGCTAAATAAAATGCATTTAAAATTTGCGAAGCCTAAGGCAACCATCTATGTTTGGGTTAATGTCCCCGATGGTTTTACATCAGCAAGTTTTGCTACGCATATTTTAGAAAAAGCGGGTGTCGTTGTTTCTCCCGGCAATGCTTACGGTCCTTCGGGAGAAGGCTATGTGAGAATTTCTCTAAGCGTTAAAGACGAAAGATTGGAAGAGGCGCTGGTTCGCATAGAAAATTCATTATAGGTTATAATATTTTTAATGAATAGTTTTACTAACGTGCAACAAACACAAAAAGAAAAAGTTGTCTTAGTTGCCCTTCAACAACAAAATCAAAACCCTTATGAAATCGAAGAGTCCCTCGATGAACTTAACCAACTTTCTTTGACTGTCCACGCAGAGGTGGTAGGAAAGTTTATACAAAAACGTGAAAGACCGGATCCAAAGACATATATAGGTATCGGAAAAGCAAAAGAAGTGGCAATCACAGCCAAAGAATCGGAAGCAGGCACGGTCATCTTCAACAATGATTTAACTCCATCTCAACAGGGAAATTTAGAAGAAATAATGGATTTAAAGATAATTGATCGCACCGCTCTTATATTGGATATTTTTGCACAGCATGCTCACTCTAACGAAGGAAAGTTGCAGGTTGAGTTGGCACAGTTAAATTACATGCTGCCGAGGTTGATTGGCAGGGGAATAGAGCTGTCGAGATTGGGCGGAGGAATAGGAACCAGAGGTCCGGGCGAAACAAAGCTTGAGGTTGACAGGAGAAGGATTAAGCGTAGAATTCAGAATTTAAAGAGAGGGCTCACCGAGCTTGACGAAATCCGTTTTTTACAGAGAAAACAACGCAAAAAAAGTCGCGTTTTTGGAATTTCCCTTGTCGGTTATACCAATGCAGGTAAATCGACTCTTTTAAATAAAATAACAAGCGCCGGGGTTTTGGTTCAGGATAAACTTTTTGCAACATTGGATTCAACCTCACGAAAATTTATATTACCAAGTAACAGGGAAGTAGTTATATCGGATACGGTTGGTTTTATCAGAGAACTTCCTCACCAATTGATAGCTTCCTTTAAATCAACCTTAGATGAAATTAAAGAAGCAAATTTAATTTTACACATTATTGACTCAAGTCATCCAAAGATGAGTGAGCAGATAGTTGTCGTAGAAAAAACTTTAGAGGAAATCGGGGCATCCGAAAGGCTGCGCTTAAATATTTTTAATAAAGTAGATAAAATAAGTTGGATACAATTGGAAAGATTAAAAAGGGAATTTTCGGATGCGTTATTTATATCCGCGTTAAAAAATTTGGGTATTGATGATCTTTTGAAACAGATTGATGAAATAACATCTCAAGACACAGTGAAGGTTTCTTTGGATATCCCCTATGATAAAGGAGAATTTGTCCAAATGGCCTATCAATTGGGAAGGGTTGTTTCTGAAAAGCACGTTTCCAGCGGAACGATTTTAGTGACTGAAATTCCCAAGCCACATCTGTCCAAATTTAAACGTTTTTTTAAAAAGGACACAGAATAAAGCCGGGATTGTTGCTGCAGGTTTAATTATTAGATTTAAAGAAGGCGAAATAGCGATATTGCCTTACCAAGGATAGCTATTTCTTTTGTGATTATCGGTTTCATGATTGGGTTTTCGGGTTGAAGCCTTATCCCGTCCTTTTCTTTGAAAAATCTTTTAACGGTTGCTTCTTCTCCAATTAGAGCGACTACAATATCTCCGTTTTCCGCAGTTTTTTGTTGTCTTACGACAAGATAATCACCATCAAAGATTCCGGCGCCAATCATGCTTTCACCCTTTACTTTTAAGATAAATGTATTTTTACCGGCCATTTCGACGGGGAGGGGAAGGGTGTCTTCGATGTTTTCCTGAGCCAACAAGGGAATTCCTGCCGCAATTTGGCCCACGACCGGAACACTTCTTATTTTACTTGGAGGAAGACCAATTTCTTCCTCTCTAAAATTAAGAACTTCAATTGCTCGAGGTTTAGTCGAATCTCGGCGAATATATCCTTTTTCTTCCAAGGATGAAAGATGACTGTGAACGGTTGAAGACGATGAAAGACCAACCGCTTTTCCAATATCCCGAACAGAGGGAGGATACCCTTTTCTGTGGATTTCGCTAAGAATAAAATCTAAAATTTGGCATTGTCTTTCAGTTAAAGGTTTTTCATTGAACACGGGCATTCTCCCTTATTTTTTTCTTTTAAATTATAGCAATACTTTAAATGGGGCGCAAACGTTAGTTCGGTTAAAGTTTTTTAAAAATATTAGAATATTCGTATTGATATTTTTACTCATTGTCGATAATATATACAAGATATAGATTTTTTAATGGTTTATTTTCAATATCTTGTGGATAAAGATGTGAAGAAAAGGTGGAAAAGCTGTGAAGTGTCCATTTTGCGGGAATTTAGATACTAGGGTGGTAGATTCACGGGCAACTGATTCGGGTGATTCGATTCGTCGAAGAAGAGAATGCATGAAGTGTTCTCAGCGTTTTACAACTTTTGAAAGAATTGAGGATATTCCTCTTACCGTAATAAAGAAAGACGGAACTCGCGCACCGTTTGATAGAGGAAAACTGATTGCGGGGCTGGGAAGGGCAACGGCAAAAAGACAGGTTCCGGCATCGCAATTGGAAAAAATTGTATCGGATATTGAGATTCAGCTTAAAAATGAATTTAAGTACGAAATTTCCTCAAAAGAATTAGGTGAGATGATTTTAACGCACCTCAAAGACATGGATAAGGTAGCTTATGTTAGATTTGCATCGGTTTACAGAGAATTTAAAGACATTGATGAGTTTTTAGCTGAACTTAAAAGATTGCAATAATAAACTAATGGGGGGTTGACAGTTATGCCGGAAAAGACGATCAAGGTAATTAAAACAATTGCAGAGAAAGCGGACGATACAACGGATATTGCTCTCTTGGTGAGTACATCGTCACAACAAGAGATAAATGCTTGGGATAAAGGAAAGATAGCAGATTCTTTAATTAAAGAAACGAACATAACCGGCAAACTCGCGAATGAAATTGCTGATGCAGTTGAGCGAAAAATTTTAAATAGCAGTCTTCAAGAAATTACGACGAGCATTATTAGGGAATTAATTGATATTGAACTAATCCAGCGTGGCCTGACCATTGCGCATAAGAGACATTCTCATCTTGGGCTCCCCATGTATGACGCGGAACAAATAATCTTTAGTGCAAATAAAGAAAACAGCAATACTACCCATAATCCGGAATCAATTAACTTAACCATTGCTGAAACTATTCTTAAAGAGTTTGCTTTAAGACGAGTATTTAGTGAGGATGTAGCGCTTTCTCATCTGGTGGGGGACATTCATCTTCATGATTTAGGTTTTATTGTAAGGCCATACTGCGGTGGGCATTCACTGGAATATATAAAGAAATACGGATTGAGCCTTCCCAACATTACCAGTACTTCTAAACCGGCAAAACACGCTGAAGTTCTTATAGGACATATGGTTAAAATGGCTTCTTCGCTGCAGTCTCACTATGCAGGCGCAATTGGATGGGAAGCTGTTAACATGTTTTTTGCGCCCTACCTTGTTGATCGCCCGTATGGAGAAATAAAGCAGCTTGCTCAGATGTTGATATTTGAGTTCAATCAGTTGGCAGGAGCAAGAGGTTCTCAAGTTGTATTCACGGATTTCAATTTATATTGGAATATCCCCGCTCATTTTAGAGATACGGAAGCTATTGGCCCCGGAGGAAAATATACCGGTAAAACATATAAGGAATACGAAAAAGAAGCTCAGATGTTTTTAAGGGCTATGTTTGAAGTTTATTTAAAGGGCGACGCAATGGGTAAAACTTTTGTTTTCCCCAAACCGCTGCTTCACATAAATAAAGATTTCTTTAGAACCAAGGGACATGAGGAATTTTTAGATTTAGCCTGCAAGGTAGCAAGCAAACAGGGAATTACCTACTTTGTTTTTGACAGGGGAGACGAAGTAACGGTATCTCAATGTTGCAGGTTAAAGTTGAAATTAAACGAGAAAGATTTAAGCGAGACAAAGACACCCGAGAAAATGCGTTTTTCGGCGCTTCAAAATATCACCATAAATTTACCCAGAATAGCCTATAAGGCTCAAGGAAATGACCAATTACTTTTTATGGAATTAAACAGGGCTCTTGAGATTGTTGCGAAGGCGCATATGCAAAAAAAGGAATTTATTAAAAGTTTAATGGAACTTGGCAAAAATGGTCCGCTTGCAATGTTGTCTGATGATAAAGATGGAGAACCGTATTTAAAGATGGAACGTCTGACTTACTTAGCGGGTGTTTTTGGTCTCAACGAGATGGTTGAAGCTCATGAGGGTGAACAACTTCACGAATCCGACAAAGCCCTAAAGTTTGGGTTAAAGATTATCTCTCACATGAGTTTAAAGTGTAAGCAGTTATCTGAGCAATACGGGATACATCTTATACTTGAAGAATCTCCCGCTGAATCAAGTGGATACAGGCTTGCTAAGTTAGATATGAAATATTACCCTCGTCAAACCAGAAAAGTTATTAAGGGGGGCCTTGAGAATGGGGAGTATTACTACACAAATAGCGTTCACCTTCCCGTGGATGCAGATATTGACTACATCGAAAGAGTTGAAAAACAAAGTTTATTTCACCCATTAATCGAAGCCGGCGCGATAGTACATGTATGGTTGGGGGAGCACGAGCCAGATCCACAGGCAATTAAGAGCTTTGTTGTAAAGGCCTTCAAAAATACCAGCGCAGCTCAGGTTGCGTTTAGTCCGGAATTTACCGTTTGCAATAGTTGCTGTAGAACTTCCAGAGGTCTTTTGAGCAATTGTCCCTTATGTGATTCAGATGATGTTTATGGCATTACAAGAATTGTGGGGTATTTTTCAAAGGTTTCAACTTGGAATAAAGGAAAAATCGCAGAAATTAAAGATAGAACAAGAACAAATTTAGAGGAGGATAAAAATGGCAAAGGTGAAGCTTTTTACAAAGAAGGATTGTCCGCGGTGCCCGGAAGCAAAAGCATTGGTTGCTCAGCTTAAAAATGTTGAGTTTTTCGATGTAGGCGAAGTAGAAGGACTTGCGGAGGCAGCGTTTTATGGAGTAATGTCCACGCCCTCCATAGTTATTACCGATGAAATAGGTAAGGAAATAATGGGATGGCGAGGGATAGTTCCAAAAATTGAGGAATTAAAGAAAGTTTGTTAGATGCATAAAACAAGTCTTTGTGTAGACAACTCGATAATTGAGTTAAGAGGAATAATACCCGTTACGATGCTTGATTGGAAGGGCAAGGTTGCTTGTACGTTATTTGTTGGTGGATGTAATTTCAGATGTCCTTTTTGTCACAATCCGGAACTTGTTTTGTTTCCAAAGAAGCAGCCTTTAGTTCTGTGGAATAAAGTAGAGCAGCATCTTAAAGCTAAAAAAGAATGGCTTGATGGGGTGGTAATCACCGGGGGAGAACCTACCATAAATGATGGATTACGGAACTTCGCATCCACATTAAAAAAAATGGACTATCCGGTAAAACTGGATACCAATGGGACCCGGCCTCGGGTTCTCTCTCGGTTGATTCAAGAAAAATTAATTGATTTTATCGCCATGGATGTTAAGTCCAGTTTTGAAAATTACCCAAAAGCAACAGGAGTTTCTGTAAATATTGAAAATATTAAAGAAAGTATTGATTTAATAATTAAGTCAAATATCGCTCACGAGTTTAGAAGCACCGTGGTTCCCGGGTTGGTGGAAGAAGAAGACGTGCTTAAGATGGCCGATTATTTAGGCAAAAGAGATGCCCAACACTATTATTTACAGCAGTTTAACCCCAAAATAACTTTGGATTTTAGTTTGGCAAAAACAAAACCTTTTAAAAGAGAAATGCTCATAAATTTGACAAAAAAATGTCGCCAATTTTTGGCTACTGATTTTCGCGGATAGTTTTTATAATTTAACGCAAACCAAAGGGGATTTTTATGGAAATAAAATTGAAATTATTAGATGAAAGCTTACCAATACCCAAAAACGCACATGAAGGAGATGCAGGCTGTGACTTATATAGCAGGGTTGATGTAACTTTAATGCCCGGCGAGAGGGCACTCGTTCCAACCGGTATTGCCATCTCAATTCCTCAAGGTTATGCTGGGTTTGTCCAACCGCGTTCCGGCTTAGCAATAAAACACGGAATAAGCTTGGTAAACACACCAGGATTAATTGATTCAAAGTACAGGGGAGAAATATGTGCAATTTTAATAAACACAGATGGTAAGAAGTCTTTTAAAATTAAAAAAGGCGATAAGATTTGCCAATTGGTAATACAAAAAACAGAAACTCCCTACTTTAAAGTTGTCCCGGAGTTAGATGATACAGTGAGGGGAAATAACGGTTTTGGAAGCACGGGAATTTAAAACTCGCGATAGTTTGAGCATAATATCCAGACTTAAATTAGCTTCAACTCTTTTTTTGTTTGTCTTAACTATCGGTGTCGCCGGATACGTCTTAATTGAAAATTGGCCCGTACTTGATGCTCTTTACATGACGGTTATTACAATTACAACAGTGGGTTTTCGCGAAGTTAAATCGCTTTCTTCCGCCGGTAAGATATTTACTTTATGTTTGATAGTGGGGGGAGTTGGAACCGGTGTTTATGCTTTAGGTATAGTTATAGAGTTTTTGGTTGAAGGACATCTTAGGGGAATAGTAGGAGAAAGAAAAATGAAAAAAAAGATTGAAAGCTTAAAAGGTCATTACATACTTTGCGGGTTCGGCAGGGTTGGACAAGAAGTGGCAAAAGAACTTAAAAAAAGAAAGATCAAATTTGTTGTTATAGAAAACAACCCGGAAATGACACTTAAATATGAAGAAAATGATTTTTTGTTCATTGATGGGGATGCAACAGACGACAAGACTTTGGAGTTAGCCGGTATCGCAAAAGCCAAGGGCTTAATTGCGGCCATTGATACAGATGCAGATAATGTTTTCGTTGTTTTATCGGCTAAATCTTTAAATCCAAAAATTTTTGTTGTTGCAAGGGCAAATTCCGAAGAATCGGAGGGAAAATTAAAGAAGGCGGGAGCGGATAGAGCAATATCACCAACCGTAATTGGCGGAAAAAGAATGGCATCTCTGGTAATTAAGCCAATTGTTTGCGATTATTTGGATGTGGTTACACACGGAGATAGTTTAGAATTTCAATTAGAGGAGCTTAAGGTCAAAAAAAATTCAAGCATACTCAACAAAACCATCGCTGAAGCAGATATTCGCAGCAAAACAGGAACTCTTATTTTAGCAATAAAAAGAAAGCGTGAATTTAACACCAACCCTTCAGCGTCAACAAGAATAAATGAGGGAGATCTTTTAATTGCCATAGGGACAAGAGACCAATTAGATGCTCTCCAGTTGCTTGTCTAATAAATTATATCTTTTTTCTTAAAATCCTATATGTAAAACCATTGGTATATAGAAAAAATCGCTTATACGAGCACTCAGTTTATTTGCCCAGCTAAATATCTATTTTTTTTAGTTATTTACATAAATTTCACAAATGGATTAAGATTTTTTTAAACATACTTTATGATTTTGGCAAGAATAAGAAAAACCGGGTATGCAAAAACAGAAAATTCAAAATTATAAAGTATGTGAGATTTTTTTAATTCTTTAAGTTCATTGGTTAACCTTTTAAGATAAACCAAAGTGATATTTGCATGCGCGTTGCACGCGGGCAGGGGTAGGTCTTAAGAAGATGAATTTTAAAATAAATTTTAGGCCCGATAATATATCTTATGTAAACTAAGTTGTATTTAAATCATCTTCTTTTTTTAGCTATTGACATAAATAAGGGCAAGATCGATTTGAATCATTCTTGGATTAATTCAACATACTTTGAGCTTGAGGTCACATAGCCGTTTATTTCTTTTTCGTTAGTTGCTTTATACCAGCCGTTTTCTTCTGAGATTATGAATAAAATTTCGTTTTTATTCACTCTGCCTATAACGCTTGAATTTTTTGATGGCGCATCACGTAAGTTTAAACTGTTTATAAGGATTTTGATTTTCCCGATATATTTATCCTCATTGTTTTTTATATCTTTGTTTTCAGAAATCACCGTTGTTTCGTTTGTATCTTGAACTTTATTTTTTTCGGTTTTTTTCTCAATTTCTTTGTTATTCTTATTTTTTGTGTTTTTGGTAACTGTTTGGTTAGCTCTGAAAGAATTGATTGCTATCAATGAGGCGATAACTATAACAATGGTTAATAAAACCCAGGGCAAAATAATTTCAACATTTTTTTTCAACATTTTTATTTCATCTTTATTCATTTAGTACAATCCCTATTTTTTAATCTAAAATTAAATATAACCTATTTTTATTAACTAAACGCAAAGTTTCATCATCCCCCGCTATTTTTACAAAAAAACTGCCCCTTCGCGAAGAAGCAGTTTAGCGATTATTTTATTAAAAAATAATTTTAATCGGTGGCATTGTTTTCATCTCCGCGAAAAACATCTTCGATGGCGTCCGCGAATTCTTTTGGGCTAAAAGGTTTACAAATATAACTATAAGCTCCTAATTCAATCCCCTTCTCAACTTCGGTTTTTTGAGTTTTTCCCGACAACATAATAATTGGAATTTTTTTAGTTTCCGGAAAATTTTTTAGTTGGCTGCACACTTCATAACCATTAATAACCGGCATAATTACGTCAAGCAAAATAAGATCGGGATGCTCTTTTTTTGCTGTATCAATTGCAGATTGTCCATCTGAGACTAAAATAACCTCAAATCCTCTTCGTTTAAGGGTAAACTCTATTAATTTTGCAATATCGGGTTCATCATCTGCAACTAAGATTTTGCCTTTACTCATTCTCTTTTAAACCTCCCTCAACAATCTCTTTTACTTTAGACGCAATGGTATCAATTGAAAAAGGCTTCACAACGTGTTCTTCAGCTAAGCTTAGCGTTTTGGTTTTAGTTTTGTCAAATTCGTAAGCTGTCATAACAATGATAGGTATTTTTGAAGTTTCTTTTGCCTTTTTAAGCTTGTTGATGACTTCGTAACCATTTAACTCGGGCATTTTAATGTCTAATAAAATAAGATCGGGATGCTCTTTTTTTGCCGCAATAATTCCCTCTAAGCCATTGTATGCAGTAATTACATTATAACCTCGACTGGTAAGTATTTCTTGACTTAACCTTACTAAATCACGGTCATCGTCGACTATTAAAATTTTCTTTGATATGTCCGCATGTTGGAGAACATTGCTTATGGTCTTTGACATTTTATCAACGTTGATTGGTTTTGTGAGATAATCTACGGCACCCAGTTTAATCCCCTTGTATTCATCTGAAAGAATTGAAAGTATTATAACAGGTATGTTAGCCGTGTCCGATCTATCTTTTAATTCTTGAAGGACTTCAAATCCATCCATTTTTTCCATCATTATATCCAGAGTAATTAAATCGGGTCTCTCTTGTCTTGCCACCTCGACGGCTTCTTCGCCGCTAAAAGCTTTTATTACATCGTAACCCTCTTTTTCAAGATAAATTTGAATGAGCATTGAAATTTCCGGTTCATCATCCACCACAAGGATTTTTCTGCCTTTTATAAAGGCCTCCCGAGATATTCCGCGCTCTTTTCTCGTTATTATTTCCTTTTCTATAACCGTTTCATAGGAAGGGATAGAAAAGGCGAACGTGCTACCTTTCCCAAGCGCACTATTTACCCAAATTTTCCCACCGTGTAATTCTATAATTGTTTTACAAATAGATAATCCTAAACCGGTTCCTCCTACATCTCGAGTAAGAGAGGTGTCAACGCGGAAAAATTTTGTAAACAGACTTTCTTGATCCTCCGTAGATATTCCAATGCCCGTGTCAGTTACATAAACTTCAATTAGACCATTTTCCCGCGTTGTTTCGATCTCTATGGTACCCCCGGTTGGCGTATATTTTATAGCGTTGCTTATTAAGTTGGTTACAACCTGAGATAATCGGTCGCGGTCTGCCGCAACTTTTGGTAAGTTATTTAAATTCTTAAATTTTAAAATTTGTTTTTTTTGGTTTGCGAGGGTTTTAAAAGTATCAATTACTTCAGTTAAAATATCATTTATATCTTGAGGTTTAATTTTTAAATGTACTCGCCCGGATTCAATTCTCGATACATCCAGTAAATCATTGATTAGGTTAACAAGCCGGTCATTATTTTGTTTTACAATGCGCAGAAATTCCTGTTGTGTTTGGTTAACTTTGCCTGCTTCTTCTTCTAAAAGAAGATCTATGTAACCTTTAATAGATGTCAGTGGCGTTCGAAGTTCGTGCGAAACGGTTGAAACAAATTCGCTTTTTAGACGATCAATTTCTTTTTCGGTTGTAATGTCGTGCAAAGACTTAACGTAACCAAGAAATTCTCCGGTTTTATCGAGCACCGGGTCTGTCTTTATTCTTAATATTTTGCTGTTGGGCTTCGTTGTAATAACTTGTTCGACGGATGGCATGCCCGTTTCTTCTATTGCTTTAGCATTTAACTTAAACAGATTACATTCTTTGCACCCATCAATTTTTTCTTTAAAGGTGCCCTTAAAGGCGCCCCCGCAAAATGTATTTGAATATAGCCAGCAACGAAGGTCCTTTTTGTTATATGCCGGACATTTTTTATGCGTACATTTAAAATATTGCCAGCATTTTAGCGCTTCTTTATCGTCTTTCGTTTTCTTGACGCCCAATAAATCGGATATTTTACCGTGCTTATTAAGAATTTCCTCTTGTTTAATACCAAGAAGTTGTTCTGCCGCGGAATTTATAAATATGATTTTATCATTTTTATCAAAAGCGATTAGTTCATCTGATAGGCTTGTTAATATATCCCCACTCATGTTTTGGGGTAATTTTTTCATTCAACCTCCTTTTATTTTTACGAGTCTAAGTTGAGGCTACTTAAAGAATTATCTTTTGTTTGACTTAAAACTCTATTTACCGTGTTTATTAACTCTGAAAAATTAAAGGGTTTCGTTATATAATCTCTAACTCCCTCTGCCTTAAGACTTTTAAGCTGTTCATTTAATTGACTTACAGCTGTTACCATTATTACAGGGATATTTTTTAACTTAGAATCTTCTCTTAATTTTTTATTTACCTCCCAGCCGGTCATTTTAGGCATCATTATATCGAGAAGAATTAAGTCAGGTTTAAGGGAGGTCGCTGTTTTTAGCGCTTCTTCACCATTGTGAGCTTCGAACACATCAAATCCCTCTTTGTTTAACTTAAATTTGAGCAACCTTGTGATATTAAAGTCATCATCCACAGTAAGTATTTTCTTCTTATCCATTTTTTTTACCTCTGTATCAATGTCTCATTTATCTTTGATGTGAGCATTTTCATAGAAAATGGTTTTGAGACCTTGTCCACGGCCAAGTTTAAAACTTCCGTTTTTTCACGATCTAAATCGTAAGCCGTCATGATTATAATTGGAATATCGCGCAATTTTTTATCGTTTTTCAAAACCTCCATCACTTCATATCCATTCATTTTTGGCATCCGAATATCAAGGAGCACCAAGTCAGGCATTTCTTTTCTTATACTCTTAAGTGCCTCAATTCCATCGTGGGCCTTAAGCACATTAAAGTCTGCTTTTTTGAGATTGATTTCGATAAAATTCACAATATCTTTATCATCATCGACAATTAACACGCTTTTTTTCTCTCCCGACTGCCCGGTTTTTCTAATTATTCTACTTATGCTTTCAATAAGCTTTCCTTTATTTACCGATTTCGGAAGGTAATCGGCTGCTCCCAGTTGATATCCTCTCTTCTCATCTAAAATAACGGATAAAACTATTACGGGTATCGAAGCCGTGTGAGTATCTTCCTTCAATTTTTTTAAGACTTCAAACCCGTCGATTTTGCCCATCATAATATCAAGTGTTATAAGGTTGGGGCGTTCTTTTTTGGCCATTTTAAGAGCTTCTTCGCCGTCAAATGCTTTAATTACATAATAACCCTCTTTTTCGAGATAAAGTTGAATCAACCTTGATATATCAGGTTCATCATCAACCACAAGGATTCTCATCCCCTGTTTTATTAATTCCGATTTACCTATTTTCTCGGCTACTGGTAAGGAAAAACTAAAAACACTTCCCTCCTCTGCCTCGCTTTCAACCCATATTTTTCCATCATGCCGTTCTATAATGGTTTTACAGATAGATAAGCCAAGTCCACTTCCACCTGTTTCTTGCGTAAGTGAACTATCAACTCTATAAAATTTTGTGAATAATTTTTTCTGGTCCTTAACAGAAATTCCTGCCCCATTATCTAAGATGGAAACGACAACATATCCCCCTTCATTCTTAATATCTATTCCAATTTTCCCTTTTTGAGGTGTGTACTTTACTGCGTTACTTACCAAATTGTTCAGTACTTGGATTACTCTATTACGGTCAATTAGAACTTTTGGCAAAACATCGGGAATTTTTATCTCAAGTTCCATTTCCTTTTCATTGATAAGATGTTGAAAGGTGTTAATTACCTCTTGGGCCATTGATTTTAAATCTTCCGGCTTGATTTCAAATTTTATCTTACCCGACTCGATTCTGGAGATGTCTAAAAAATCATTAATCATTGTAATTAGCCGTTCGCCGTTTTGTTTAACAATGGTTAGAAACTCTTTTTGCATATCGTTTAGTTCTCCCGCTTCCCCATCGAGAATAAGGTCAACATATCCCTTAATCGAAGTTAGGGGTATGCGGAAATCGTGAGATACCGTGGAGACAAACTCGTCCTTCATGGCGCTCATTTCTCTCTCAAGCGTAATGTCGTGCAAAGTTCTAACGAATCCGAGAAAATTTCCATCTTCATCAATCACAGGATTTGTTTTAATTTTAATGATCTTCTTCTGGGGCTGATCTAAAACAATTTCTTCAACGAGAGTAACAGCGGGTTCCTCTAATATCTTTGAATTCTTTGCAAATATTTTGCATATTTGACAACGCCGTATTTTCTCTTTAAATGTCCCCTGTTTGATACCATCCGGACAAGTATCTGTTATGGTCCAACAACGAGGATTATTTAGTGAATACATTGGGCAATCAATTTGTTTGCATCCTTTTTCTTTCCAACAAAAAACTAAATTTTTATTTGTTGGGGGGATTCCTCTAAGCAAGGTGGAAATAGATACGTACTTTTCTAACACTTCATCAGCCTTAATATCTAACATTTTTTCAGCGGATGGACTGAGATGTACAACCCTACCTTTTTGGTCAGTGACCACAACTCCATCAGCAATACTGGAAAGAACAGCGTAAAATTCTTTTCTCCGCAATAAATCATTTTTCAGCTTCATGGGCTTTCTCCCAACATTATTAATGTGCCCAATTTAAATATTCATCAAAAGTTTAAAATCTCCTTCTAAACACGTTAATTTTATCACAAAAAGAGATTTTGGCAAAAACTGCAGTTTGTTAATATTTACACGGATAGAATGAAACTTTAAGCTAAGTAAACAAACTTTTACTTGAAATTGTTGACTTTTAAAAATAGCCTGATATGATTTTATTTAAGTCCCAAGAAGCTCTGCTGTTTGGTTTTTATTTGTCTTGGAAAGTACATGGCAACCGAATTGTTTAACAACAAGGAGGTCCAAGTATCGAAAGAGATGAATCTAAGAAAGCCAAGGGCAAGGTTGCTTGGGACTTAATATATGTTAGTGAGGTTGTGGAATATGCCGATATACGAATATAAATGCGAAGATTGCGGTACCAATTTAGAAATTAGTCATGGAGCAACAGAAATACCCGATATTAAATGTGAATTGTGCGGAGGGAAAATGAAGAAAATTTTTCAGCCCGTTGGGATTGTTTTTAAAGGCTCCGGTTTTTATAAAACAGATTCAAGAGTAGGCTCCGGTAGTAAGGAAAAAAAACAAGTTTCTACCCCAAACAATAAATCATCGGAAAAAAGAAAAATTAGTAAAAAAGGATAAAAAAAAAGAGAACCCTTTGCGGTTTTCTTAAGGCCTACTAGTTTAAAACTTCTAAGAGTCTCACCTAGAAACCTCAGGGGGTCCTCATTTATATATATCGACAGATATTTTCAAAAGCTTTACTTTTATTTTATAAAATTTAATTCATGCATTTTGCCCTCAACTTCATATTTATCATTTTCTCCGTTATTCTTTTCATCTTCTGTTGGTTTCGGGTTTGAAAAGACATTGCCTCCGAGGTTTGGCTCACTATTAATATTTTTTTCAGTATCCTTATTGGGACTAAAGATTTTTTTGCTATTTATTTCTTTGTTTGTTTTGTCTTGTTCTATAAGGGATTCTGCCTCATTATCCTCCGGATTATTTTTTTGATCTTTTCCTTGAGTTTTCTCAATGGTATTTTTAATGGCATTCTTAACTTCCACCGGAGCTTGAATCATAACTTTTTGTAGCGTTTCCTGTTCACGTTGAGCGAGATTTAATGTTTTTAAAAGTATTTCCTCTCTTTTTTCTTCTGACATCTTATCTGTTAAGGCAATAGCTTTATTTGTGTGACCAATCATGGCATTTATGGTTTTTTCCAGTTTAATTTCTTCTTTATTTTCATCGGAAAGAGTTCTTGTTATCTCCTCTAAGCGTCTCTCGGCAAATCGAAGGTGCAATTCAGCTTTGGTTGCTTGATTTAAAGTTAAAGCAAGCTGAACATTTTCCGTTGCAATTTTAACTGGATAAAGTGGACTGTTTGGCAAGCTGTTTGCGGAAGCCATAGCTACTCCTCCGCCCAAAAGAACAAGTATTAAAATTGTTGCTGCTATTTGGATTAGAGCTGTCTTTAAAGATTGGAATCTTCTTGATTTTAGCCCTCTTAAAGGCAAGTAAATCAACTTTTTTGATTTAGCTTGTTTCAGTAAACGACTCTTAGCTTCCAATTTAAATTGAGGAGATGGTATTGGTTTTGGTATTTTGGCTATGGCATAAAAAGTATGGAGATGTGATTTTAATTCCTCGCTGTATTCGGGATATTTAGCCAAACATCCATTTATATCATCATTTCCAAGCTTTATTTGATTGATGCAATTATCCAAAATATCATCAAAAATTTTATTCATTTAATAGCTCCCCCTTTAAAGCCTTTCGTAGAGAGTTTAACGCTCTGTGTTGAATAGATTTTACAGCTCCTTCGGTTTTACCGAGAACTCCCGCAATTTCTGCATTTGAAAAACCGTTTAAGAATTTTAAAATTACTACATTTTGTTGGTCTTCGCTTAATTTGCAAATTGCTTTTTGTGCTGTTTTAAATGATAGTTTTAAATTAATCATATCCTCCGTGTCCCTCCTATTATCAGCGATCTTATAGGCTTGCTCTTCAATTGGGACAGTTGATAATTTATTTTTTTTCCTAAAATAATCAACCACTAAATTAGAAGCTATCCTAAATAGCCACGATGAAAATGGGACTCCCTTCCACTCAAAATTACCAATTCCTTCGAGAGCTTTTAAGAAAACTTGTTCTGAAATATCTTCAGCTTCTGCTACGATTCCTATTTTGTAATAGACATATCCATAAATTTTATCAAAAAACAATTCATAAATTTTTGCAAAAGCTTGCGGATTTTTTTTTGATTCGTTAACGATATCCTTTAAATCATCCACTTTTATAAGCGTATTCCTTTCTTCTTATATAACGTAAAAAAAGGCCAAAAGTTACTTTGGCCTTTTAAAAAATTACTTCCCGATAAATTGCGAAATTTTTAAACCATTTTTCCGTTTGGCCACAAATTTTCAGGAACAGGTTCTCCTTTATCTTTGAGTTGTTTTCTTTTACAACTTTCAAAATCACTCCGGCAATAAGTTGTTTTTAACATTTCCGCAGTCGGTGCTAACTTAATATTTTTAAAAAATGGACATTTTTCAAGATTCGGACAATCAGCCATTATTGCTCACCCCCTATCTATATAATAATAAAATTATTTATGCAAATTTTTGTTACGATGTTTAATTAATCGACCAGTAGTTAAAAAAACTTTAGTATTTTACTAATATTTCATAAGACAAATTCACAATACTTTATTTAATGCTTTTATAGTGCTTTATTGTTATAAAAATTTGATTTAATAAATTTAACATAAGTAGCTAATTAAGTTTACCACAGCTTCTCCATAAATATCATTTACATGAGCTTAATTAACTCATGTTTTTAATTAAATTTGCCATCTCAATAGCAGACAAAGCTGCTTGCCATCCCTTGTTGCCAGACTTGGTCCCGGCACGCTCAATTGCCTGCTCAATATTATCTGACGTAATTACTCCAAAGGAAATGGGAATATTGGAATCCAATCCCGCTTTCGCGATTCCTTTTGCAGTCTCACCGGCAATATATTCAAAATGAGGAGTATCTCCTCTAATAATTACTCCCAAACAAATTATCCCATCATATATTTTCGAATCAGCCATTTTTTTAGCGATTAACGGGATTTCATAAGAGCCGGGCGTCCAGGCAACGTCGATGTTTTCTTCGGCTGCGTCGTGTCTTTTGAGGGCATCTATAGCACCTTCTAAAAGTCTTGAACTTAGAAATTCATTGAATCTGCTCACAACGATTCCAAACTTCAAATCTTTTGCAATTAGTTTTCCTTCGTAGGTCTTCATAACACTCCTCCTTAAAAGTTTAAGTATTATCTAATAGATGGTTTAACTTTTCCTTTTTTGTTCTAAGGTACTCAATATTTTCATTTGTTGGAATTATCTCCAAAGGAACTCTTTCTGTTATTTTTAAACCATAACCCTCTAACCCGACAATTTTAGTCGGGTTATTTGTCATTAATCGTATAGTTGTCAGTCCCAAATCAACCAACACCTGAGCTCCTATTCCGTAATCCCTTAAATCCGGAGAGAACCCAAGGCATTCGTTTGCTTCAACAGTATCTTTACCTTCCTCTTGCAGCGCATAAGCTTTTAACTTATTTATAAGGCCTATTCCTCTGCCTTCTTGACCGATTATATAAAGAAAAACACCCTCTTGTTCTTTTTCAATTTTTTGGAGAGCAACTTCCATTTGATTGCCGCAATCGCATCTCATTGAATGAAAAACATCACCTGTAAGACATTCAGAATGTACCCTTACGAGCACGTTTTTTTTGCCAACCACATCCCCTTTAATTAAAGCAATATGACACTCGTTATCCACAAGGCTTTCATAAGCTATCCCTTTAAACTCTCCAAATCTCGTTGGTAACTTTATTTCCACAATTTTTTTAACCAACTTTTCTGTGCGACGACGATACTTAATTAAATCGGCTACGGTTATTATTTTTAAATTAAATCTTTGAGCTACTTTTTCAAGCTGGGGCAGCCTTGCCATCGTCCCATCTTCGTTCATAATCTCGCAGATTGCTCCGGCCGGAAAAAGACCGGCTAACTTTGCTAAATCAACAGCTGCTTCTGTGTGCCCCGTTCTTTCCAAAACACCACCTTTTTTCGCGCGTAGAGGAAAAATATGCCCGGGCATTGAAATGTCGGAAGGTTTGGTGTTAGCATCAACAACTGCCAGAATTGTAGCTGCCCTGTCAGGGGCAGATATGCCCGTCGAAATTTTATTTTTTGCACCGATTGAAACGGTAAAAGCTGTTTCGTGTGCGTTGGTGTTATTTGCTGTCATCGCCGGGATTTTAAGCTTGTCGAGTCTCTCACTTGAACATGGCATACAAATAAGACCTCGCCCATGTTTTGCCATGAAATTTATGTCCTCCGGAGTTATTTTTTCCGCCGCTATAACAAAGTCTCCTTCATTCTCTCTATTCTCGTCATCGCAAACGATAACCATTCTTCCTTGTTTTATATCCTCTATGACTTCTTCTGTTGAGCTAAACAATATTCTCATCCTCCTTTCTTAGATATTAAATTTGCAAATGTCTCTAAGTTTATACTTTTGTTTTGTTCACCTAAAAATTTTTTGACGTATTTCCCCATCAAATCTATTTCTATGTTTACCGTTGCTCCTTGTTTTTTGAAACCCAAGGTGGTCATTTTTGCCGTATGAGGAATAATTGCTGCGGTAAATAAATCTTTTGAGACATCAATCACGGTAAGACTTATACCGTCAATTGCAACCGACCCTTTGGGCACAAAATAACTTGTTATTTTAGAAGATGTTTTTATCTTAAAGTTAATTGCGTTTCCTTCTCTTTTTTTAGAGATTATTTTGCCAATTCCATCGACATGGCCAGAAACAACATGTCCTCCCAATCGATCGGACAGCCTCAACGCGCTTTCTACGTTCACCATCGCGCCGGTTTTCAATAAACCAAGATTTGTCTTCCTTAAAGTTTCCGGCATAACATCAACTTCAAAAATATTCCCCTGCAATTTTGCAACTGTTAAACAAACTCCATTTATCGCGACAGAGTCTCCTTCTTGAATATCCTTTGTTGTGTTTAGAGCAACTATTTTAAATATGCAAGAATTGCTCGATTTTTTTATGGACTGTATTTTTCCCAGTTCTTCTACAATTCCCGTAAACATCTTGCCTCCGATTAATTTATTTGATAATTAATTTTTCGGGTAAGCTTCCACCAACAAGTCTTTTCCTATCCGTTTAAACTCGTCGAATTTAAAATTGAAAGAAATATTCGGATTAGTAATAAAATTTAACGACTTGTTTCCTCCAATTATTTTCGGAGCGATAAAAAATATCATTTTATCTACGAGCCCCCCTTTTAAAGCCGAGGAATTTAAATGCGGGCCACCTTCAAGAATTATGCTCACAATCCCCTTCTCGCCGAGCTCTTTAAAAAGATATTTGAGATTAACTTTCTCTTCTTTCTCGGGTAATTTTAAAATTTGGACTCCTCTTTCTTTCAAAATTTCAATTTTTTTTGTTGGAGCATTTTTAGTTGTGGCAAGCAAAGTAGGAATTTCTTTAGCTGTTTTTACAACCTTGGTTGACAAGGGAATTTTGGCGTTACTGTCAACAATTATTCGCAAGGGATTTTTAATATCCCCTTCCTCCAATCGAGTTGTAAGCATTGGGTCATCTGCAATAATCGTGTTTATTCCAACCATGATTGCATCATATTCATTCCTTAATTTATGAGAGATTTTTTTTGATTCTTCATTTGTAATCCAAACAGGTTGCCCATTTTTCGACGTTGTTTTTCCATCAAAGCTTATGGCTGATTTCATGAGAACAAAGGGCATTTTTGTTGTGATATATTTAATATAAATTTCATTTTGTTTCGCTATTTCTTTTTTAAAGATACCGGTCTCAATTTTAATTTGTGCTTTTTTTAGCTCATATATCCCCTTGCCGCTAACTTTTGGATTTGGGTCAATTAATCCCACCACAACTTTCTTTATTCCGGAGGATATTATTGCCTTGGTACAGGGGGGGGTTTTACCATAAGTGCAACAGGGTTCAAGAGTTACATATAAAGTTGCATTATCTAATGTGCTTTTTGTACTCTTTAATGCATTTATTTCAGCGTGCGATTCACCAGCTTTAGTGTGATGACCTTCACCGATGATAACGCCGTTATTAACAATAAGGGCACCCACCAGCGGATTTGGATTTGTTCTCCCCCTGCCCTTTTCCGCTAATTCTATTGCTCTTTGCATATATATTTTTTCCAAAATTTCCATCTTCCTAATAAAATAGATACCCACGCCCTTACAG
>DFBH01000080.1 GCA_002366545.1 Candidatus Oleimmundimicrobium americanum | reverse complement strand
CTCTGCTGCGGGGTGATTCACTTGGCCTTTTTATGTGTGCTTTTTATCCGACCATCCAAGAAAGTGCCGCGGAATTGGAAACCTACATGGCAAATATGCCTGAGGCGATTGTAGCGGCATTTGGAGGGGGTGGTAGTAATATCGCATCGCCCGAAGGGTATTTAAATGCGGAGCTTTTTTCCATGATGCTTCCAATGATGTTCATAATATACGCCATTGGGTTTGGTAGCGGTGTGATTGCGGGGGAAGAGGAGGCCGGAACACTCGATTTATTGCTTGCAAATCCTATTTCACGTTGGCGGGTTTTACTGGAGAAGTTTTTGGCCATGGTCGCGGGGATGACCATTTTAAGTTTTATATCATGGCTGGGACTTGTAGTTGGCATATATGCTTATGATATGGATATCGGTCTCGGACAATTGGGGGCAGCAACGTTTAGTAGCGCCATTTTGGGTTTCAGTTTCGGGGTTATTGCTTTGGCTATAAGTTGTCTAACCGGCAGGCGTGGAATGAGCATGGGCATTGCAACCGCTCTGGCCGTTGGAACATATTTACTTTATATCATGGCACAGATTGCTGAATCATTGGAAAAGTACCAGAAACTATCGCCATTTTATTGGCATCTGGCTCCCAACCCTTTGGCTAACGGTTTGCAGTTTGGTGATGTTGGGGTATTTCTTGCAATAATAGCTGTGTTTCTAATAATATCGTTCATTGCTTTCCGGCGCCGCGACTTGGCAGTTTAGAAATCAATTAATAATGGGACTAATGTGGAAATAAGCAGGGTTACAAGGACAAAAGAGGAAGCTGGAGAGACCTATAACAAGCTCAGCAAATGGTACGATTTGCTGGCGGGCTACTGGGAAAGAAAGCCAAGAGATATTGGCTTGCGGATGCTCGGTGTAAAAGAGGGCGAAAAAGTTCTTGAGATTGGTTTCGGCACGGGCAGAGCAATAATTTCTTTAGCTGAATCTGTTGGCAATTCGGGCAGGGTTTATGGGATTGATATTTCAAGTGGTATGCATGAAGTTGCGGGCTCGGCAATAATGAAAGCGGATTTGTCAGAAAGAGTCGAGTTTATATGCGGCGATGCCATAGAACTTTCTTTTGAAACCAATTTCTTTGATGCAATCTTTATGAGTTTTACTTTGGAGCTTTTCGATACGCCGGAAATTCCAATTGTTTTGCAAGAGTGCAATCGGGTTCTTAAAAAAAATGGGCGAATCTGCGTTGTGGCGATGTCCAAAAGGGGCAAAGCTGGTTTGATGATGAAAATTTACGAGTGGGCGCATGAAAAATTCCCAAAATATATCGATTGTCGACCCATCTTTGTTGAAGAAGCGTTAAAGAATGCCGGTTGTAAAATTATTAGTATTAAAAAGATGTCTTTGTGGAGATTACCGGTTGAGATTGTTTTAGCGAAGATGTGATGAAAACGTGTTTTCGGAAGCAAGAATTATTGAAAAATGGAAGCAAAAGGTAGGAGAACTTAAAATAGAGGTCTATGCTCTTTATCTGGCCTATCGTGACCCAAGAGTTCCTTGGTATGCCAAGATTTTTGCAGCCTGTGTTGTGGGATATGCTTTCAGTCCCATAGATTTAATCCCCGATCCAATTCCCGTCTTGGGATATCTGGATGACCTCATCATACTTCCTTTGGGTATTTTTCTTGCATTGAAGATGATTCCAAAAGATGTTATGGCTGAATCTCGCGAAAAGACCAAGGCGATTACGAAGGAGGGAAAACCCAAAAATTGGGTTGCTGCCGGCATCATTATAATCATTTGGTCGCTTTTAACAGTTTTGGCTATCTTTTTAACATTGAGAATAATTAAGAAATGACAATAAGAGCGAAACATTTTCTTCTTGGGACTTTTGATTGAGTTTGAGGCACGCAGTTTAAATAATCGTATCCTTTTCTTTATCACAGCGTTATAAAGAGTGGAAGTAAAAAAGAGAGGAGGGTTAGGTTATGAGAAAGATATTAACGGTGTTTTTGGTAGTTTCATTGTTTGTTATGATTTTTGCTCCGGCTGCTATGGCTCAAGACGAATCAGTTGAAGCTGGTCTTACACCCGATAGCCCCTTTTATTTCTTGAAACAATTGGTTGAAAAGATTCAGTATATGTTTACCTTTGGAGCCGAAAATAAAGTTGAACTTTTGAATAGGTTTGGTGAAAAAAGGTTGGCCGAAGCACAAAAAATGATTGAAAAGGGAAAGACTGATCTTGTTGAAGGATGTCTCAATCGTTATCAAGAACACCTTAAAAAGGCTCAAGGTCTTGCTGAGAATTTAGACAATGAAGAAGTTTGCAAGAAGGTTACCGAGGCCACTTCGAAGCATATGGAAACCTTAAATGGGCTTCTTGAAAAAGCTCCCGAAAGGGCCAGAGGTTCGATCGAGCAGGCGGTGGAAGTTTCTCAAACCGGTTGCGAAAGAGCTATCGAAGCTCTGCAAAAAAAGATTCAAATTCAGGAGCATAACGAGGGCGAAGAAAGTGAGATAAGGGCGGAGCAGCAGACAAGGACGCAGGAGATGAAGGAGGACACAGGGGAGTGCGAATATGAATGTGAGTGTGAGCAAACACAAGAGCAAAATCAAGAACACATTCAAGAAGAGATTAAAGATCAAACAAAAAACAAGACGGTGAATAGATAAAGAATAGCATCAATAACGAGAAACAAAAGGAGCTGGTTTATAAACCAGCTCCTTTTGTTTGAAAAGAAGAATCTAAATCGTTAAGTTTAAGTGCTAAATCATGATTGAGGATGTATAATTAAGTTAAGGTTTTTAAGGCTGGTTTTATTTCTTAAGTCAGCAAAGGAGATAATTATGGAGGATAAAACAACTGAGAAATCTCTCTCCGATTTAATTGTTGAGTTGGTTAACGTTGTTAGTAAATATCTTCGCCAAGAATCGAAAGAAACATTAGAAAGCAGCGTTATAAAACCTCTGAACCATATGAAAGACAGGATGATTTTCGGAATAATTGCGGCTTTTTTGATTGGTTTGTCGGCCATCTTTGTGTCTGTTGCCGTGTTTCTTCTTTTGGTTAAGGTGGTTGGTTCATACTGGTTGGGTTTGGGAATCATCGGAATTATTTTGCTTGTTGGAGGATTTGTTTTAATAGGAAAGGCAAGGTGAGTGAAGATGGAAAAGGAACAAGAAATATTTGCAGAAGATATTAAAGAAAAAATTGAGGAGATTAAAGAGAGGATAAAGAAAACAACTAAGGAGGCTGGTTCCAAGAAGGCCTCATTAATCGGGTTAATCTTGCTTGCCCTGATCTTGATAAATGTTTTGAGTTTTTATATTGGGCGAAGGACCGTCAAAAGAATGAAAGTTGAGGTGGAGTAAGATGAAATATGATGAGATTCTAAAAAAATTTGCCGAGCAAGTAAAAGCTTCTGCTAATGTAGAAGCGGTTTTCGGGGAGTCCCGCAAGATTGGCAATAAAACTATTATACCGGTTGCTCAAATAGGACTAGGCGGCGGTGGAGGCGGAGGCGGTGAGTCGTCCGAAGAACAAGAAGTCGATAAGCCATTTGGTGCCGGGGGCGGGATGGGTGTTTCTGCTAAACCGCTGGGGTGTATCGTGGTAACGGATGAGGATGTAAAGTGGATGCCTACACCGGATGTGAATAAAGCGATGTTTGTTGGCGCGTTTATTATTTTTGCCGTCATGCTGACGATGGGGAAAATTGCTAAATCTTTAGGATAAGTTATAATTAAAAGTGTAAGCAGAAACTTTCTGGGAGGTGTTTTTGATGACGGAGGAACGGTTGGAAGGAATAGTTCATTCGACGAAAATTTTTCTCTCTGGGATGGGCATAGGTCTTGGTTTGGGAGCTGCAGCAGGAGCTTTAGCGGGAGTTTTCGCTGGATTTTTAATAGCACCAAAGCCCGGGAAGGAAATGCGAAAAGAATTAAAAGAAAAAGCCGAGGAATTTGTTGAATCCGGCAAAGAAGCGTATGAGTCTAAAAAAGGAAAGATTTTTGAGGCAGTTGGAAAAGAAGCAAAAATAGGTTACGAGAAAGTTGATAAAGCATTAAAGAAAAAAATTAAGGAGTCTGAAAGAGTGGGCGAAGAAGCTTAACTTGAGATACAAAAACCTTCTCTTTATCGACCTTTATTGACCCGAGATTCATTTTTTGATAAACTTTTATAAATTTTATAAACAAAATAACCTTTGAGGAGAATTAGTAATCCAAATTGACTAACTATAGAGAGCCGGGGTAGCTGAGAACCGGTGTTAAGGATTTGGGTGAATGGATCTCCGAGGGATGAAGCGAAACTTTAAGGGCTTTTAGGGAGTAGCGGAATCGGAAATTCCACCGTTAAAAGGAATCGAGTATCATCCATTTTTAAATGAAGTGGATTGTACTTTGTGCGAGAGCCCTCCGAATACATTGGGGGGAAGTAGAGTGGTACCACGGAATTAATCTTTCGTCTCTTAGAGACGGGAGATTTTTTTATTTTGGAGGAGAAGTGTATTATCCGGATTTTGAAGAGTTTAAAAAATTAGCGAAGAATTTTAATTTAATCCCGGTTTACCGCGAGTTGATTGCGGATGTTGAGACACCTGTTTCGGCTTTTCAAAAACTTGGAAAAAGTGATTATGCTTTTTTGTTTGAAAGTGCAGAAAAAGGAGAGAGGTTTGGCCGTTACTCATTTCTCGGATGCAATCCGTATTTGACGGTTAAATGCGAAAACGGTTTGGTTTCTATTAAAAATCACGAGAAAGAAGAAATTGTGGAGCTTGCAAATCCCTTGGATGCCATCAGGGATATAATTTCGAAATATCGTCCGGCCGAAGTTCAGAATTTACCTCCTTTTTTCGGTGGCGCGGTTGGATATCTCGGTTACGATATGATTAGGTACTTCGAAGACATCCCAAAGACCGTTCACGATGACCTTCATTTTCCGGAGATGTCATTTTTCTTTACCGACACGATTCTTATATTTGACCACTTAAAGCACAAAATTAAAGTAGTGGCAAACGCTCATGTAAATGAGGATTTAAAATCTGTTTATGAGGAAGCAATTTGTAAAGTTGATACTCTTGTCGAGAAGCTTCAATCTCCTCGACCGGGTTGTTCTAAATCGGCAGGAAGTAAGGATTGCGATGTAGCTTCAAATATGTCTGAAGAAAATTTTGTCGGGGCCGTCGAAAAAGCAAAAGAATATATTAGAGCCGGTGATGTGTTTCAAGTGGTGCTCTCTCAGAGATTTTCTACCAAAACTTCATCAGATCCGTTTGATATTTACCGCGCTTTGAGAATGATAAATCCGTCCCCGTATATGTATTACTTAAAACACGGGAAATTAGAGATTATTGGCTCTTCCCCCGAATCTCTCGTTAAGGTTCAGAAGGATAGAGTTTTTACCTGTCCAATAGCAGGAACGCGACCTCGCGGTGCAGATGATGAGGAAGATGCAAGGTTGGAAAAGGATTTGTTGAACGATCAAAAAGAACGGGCGGAGCACATTATGCTCGTTGATTTAGGTAGAAATGATATTGGTCGTGTGTCTGAGCCGGGAACTGTCGAAGTCGGTGATTTAATGAGCATAGAGAAATATTCTCATGTTATGCATATTGTTTCTACCGTTTCAGGCCAACTTGAAAACGGGAAAGATTCATTTGACGCCTTACAGGCGATTTTCCCGGCCGGAACCGTTTCTGGTGCACCAAAAATAAGGGCGATGGAGATAATTGATGAACTTGAATCGACGGCGCGGGGGCCGTACGCGGGAGCTGTGGGCTATTTTAGCTATTCCGGCGACCTTGATTCGTGTATAACCATTCGGACGATTATCGTTCATAAAGATGTAGCTTATGTACAAGCCGGAGCCGGCATCGTTTACGATTCAGTTCCTAAAAACGAATATGAGGAAACAATAAATAAAGCCAAAGGGATGTTTAAAGCCATAAAAATGGCAGAGGAGGGACTCATTTAGTGGGGAGTCGGTAGTGAGGAGTGAGGAGTTAGGAAGGGTAAGGGGTAGAAATGAAAATTAAAAATGGTCTTTTGACTACCGACTATCAACTACGAACTAACGACTGTTAACTAATAGGGGGTTTGAAATGATTTTAATGATAGATAATTATGACTCATTTACATATAATTTGGTTCAGTATTTAGGAGAACTTGGTGCGGATTTAAAGATATTTCGCAATGATAAAATCACGCTTGCCGAAATAGAAAACATGAATCCCGACCATATAGTTATTTCTCCGGGCCCCTGTACTCCAAATGAAGCTGGAATATCCGTGGATTTAGTCAAAAATTTTATGGGGAAAATACCAATTTTGGGGGTGTGTTTAGGCCACCAATCAATTGTTCAGGCTTTGGGTGGAAAAATCATAAGAGGAGCTTGCCCTGTACATGGAAAAACTTCAGCAATCCATCATGACGGGAAAACAATTTTTAAGAGCATAGAAAACCCATTCATTGCCACCCGTTACCACTCGCTAATTGCGGAAGCGAAGTCTTTGCCGGCTTGTTTTGAAGTATCCGCTAAGACTGAGGACGGAATAATTATGGGCGTAAGACATAAAGAGTATTTGTTGGAGGGGATTCAGTTTCATCCTGAATCTATATTAACAACGGAAGGTAAAAAAATATTGGATAATTTTTTGAAATTATCAGTTAATTAATGGGAAGTGGGTAGAAAATGGGTAGCAGGGAGCAATTAATTAAATTATTAACTCCCAACTCCTAACTACCAACTCCCGACTTAAAAGGGAGGTAAAAAATGATAGTCGAAGCAATTAAAAAGCTAATAGGAAAGAGGGATTTAACCAGGGAAGAATCGAGAGCGGTGATGGATGAAATAATGAGCGGGCAAACTCACGATGCTCAAATCGGCTCATTCTTGACGGCTCTCAGGATGAAGGGCGAAACCGTAGATGAGTTTACTGGTCTTGCCGAGGGCATGATTAGGAAAGTAGCTCAAGTAAGTCCCGAACATAAATTTGTTGTGGATACGTGTGGTACGGGTGGCGATTCTTCCGGGACCTTCAATATTTCGACGATTGCTGCTTTTGTAGCCGCGGGAGCCGGTGTTTGTATTGCTAAACACGGGAATCGTTCTATTTCGAGTCGCTGTGGCAGCGCTGATCTTTTAGAAGCTTTGGGGGTTTGTGTCACGCTTACCCCGGAGCAGGTGGCTAAGTGTATTGACGAAGTCGGAATAGGTTTCATGTTTGCGCCAATGTTTCATCCTGCAATGAAGTATGTGATGCCCAGCCGCAAAGCAATGGGAATTAGAACGGCCTTCAACGCACTCGGTCCTTTAACTAATCCTGCAAAAGCTCCGGCTCAGATAATTGGCGTATATAATGAAAAGTTAACGGATATTTTTGCTCAAGTGTTGGGTAATTTGGGAACCAAACATGCCCTTGTTGTTCACGGTGCCGATGGACTTGATGAACTTTCAACCACGGGGCCAAGCAAAGTTTCTGAGCTTAAAAATGGAGAAGTTAAAAGTTATAAAGTAGAACCCGAGGAGTTTGGTTTAAGAAGATCCAGGCCAAGTGATATATTGGGCGGAGATGTTTCTGAGAATGCCTGCATAACCAAGGCGATTCTTAACGGAGAAAAAGGTTCAAAACGAGATATCGTCGTGTTTAATTCCGCGGGTGCGATTTTGGTTGGTGGTAAGGCGAGTAATTTGAGAGATGCTGTAGAACTTGCTCAAAAGTCCATCGACTCGGGAGCGGCTCTTAAGAAACTTAATAATTTGGTGGAATTTAGCCAAAAGTTAAGTCGGGAGAAACATTAAAAAGCGTAGAGTTTGGAATGGATTTACATGAAAACGATTTTAAAAAAGATAGTTGAAGATAAAAGAATAGAACTTCAAGAGCAAAAAAGAAAATTTCCCTTAGAAATCTTAAAGGAACAAATCTCTAATTTACTTCCTACGAGGGATTTTAAAGCTGCAATTAAAGGAAAAAGTTTAAGTCTTATCGCGGAGATAAAGAAAGCTTCCCCTTCAGCGGGAGTTATTAGAGAGGACTTTAATCCTGTTGAGTTGGCAAAGGCATATGAACAAAATGGCGCTTCCGCAATATCGGTTCTTACCGAGAAAAATTATTTTGATGGGAATTTGAATTATTTAAAAGCTGTTAAGGAAAATACCTCCATTCCTGTATTGCACAAGGATTTTATCTTTGATGAATATCAAATTTATGAATCCCGCGTAGCCGGGGCCGATGCAATTCTTTTAATAGTTTCTATCCTTGACGATGAGATTTTGGCAAAACTTTTGGATTTAACCAAAAAATTAGGTTTGGGTGCATTGGTTGAAGCTCGCACGGAGAGGGAGATTGAGAGGGCTTTAAAGAATGGTGCTGAGATTATAGGAATAAATAATCGAAATTTGAGCACATTTGAGGTGAACTTGGCCAATTCCGTTAATTTGCTTCATCGCATTCCCTTAAATAAGGTTGTGGTCAGCGAAAGCGGGGTGCATGACCGCAAGGATATAATAATATTAAAAAGCTCCGGAGTGGATGCTGCTTTGGTAGGAGAAGCTATAGTGAGAAGTGAGGATGTCGGAAGAAAAGTAAGAGAATTATTGGGCAAAAGTTAAGTCAAAAGTTAAAGAACTGAAGAATGAGGAACTATAATGTAAAATTAAAATACTTTAAAGGTTTTTTGTTTTAAATTTTAACTGGAAGCTGGCGGCTGGGGGACTGGCAGCTGTTAATTGAAACTGTTAACTAAAAACTAATAAAAAGGAGCGAATCAAATGGATGATAACAAGATTTTCTTAAGTGAGAAAGAGATGCCAACGGCGTGGTATAACATACAGCCGGATTTGCCCGCACCTCTTTTGCCGCCGTTAAATCCAAAAACCGGTGAGCCGGTAGGTCCAAAGGATCTTGCACCCATTTTTCCAATGGAGCTTATTAAACAAGAGGTTAGCATGGAGAGATGGATCGAGATACCGGACGAGATAAGAAACATCTACAAGATTTGGAGACCTACTCCTCTTCACAGGGCGGTTCGTCTTGAAAAAGCTCTTGGCACACCGGCAAGAATCTACTACAAGAACGAAAGCGTGAGTCCTCCGGGAAGCCATAAGCCGAATACGGCAGTAGCCCAAGCATACTACAACAAAATGGAAGGGACCAAGAGGATATGTACCGAGACCGGGGCGGGGCAATGGGGAAGCGCTCTTTCTTTTGCATGTAATTTGTTCGGACTTGATTGCACCGTTTATATGGTAAAAGTTAGTTATGAGCAAAAACCATATCGCAAGTCCTTGATACACGTATGGGGGGCAGAAGTTTTTCCTTCGCCGACGAATTTAACCAACGCCGGGAGGGGTTTTTTAGAAAAGTATCCGGATACTTCCGGGAGTCTCGGTATGGCGATTTCGGAGGCGGTAGAGGATGCGGCAACGCACGAGGATGCAAAGTATTCGCTGGGGAGCGTTTTAAATCATGTTCTTCTTCATCAAACGATAATGGGATTGGAAATAAAGAAACAGCTTAAGATAGCCGGAGACAAGGCGGATGTGATAGTCGGATGCGTTGGCGGAGGCAGTAACTTTGCCGGTTTTAGCTTTCCTTTTGTGAAAGATAAATTGGACGGTGAAGATATTGAGATAATTGGAGTTGAGCCAACCTCTTGCCCAACCTTAACCAAGGGTATGTTTAGGTACGATTTTGGTGACGTAGCTCAAATGACTCCGCTATTAAAGATGCACACGTTGGGTCATACCTTTGTTCCATCACCCATTCACGCGGGTGGTCTCAGGTATCATGGAGCCGCTCCTCTCTTATGTCTGTTAGTCAACAAGGGGATAGTAAGCGCGAGGGCCTATACGCAAAATCCGGCTTTTGAGGCGGCTGTTCTTTTTGCAAAGACCGAGGGTATTATCCCTGCTCCGGAAACAGCTCACGCGATAAAGGGAGCAATAGATGAAGCCATGAAATGCAAAGAAACCGGTGAGGAAAAATGCATTGTAATTGGCTTTAGCGGCCATGGTCATTTTGATTTATCGGCTTATGATAATTATCTCGCCGGCAATCTCAAAGATTACGCGTATCCTAAAGAGAAGATAGAAGAAGCACTTGCCGAGCTTCCCGATTATGAAGCCGGCCTGAAATAGTTAGGAGTGGGTAGTCAAGAGCTGGTAGCTGAGGGCTGGAGACTGGCGGCTGAAACATGGTAAGAATAAAAATTTGTGGCATAACAAATATTGAGGACGCCCTGCTTGTAAATGTACTGGGAGCAGATGCTCTTGGATTTGTCTTTGCTGATAGTCTCAGAAAAATTGATGTTGAGGCGGCAGAAGAGATAAGTTCGGCTCTTTCGTCCTCAATTAGCAAGGTGGGCGTGTTTGTTAACGAAAAGGCAGAAAAGGTAAAAACAATTGCCTCTCGTTGTCGACTTGATGTTTTGCAGTTTCACGGAAGCGAGTCTCCGGCTTATTGCGCAAATTTTTCTCAGAAAGTTGTTAAAGCTTTTCGGGTTAAAGATTTTTGTGATTTAAATAATATGAGTAATTATGATGTTGATGCTTTCCTTCTTGATGCTTTTGTAGAAGGAAAACTTGGTGGCACGGGTAAGATTTTCAACTGGGAAATTGCAAAGAAGGCGAAGGATTTTGGCAAACCGATAATTCTTTCGGGCGGTCTCAATCCGGAAAATGTTGTTGAAGCCGTAAATTTTGTTCAGCCTTATGCCGTTGATGTGAGTAGCGGAGTCGAGGAAAGGCCGGGGAAGAAAGACCCAAACAAAATCCGAGCTTTTATAGAAGCTTGTCAAGCAGCATCAACGGATTTTGAATTGTAAATTGAAGATTGGAAATTTTAAATTGAAAGAGAAAATACTGTGCCTGTGCAGCAGGCAGGAATTGAAGATTGAAGATTTTAAAAATGTTTCTAAATTTACATTTTGCACTTTATAATTTTAATTTTACAATGGAGCGTGGCGACATGGTGTTCCCGGATTCAAAAGGATATTTTGGAAAATTTGGCGGAAAGTATGTGCCGGAGACGTTGATGGCGGCTCTGACCGAACTTGAAGCTGCCTATAAAAAGTATCGAAAAGATGAAAATTTTCAAAAGGAACTCGACCATTATTTGAAGGATTATGTCGGTCGGCCCACTCCTTTATATTTTGCCGAGAGGTTATCAAATTATTATAATGCCAAAATTTATTTGAAACGCGAGGACCTTTGTCATACGGGAGCTCATAAGATAAACAACACCATTGGTCAGGCGCTTTTGGCTAAACGTATGGGTAAGACCAGGATTATCGCTGAAACAGGTGCCGGTCAACATGGAGTGGCAACAGCGACCGTTGCTGCTTTGTTTGGTATGGATTGTCATGTTTACATGGGCGAAGAAGACACGAAGCGCCAAGCGCCAAACGTTTTACGTATGAAGCTCTTGGGGGCGGAAGTTATTCCTGTTACATCGGGTAGCAAAACGCTCAAAGACGCCATGAATGAAGCAATACGTGATTGGGTCACAAACGTAAGAAACACTTTCTATATTATCGGTTCGGTCGCCGGCCCACATCCGTATCCGATGATGGTGCGGGATTTTCAGAAAGTAATCGGCAAAGAGACAAAAAAGCAGATTCAGAAACAAGAGGGAAGAGACCCCGACTATGTTGTGGCTTGCGTTGGCGGAGGGAGCAATGCGATTGGTATATTTTCTCCTTTCTTAAACACTGAGACCAAATTAGTGGGAGTCGAAGCCGCGGGTTTGGGACTTGAAACGGGAAAGCATGGGGCTCCGCTTGCCAGAGGAGACGTAGGCGTACTTCACGGTTCCAAGAGTTATGTGCTTCAAGATGAGTTTGGTCAGATAAAGGAGGCTTATTCCATCTCTGCCGGTTTGGATTATCCGGGAGTAGGACCTGAACACAGTTATTTTAAGGAACACGGTATGGTCGCGTACGGTTCTGTAACCGATAAAGAGGCGCTAAAGGCTTTTGAGCTTTTGAGCAGGATGGAAGGGATAATACCTGCTCTTGAGAGCGCTCACGCGGTGGCATATCTTGAGAAGTTGGCTCCGAAGGCAAAGGGCAAAGTCATCGTGGTAAATTTGTCCGGTCGCGGAGATAAAGACTTGGAAACTGCGGCCAAAGCCCTAAAGGAGAGCCTATGAGCAGGATTAAGCGGACATTTGAGAAATTAAAAGAGGATAATAAAAAAGCTCTTATCCCATACATAACCGGTGGCTATCCTTCTTTAGGCGCTTGCCAAAGAATTATTGAGGTTTTGGCCGAGAGTGGCGCTGATATTATTGAGATAGGTATCCCTTATTCAGATCCTTTAGCTGACGGCCCCACGATACAGAGGGCATCGGAAATTGCGCTTTCACGGGGAGTAAACACGAAAGATATTTTTGAAATGGTTGGAAATTTAAGAAAGAAACTAAGCACCCCAATTGTGCTTATGACTTATTATAATACTATCTATCGTTACGGTGAGGAAGATTTTGCCAAAGAGGCGTCCGGCGTCGGAGTTGATGGAGTAATCATACCCGATTTACCGCCGGAAGAAGGGAGCTTATGGCGCAAATTAGCCAAAGAGAACTCCTTGGATACAATTTTTTTGGTTTCTCCGACAAGCAGCAATGATAGAATTAAAAAAATAATCTCGGCATCGAGCGGTTTCATTTACTGCGTCTCTCTTACCGGAGTAACGGGGGCCAGGTCTGGTTTACCGGCGGACCTTTCCGATTTTATATCAAGAGTGCGGTTTTTAACAAACAAACCTTTGGCAGTTGGATTTGGCATTTCATCGGCGGATTTGGCCAAAAGGGTTTCGGAAACGGCAGATGGAATTATAATTGGGAGTGCTTTAATAGATTTAATCGATGATTCTAATATAAAATATGATAAAATTGCCAAGTTTATTAAAAATATCAAGGAAGCCATCGGGGGTTAGTTGGTCACCTTTGATTGGCAAGTAGGGGGCTTATGCCTATATCGGAATGGTTTCAAAAAAAAGAAAAATATACCCAAATAACTCCCGGGGCAAAGAAGCGCTCAGTGCCTGACGGTATCTGGTCTAAATGTGCCGAGTGTGGAGAAATTATTTACCAAAGAGAGCTTTTGAAAAATTTGCGGGTTTGTCCGACGTGCGATTTTCATTATAAGCTAACAGTTGGTGATAGGTTAAACCTTCTTTTAGACGACGGTAAATTTAAAGAGTTTAACGCGTCTCTTTCATCAACAGATCCGTTAAACTTTGTTTCCGAAAAGTCTTATTTTGATAGTTTGGCTCAATCGAAAGAAAAAACCAATCTTGTTGAAGCGGTAATTACCGCCAAAGGCAAAATAAACGGTCGTTCGATAATTATTGCAGTTATGGATTTTCGTTTTATAGGCGGAAGCATGGGCTCTGTTGTAGGCGAGAAGGTGACGTGCGCGGTAGAGAAGGCAACTGAAGACAAACTTCCGCTGATTATCATTTCTTCATCAGGTGGGGCGCGCATGCAGGAAGGTATGTTTTCTTTGATGCAGATGGCCAAGACGAGCGCCGCAATCGGTCGTTTTAAAAAAACTAATCTTCCTTATATCTCGGTACTTACGAATCCCACAATGGGTGGGGTGACGGCCAGCTTTGCTTCTTTGGGCGACGTAATTATTGCTGAGCTCGGGGCCTTGATAGGTTTTGCGGGGCCTCGTGTTTTAGAAAAAACTATCAAACAGAAATTGCCGAAAGGTTTTCAAACGGCGGAATTTATGTTGGATTACGGTCAGGTTGATTTGATTGTGCATAGGAAAGAGCTGAAGGCCACGATTTCAAAGTTGCTTGATTTTTTTGTAGGTGAAAAACAATGAAGAGATTTATGATGGATTTTGAAAAACCTGTAGTTGAGCTTGAAATAAAGTTGGACGAACTTAAAAAGTCACTCTCTGTGGCTAAACCTGAAATTGCCGAGGAAATAAGGTTTTTAGAAGACCAAATTAATAAACTTCGCAAAAGGGTTTATACTAACCTTTCTTCCTGGGAAAAGCTTCAAATAGCAAGACATCCCGACAGGCCCCGCGCTTTAGATTATATAAACTTGATATTTTCAGATTTTATCGAGCTGCGTGGTGACAGATTGTATGGTGATGACCCTGCTTTGGTGGGCGGCCCCGCGTTTTTGGAAAATGAGAGGGTTATGATTTTGGGGCACCAAAAAGGCAAGGATATCAAGGAAAACGTGGCCAGAAATTTTGGTATGCCTCATCCTAAAGGTTTCCGAAAAACAAAAAGGCTGATGAGTTTGGCCGAGAAATTTCATTTGCCTCTGATTTGCTTTATTGATACGCCGGGTGCTTATCCCGGGATTGAAGCAGAAAAACACGGACAAGCTGTAGCTATCGCTGAGAATTTGATGAAGATGAGCAATCTTGCAGTGCCGATTATTGTGGTAAATATCGGTGAGGGTGGAAGCGGTGGTGCTTTGGCACTTGGTGTTGGAGACAAGATTTTTATGCTTGAGAATTCTTATTACTCGGTGATAACGCCGGAGGGTTGTGCGAGCATACTTTGGCACGATGAAACAAAGGCTTCGGAAGCTGCGGAAGCATTGAAAATTACCGCTGAGAGTCTTATGGAGTTAAATATAATTGATGGGATTATTAAGGAACCCCTCGGGGGTGCTCATCGGGACTCTGAATTTGTGGCGAGGAATCTTAAGAAAGTTTTAGTTGAAAATCTGATGGAGTTAAAGAACTTTTCCGTTGAGAAGCTTTTGAGCAATAGGTACAGAAAGCTCAGGGAAATTGGAGTATACGCTAAAAATAGGTAAATACTGTTTTTTTGCTTTTAGTAAAATTGTATAATTAATATGGCAATTTTTAAAAATAGGAGATGATAAGATGAATGTTGCAATTCTTAATGGTGGTGGAGATTGTCCGGGGTTAAATGCTGTTACTCGTGCTGTAACCAGAACTTGTATTCGCGAGTATGGCTATCAGGTAACGGGTATCAGAAATGGATGGCGCGGTTTGCTTGAAGCCGATATTTTTCCTCTTGATTTAAATGCGGTTAGCGATATTCTTCAACGCGGAGGGACAATTTTGGGAACCAGCAGAACCAATCCGTTTAAGAAAGAAGGAGGGCCTGAACTTGCTCTCGAAAACATTCGCAAATTAGGTTTTGATGCTCTGATTGCCGTGGGAGGCGATGATACTCTGGGTGTCGCGAGTCGTCTTTACAAAGAATACAAAATTCACACGGTCGGGGTTCCTAAAACTATCGATAACGATTTATCGGGGACCGATTATACTTTTGGTTTTGACACAGCTGTTCAGATTGCTACCGAAGCTATAGATCGTATTCATACCACTGCTGAATCTCATAGTCGAGTGATGGTGGTGGAAGTGATGGGCCGAACTGCCGGCTGGATTGCAATAATGTCCGGAATTGCCGGTGGCGCCGATGCAATTCTTACCCCCGAAGTTCCGATAACCGTGGAAGAGGTTTGTGATTTTGTCAATCAGCGAACTGCCCGGGGCAAAAAATTTTCCATCGTTGTGGCAAGCGAGGGTGCCAAGTTTATTCGGAAAACAGGGGAGGAAAAGGAAGTTATCGCCTCCGAGGAAGTTGATGAATTTGGTCATGTTCGACTCGGTGGTATCGGAAATGCTCTCGGTAAGGCAATTGAGAAGATTACCGGTCATGAAACCAGGGTAACTGTTCTCGGTCATATTCAAAGGGGAGGTACGCCGACTTCTCGAGACCGTATCCTTGCTACTCGTTTTGGAGTGAAAGCTGCCGAGATGGTTAAAACGTCTCAATGGGGAATGATGGCCGCACTCAAAGGGGATGACATCAAGGCGGTTTCATTGGATGAAGCTGTAAAAAAGACCAAGACTGTCCCTCAAGAATTATATGATGTGGCACGCATATTTTTTGGATAAAGAAGAAAACTTCCTTGTCATCGTGCCTCCGTTACTTTTTTGTCATTGCGCCTGCCCGCCTCTGGCGGGAGGAGCCGTAGGCGACGTGGCAATCTCTGGTTTAAATTTTTCTATATAGTTTTTATATTTTCATTTTTATTTCTTATTTTGAAAAGACTGTCCGCCTTCAGCCAGAAAGAGGCTTGAGCCAAGGGCTCATCAACCAAAGGCTGATGGTCCCCTGGACTACTGGCGGGAGGAGCATTTGGTTTAAATTTTCATTTTTACATTATCGTTCTACATTTTTATTTTTTATTTGAACTTACTCCCGACTCTCCACTAACAGACTACCGACTGATGGAGCGTGGCAATCTCCCACCATCCGTCATTGCGAGGAACGGAGTGACGTGGCAATCTCTGGTTTAGAGGCTGCCCTTAGGGGCTGCATCCTTCTTTTCCCCTCCCCCTTGATGGGGGAGGATTAACCTGCCTGCCGGTAGGCAGGGGTGGGGGTGAAAGTATTTTAAGCATTTTTATTTGAACTTACTCCCGACTCCCACTTGTCCGCCTCTGGCGGAACTAACAGACTCCCGACTAATTAGGGCTGAACTTAAAGGATTGTTTTAATTGTTTTAGTTTTTCGCTGGCGACTGGAGGCTGGTAGCTGACTAAAGGCTGGCCTAAAAGGCTGCTCTTATTGACGGTGTCTTAATGTTCTAATACAATAGACTTAAATCTAATATATTAGAATGAGGTTGAATAAAATGAGGGTACAAGAAAAACTATTTTTTACTAACTATCATAAAGTTCTTTTCTTTTTAATCTCCAATCCTACTTATAAATATACGGAGAAGGAAATTAAAGAGGCAACAAATGTCAGTCGCGCTGGTATTAATTTCGCCTTGAAAGATTTAGCCGAGGATAACCTGGTAGTAGTTGAAAAACGAGGCAAAATGTCTTTTTACACGGTTGATTTAAAAAATCCACTTATTAAGCAACTTAAACTAATTGCAAATCTGATTTTACTTGAACCACTCCTTACTAAATTAAGGAGTGTTAGTCAAAAAGTTGTTCTTTTTGGCAGCGCTGCTTCCGGGACAAATATTGAAGAAAGCGATTTTGATCTTTTTGTTTTAAGCAATAACCTCAAAAAAATTCTCGACATCGTTAGGGATAGTCAATTAGCTGAGAAAATTCAATTGATTGTCAAGAAACCGATAGATGTTCCTTCCTTGAAAAAGAAAGACCCAATTTTTTATGATGAAATCAAGAGGGGTTTGGTGCTTTGGGAGAGGGAAAATGAGTAGAGAATTTGATGAATGTCTTAAGAAGAAGAGGATTATTTCCTTTGAGAGAGCCAAAAAGCTTGTTCCAAAGGAAATTAGTCAAGCTAAATTTGACTACGGTGCTTCTCAAAGTAGCTTCAAAGAGGGCAATTTTAAATGGAGTATAATTCAAGCATATTATTCTATGTTTCATTCAGCGAGAGCTTTACTTTACTCCAAAGGTTTTCGGGAAAGAAGTCACTACTGTTTAGTTGAGAGTATAAGAGCTTTGTTTGTTGAGAAGAGACTCATAGACCACAAATTAGTCGAAGCTCTTCAATTTGGTAAGACTTTACGAGTCAAGCCCTCAAAGTTCTGT
>DFBH01000062.1 GCA_002366545.1 Candidatus Oleimmundimicrobium americanum | reverse complement strand
CGTGGCATACGGCGTTGTTGACAATATCAGACTCATTCAAGGGCTGGATTTCTTCAACGAAGAACTCGTTATAACCGAGAAAGGGATACTGCCCGCTGAATATCTGCTCTTTTCGCGTTTCTTGATGCATCCCACTGTTTATAATCATCACACAGGTCGGATAGCGCAGTTGATGTTTTTGAATGCACTTGAAGCTTTTATCGCTTCGGAATACAAGTCAGAATCGGAATCAAAGGTCTACGCAGCCGCATTAAGAAGAATGGACGATGCCGAAATAAACACTGCACTAAGGAATGCGGAGGGCTACCCAAAAGAGATGATGATGCGGATAAATGAGCGGCGATTGTTCAAACGAGCAGTATATGCGAACATAAACACGCTGGACGCAGAAGTAGCAGAAGAATTGAGTGACGAACAAAGGTTAAGGGAAGTAGAAGAGGAAATAAGCAAGCGAGCGGGCGTGGATAAAAAATACGTCTTACTGGATTTCCAAATCCAAAGTCGCGAAGGCGAGGAGTTAGAAGAGAGTGCAGCGAAAGTGGTTGTTGGGAATGAGTTCAAGAGTCTTCGGGAAGTCTCATCGCTTGTGTCAATGCTCAGCCGGGCGTTCCAGGAGATTTATAAAATCGGGGTCTATACGCCGGAGAAGTATAGAGCGGAAGTGAAGAGAGCTGCGGAAGAGGTGTTGTGGGGGTGAGTTGAAAGAATGGTTTAAGGCTGTAGAGGAATTTGGAAGTGTGGTTATTTTAACTACACTAAAAAGCATCCCCTGCCAAAAGCTAAGATAACAAATAACTTGGAAATATGGATTGATTTTTAATCTGGCATGAGCATGATTGAAATAGGATTATGCGAAAGTTTTATATCTATAAAGGATAAAATGGGATTTGTTATGCTAAGGCTGATAAAAGAAGGGGATGCGAAGGGGGGATTATTATTCCGAAGAATAAGTTTAAAAGGAGTTTGTGGAGTTTCAAAAAAGGGGATGTGTGAATAATTATGGTAGAACAAACTACGAAGGAAGGTTACATAATTGATTTTGTTTCTGGTCAAGAAGTAAAAGCGACACCAGAAGAGATTGAAGCCGTTCAAGTTTTTGCCAGACAATTAGTGGAAGATTATAAATATCCAAAAGAACACATTCGAACGAGACCACAATATCGAGTAAAACAAAGACCCTCCGGCGGTAAAGAATTTCCTGTTGATATTGCTGTTTTTTTATCAAACAATCATAGTTTTGATAACGAATATATCCTTGTTGAGTGTAAGAAAAAAAATAGAAAAGATGGAAAGAAACAATTAGAGGATTATCTGCATTTTTCCAAAGCATATTTGGGTGTATGGTTTAACGGGGAAGAAAGGCTATTCTTAAGAAAGATTGAAAAACAAGGAAAAATCTTCTTTGAGGAAATTCCCAACATACCACAATTTGGACAAAGAGTTGAGGACATTGGAAAATTCAAAAGAAAAGACTTAAAATCCACTCATAATTTAAAAGCAATCTTTAAAGCGATTAGAAATCACTTAGCCGCAAATACTATTGGAGCAACGAGGGACGAAGTTTTAGCACAACAACTTATTAATCTTATTTTTTGTAAAATTTATGATGAAAAATTTACAAAACCTGATGATATCGTTACTTTTAGGGCAGGTGTTGATGAAGAACCGAAGGAAGTAAAAGAAAGGATTTTAGGTTTGTTTGAGCAGGTAAAAAGAAAATACAAAGATGTTTTAGATAAAAATGATGTGATAAATTTAGATGCTAAATCTGTTAATTATGTAGTTGGCGAATTACAAAATTATTGTTTAATTGAAGCGGAAAGAGACGCTATTGCTGTTGCTTTTGAAACTTTTATAGGACGTGCCTTAAAAGGTGAACAAGGGCAATTCTTTACTCCGAGAAATGTTATAAAGATGATGACCAATATCCTTGATCCCAATGATGAGGATATGATTATCGACCCTGCTTGTGGTTCTGGTGGGTTTTTAATTGAAGCATTAAGGCACATTTGGGATAAACTAAGTAAAGAGGCAGAAGAGTACCATTGGACAGATAACAATTTGATGGAAGAAAAGATGGATGTTGCTCTTAACAAAATAAGAGGGATAGACAAAGATTATTTTCTGGCAAAAGTCGCAAGGGCTTACATGGCTATTATTGGCGATGGTAAAAGCGGAATTTTCTGTGAGGACAGTTTAGAAAATCCTAAAAATTGGAGTGATAAAACGCAACAAAAAATTGATTTGGGAAAATTTACAGTTCTTTTAACCAATCCTCCATTTGGTTCTAAAATTCCTGTGAGAGGGGAAGACAAATTAAAGCAGTTTGATTTATCTTATAAATGGAAAAAAGAAAAGAAAACAGGTAAATGGGAGAAAACTAATAAACTAAAAGATAAAGAAGCCCCTCAAATTCTTTTTATTGAGAGATGTTTACAGCTTTTAAGAGATGGTGGAAGAATGGCGATTGTTTTGCCTGATGGTGTTTATGGTAATGACAGCCTTGCGTATATTAGGCAATGGCTTTTAGAACAGGGGAGATTTGTAGCTGTTATTGATGTGCCTATTGAAACATTTATGCCAAATACTTCCACAAAAACAAGCATTATGATTTTCCAAAAATTAAACAAGAACAAAATTCCAAAAGATTATCCGATTTATATGGCGATGGCACAAAGCTGTGGACACGATAGAAGAGGTAAAGATACTGGAGAAGATGATATTTCAAAAATTGCTGATGATTTTAAGAAATGGCAAAAAGAGAATAAGTTTTCATTTAATGATGGGATATAAAAATGTTAAAATCTTTTACTATAAAAAATAAGGACATAGGTACAGTTTATAGGCTTGAGCCGTCTTTTTACTATTATTTTACCATATTAAAAAACAAAAATCTCAAAAAAGGTATTAGTTTTATTAATTTAGACGATTTGTCAGAAAAGATATCAGATGGTGAACACTCTCATATTCCAAGACAAAAAGAAAAGGGTATTCGCTATTTGTATGGTAGAAATATAAAGGAAGGTATTGTAAACTTT
>DFBH01000078.1 GCA_002366545.1 Candidatus Oleimmundimicrobium americanum | reverse complement strand
TCAACAGAAATTTTTTTATAAAATTTAAACCAGAGATTGCTTCGGCTTCGCCTCGCAATGACGAGGGAGAGTTGCTCTATACTCTAAGCTCTTTGCTCCGTGCTCTATGCTCTGTTTATGAGATTACCGCGTCGCTTATGCTCCTCCCGCCAGAGGCGGGCAAGTGCAATGACGGTGAGCTTGAAGTTGAATATATATCCAACTTATTCAATTAGGCTTTTTTGGGACGATACCTTGGCTCACGTTCCTTCCAGAGAGCAAGCAAAGGACTTGCAACGAAAATTGAAGAGTAAGTTCCGGCGGTTAAGCCTATGGTGAGGATTAAAGCGAAATCCTTTAATGTTTCCCCCCCGAATACCAGCAAGCATATAACGGGCAGTAGCGAGGTCAAGGAGGTGTTTATGGATCTCATTTTAACTTGATTTACAGAATCGTTGACCATATCAGAATATCTTTTCTTGCCCAGGTATCTGGTATTCTCACGAATCCTGTGAAAAACAACGATGGTATCATAAAGTGAATACCCAAATATTGTAAGCAAACCCGCAATCATATTGGGTGTAATCTCTCTGCCAAATAATGCATACAAACCGATTGCAATTATAATATCATGGAAAAGAGCAGCAACCGCCGAAAATGCCATTTTATACTCAAAACGCAAACTTATATAAATTAAAATCGTTATAAGTGATGCCACAAGAGCCAAAACCGCACCGCGGGTAACCTGTGCGCCCCAACCCGGCCCCACGTCCTGAATATCGCGAATCTCCTTTATTCCAAAATTTTTCTTAAAGTTTTCAAGAATTGCATCTTGTGTTTTTTGTTCAATTTTTTTAGAACGAACAAGAAATTCATTCCCTTCCGAATGCTGAATAACGCTGTCAGCTAAATCATATTCTCGAAGAACATCGCGAACATCAGAAACTGTGGTTGTTTTTTCAAACTCAATATCGAGAAGCGTTCCGCCTTTAAAATCTATCCCCGGCTTAATTCCAATAATTAAAACAGCGGCAAGGCTTATTAATATAACGATACCTGATAAAACAAACCAAACCTTTGTTCTTCCAATTATGTTTAGTTTCATTATTTTTCTCCCCTCTTTGTTCCGATGACCACAGAATTACTAAAAAATTTAAACCGTGCCATTAAAACAAGCATAGGATGAGTAAAGAAAAAAGCGGTGAAGATATCTATTAATACTCCCATAATTAAGGTAAAGGCAAATCCCCGAATGGGGCCGATAGCTAAAAAATATAAAAAAATTACCGCCACCAACGTCACAAAATCCGCATCAAGCATAGCTTTAATTGCATGGCTAAATCCGGTTTCTGCAGCCATACGCACTGTTTTTCCGGCTCTTACCTCTTCTTTAAATCTTTCAAAGATAACAATGTTTGAATCTGCCGCAAGACCTATACTTAAAACTATTCCCGCAATTCCGGGAAGAGTTAAAGCCCACATATAACCCTTTCCCATAGCGGCAATTAAGCCCCAAAATAACGTGCCAAACACAATAAGAGCAAACGTTGTAATAAGCCCTAAACCCCGATAATATATAATCATATATAATGCAACAAGCATCAGTCCCACCGCTCCGGCTATCAAACCCGCTCTTAAAGAATCTTTTCCCAACGTAGGACCAACGGTTCTACTTTCTGAAATCTCAAGATTTACGGGAAGAGCCCCTGTTTGAAGCACAAGCGCCAATTCCTTAGCTTCATCAACCGTGAAATCTCCGGTTATTTCAGCGCTTCCTCCGGCTATTTTTGTCTGAACCGTTGGAGCCGACATTACTTTGCCATCTAAAACAATGGCGAGTTGTTGCCCAATCAACTGACCGGTTATCTCCTCAAACTGTTTTGCCCCCTCAGAGGTAAATTTCATATCAACCTTCGATTTGTTGAATTGGTCAAAACCAACCGACGCATCAGAAAGAGCTTTTCCTGTCATCAACGTTGGGCCCAACTCCAATTTGTTGTCGCTTGCCGAGACAACGGGCCTAAATTCCAGAAGAGCAGTTTTTCCAATGATATCTAAAGCTTTTCGAGGATCTTTTATTCCGGGAAGCTGGACAAGGATGTTGTTAGCTCCTTGTCTTTGAACCTGCGGCTCAGCCACACCAAGCTTATCAACTCTCTCCCGGATAATAAGCATAGCCTGTTCCACGGACTCATCGGTAACAGGAGCTTCTTTTGTTCCTTTGGCGGTTAATAAAATACTTAAGCCACCCTTTAAATCCAATCCCAACTTAGTTGATGTAGCGGGAGGATAAATAAAATAAATTGAGAGACAAATTAATATTAAAACTACAACTAATGAAAATATATACTTTGTTCTTGAACGCAAACTCTGTTCCCCCTAACTATAGAAGCTGAACATCATTAATCACCAAATAAAACCGGCAATTTAAAACCTCGGCTGCTTTTCTACACATGACCATGCGTGACAAAAATATTTCGAAATACTCCATTACTTTGCTGATGGTTGTATCGATTTGGATTTCAAGAGAAATCGTCTTTGTCTCACCATCAACTCGTAAAAAAGATTTTTGAGCAGCGTAATTTACTCTATCGTGAATATCGTTACTCCTACGAGCTTTATTTTTGTTTTCGTGTCGCACTCTGCTACGGTGAACATCTGCCTTATCGGCTATAACCAATGCCGCCGCTATGGGATGAGTTGCCCAGCCATACTCTTCTTCATGATTTCCAATTGCATTCATAATCAATGCAATTTCATCTTCAGGCATTCCCATTTCTTTAAGGATGCTTCTTGCCAAAAGAGCTGCTGAAACGCCATGTTCCTGACGACTGATAGAATTTCCAATATCATGAAGATATCCCGCTATGGCCGCAAGCTCCACTTCTCTTTCAGGATAACCCAATCTTTGAAGAATATTATGAGCTATATGAGCAACTAAACCGGCGTGCCGAGCACCATGTTCAGTGTACCCTATTGCTCCAATAAACCGATCGGCCATTTCTAAATACGTATTAACCGTCTTGTTTTCCACAAGGTCATCTAAGATTATTTTATTATTTTTTAAAGACTCATCTTCTAATGACATAGAATATAAGGTAGCAAAAACCAAGGAATTCAGCAAGAAAAACTATTCTATTCGAGCAATTGAGCTTCGCGAAAATATTACAATAATTCCATTTGCAATTTCCAAAGAAACTGTATCCTCGGTAAGAGATTTTACAATTCCATGAATTCCACCCACCGTAACTACCTTATCATTTACTTTCATTTCGGAAATAAGTTGTCTGTGTCGTTTCGCTCTCTGCTGCTGAGGGCGAATCAACAAAAAATAAAAAATAGCCATTAGAAAAATGATGTAGATGAAAGAAATTGTCGATGAAGACAAAATAACCACTCCTTTTTACGCTTCTTTTTTATATTATTTTAATTTTTGTTCAACAAACTTTGACAAATTCCTTTATTATTCCTTTATTTGAAATCTTCTCCCGTATATTGCCCAATAAATGAATTTTTAAAATCTAAAAAGGAATTACCCGCTATGGCTTTTCCGGCTCTGTCTATCAGATTAAAAACAAAGTAAAGATTATGCCAGGTAAGCAACCTTAAGGCTAAAATTTCACCGACTTTGAAAATATGCCTGAGATAAGCTCTTGAAAAATTTTGACAGACGTAACAGTCGCAATTGGGGTCCAAAGGCCCAAAATCTTTAGCATGCGAGGAATTTTTTATATTAAGTTTTCCGGTCGAGATAAATACCGTGCCGTTCCGAGCAATGCGCGTCGGCAAAACACAGTCAAACATATCTACGCCTAAGCCTATCGCCTCCAATATGCTCGTGGGATTACCCACCCCCATCAGATAGTGCGGTTTATCCTCCGGAAGATAGGAGATGGTATCCTCAAGAATTTCAAACATCATATCATGAGGTTCCCCTACACTAAAACCGCCGATACCATATCCGGGAAAACCTATTTCGACGGTATTTTGAGCGCTATATTTCCTCAGGTCAGAGTGAACTCCCCCTTGAACTATACCAAAAAGCGCCTGCTCTTCAGAATGATGGCTTTTTTTACAGCGCTTTGCCCATTGCAAAGTACGCTCAACGGCTTCTTTAACATGTTTTTTTTCTGAGGGATAAGGAGAGCACTCATCCAAGACCATAATAATATCCGCGCCAAGATCATTTTGAATTTCGATTGCCATCTCCGGAGTTAAAAAATGAGAGGAGCCATCGATTATCGACTTAAAATTCACCCCTTCATCTGTTATTTTAAAGGTTTCCCCCAGACTAAAAATTTGAAATCCTCCGCTATCTGTAAGTATTGGCCTGTCCCAGTTCATAAACTTGTGTAACCCGCCCGCTTCTTTTATAAGTTCGTGCCCGGGTCGGAGATACAGATGATAGGTGTTGGACAAAATTATTTGAGCTCCAATTTTCTTTAGCTCATCGGGTGACATTGTTTTTACTGCGGCCCTGGTTCCAACCGGCATAAAGACCGGAGTATCAACCACGCCATGAGCGGTAACCATCTTTCCCACCCTGGCACTACAATTTCTATCAGTATGTTTCAACTCAAAGCTGAAAGCCATATAACCTCCGTAAGTCGGGAGTCTGTTAGTCGGTAGTAATTTTTAAATTCTTTTCTTTCTTCTCTACCAACAACTCCCCACTACCAACTATCGACTGTTAACTAAATAACGAGCATCGCGTCCCCGAAACTGAAAAACCGGTATCTTCTGTCGATTGCTTCATTATAAGCTTTTACCATCAAATCACGTCCCGCAAAGGCCGAAACAAGCATAAGTAAGGTAGATTTGGGAAGATGAAAATTCGTTACCAAAGTATCCACTATTTTAAATTCATATCCCGGATAGATAAATAAATCCGTAATCCCTTCACTTTCTTTAACTAAATATTTCTTTTTTAAACTCCCGACTCCTGACTCCCGACCATTTATAGCGGCCGTTTCCAGTACCCTAACCGAAGTGGTCCCAACGGCAACCACTCTTTTCCCTTCCAAAATTGTCTCATTTATAATATTCGCAGACTCCTTGGTTAATTTGAAGCGTTCTTTGTGAATTTCGTGCTCCTCAACATTTTCGGTCTTTACCGGGCGAAATGTATCCAACCCGACTTCCAATGTTACGGTAGCAAACTTAATCCCCTTTTCTTTGATTTTTTCTATAAGATTTGGAGTAAAGTGAAGCCCCGCGGTAGGAGCTGCCACCGATTTTTCTTCTTTAGAATAAATGGTTTGATAACGCTCCGGTTCTTTTAAATTACGATGCACGTAGGGTGGTAGAGGAACTTCCCCCACCTTACTTAAAACATCCTTAAAATTTCCCTCATATTCAAAACGGATGATACGTCCCCCGTCGGGAAGACGTTCTTCAATATTCCCAATTAAAATTCCGTTTCCAAATATAACTTTTGTGCCCGGTTGAAGCCGACGTCCAGGTTTAACAAGCGCCTCCCACCAACCTTCCTTAAGTTCAGTAAGAAGAAAAACTTCCGCCTTGCCCCCGGTTTTGTCTTTTACCCCCTTAAGGCGAGCCGGAAGAACACGTGTATCGTTTATGATGAGGCAATCCCCCGTCTGCAAATATTCGGGAAGATCTTTAAAGGTTTTATGCTCAATCTTATTTACGCCTCTGTTGACGATCATAAGACGCGAGCTATCCCTGGGCTCAACCGGTTCTTGGGCTATTAATTCAGCGGGCAATAAATAGTTAAAATCTGAAGTTTTCATGAATCACCGTTTTAAGAAAAAAAGGATAAGATTAATAATTACAGTTAAAATAATGCTGATAACTATACAAGTTACCACCGGAAAATGGAAACTGAAATTGCTTTTTTGTAGAATATGTCGCCGGGCAAACCCTTGAAACCTACCCCACCGGCGAGACAAAAAAGACCACCCGCAACAAAAAGCAGGATTGCAAATACTAAAATTATTTTTCCCATTGTTTCAAAGTTCATGCACAAAACACCCCGTTAGTCGGTAGTCAGGAGTGGGAAGTCGGGGGTTCACCCCCACCTTAATCCTCCCCCATCAAGGGGGAGGAAGCTGAGATTAGCCCTTAATTCTTAATCCTTTTTTTCTTTTCTTCTTGTCGTAACGCTCCCGTTCGCTAAACAAACAACCGCAGTATTTCTGCATATACAGAGCCATCTCTTTTGCTTTTTCGTGACTTTCCTTAAAACCTTCCCTGAAATCCTTAAACAGGAAACTAACACCAACTTCTTGGGCAACTTTATCCCCGACTTTTTTTATTAATTCAAGCGCTTGATAAGGGCTTATAGTTAATGTTGTCGTAAATGCATCAAAGCCGTTCTTTTTAGCTGTTTCAGCGGTTTTTCCCAAACGCAAATTATAACAAATGGAGCATCTTTCACCCTCGTGAAAAGCAACCCTTCGAAAATATTCCTCAAGTTCATAATCACCGACAACCAAAGGAATGCTCAATTCCTCACAACATTTCTGAACAGACTTTAACCTTTCTTTATATTCCTTGAAGGGATGGATGTTGGGATTATAGTAAAAACAAGTTACCTCATGGCCTTCTTTGACTAACTTCTCATAAGAATATATAAGACAGGGCCCGCAGCATGCATGTATAAGAATCTTTGCCATTTTCTGTTACCTTTTCTGTATAGCTGCCGCCGTGCTATGGTTTGCCAACCTTTTGAAAGCATGCAACTTTTCTTCCCGGCCAATTTTAGCATGAGAAATTGCGGCTCTCAAAACCTCTGTTGATTTATCGTATGTGACTTTACCAACATGATAAGGATATCTTCTCGCATATTTGTTTGCATCGTTCATTCCCTGTTGAATCACAGCCCATGAGCCATCTTTAACTATTTATTCCAAACCTCTTTTTGATATTCAAAATAAGAAAAAATGACCAAATAAACAGAGATTGAAATCACCGGAATAATAACAAAGAATACCGCACATTTCTCAAAGAAAGCTCCAAAAAGAACAAATACACCAACGATTTTAAAAAGTTTCCCGCCAAGTTTGTTGGTTTTCTCCCAAACTTTTTCGTTGCTTAAAGTCCAGGGCGTTCTAATCCCTATAAACCAATTTCTCTTTGCATTCTCACAAAGAACACCAGCGTAAAAAAAGAGAAATCCCAGGCCTATCGGTAAAAACACATTCGGACTTATTTCAATTCCAAGATTCCAAAGAATTGTTTGAGTATATAAAGAAATCATAAACACAAAAAATAAAACAATAAACCAATTATAATACCCTCTGAACTTTTCTATATTCTCTTTCAATGGATCTATTTTAGGAATAAAGACGAAAAGTAAGACGAGACCGATATTTATAAGTGGCATCAAAAATAATCCCCAAAATTTTGGCATATACCCGTCCACTTCTCCTTGAGCATTCCAATGAGAAGCCATCTGCGATGGCATTTGGGAATAAAAATAGACTCCGATAACAAAAGAGATTAGAACCAGTCCGAAAATAATTATTATAGCTTTCCTTGTATTCATATTTTTCCCATCTTTAAAATATCTCACTGCCTGATAAATATATTATACCAGTTACATAGGGATACCAATAAACAACAAAAACATTCATCAGATTCGTTTAATGAACAAGACAAATTCAATCATCTTTATCTGTATCTCTTCTGCTGAGGTTGACCGATAAGAAAAACTGAAGTTTAATTCCATTATATGTATCTTATTGCAAGCCCAACTGAGCTTGAAATCAGTAAATTAAAAGAAAACAAGAACTTATGGGCAAGCTTCAACTTTTTAACTACCGGTTTTGGAATGTTGGAAAGCTCGATTTCACTCACAAAGTTTTTTTCTGAGCACAAAGTAGGGGGAGTAATACTCTTCGGTGTCTGTGGGGCATATATGGATTCCGGGACTGAAGTTTTAGATATTTGTCTTGCCGAAAGAGAATTTATTGGTGATTTTGGAGTAGCGATTGGCGATGAAACTGAATATTTCACAGATGACATCCTAAAAAATAAATGCGAATTCGATTTACAAAATAAATTATTCAACAAAGTTAAAAAGGAACTTGGCGCTTTAAAGCTCCCTTATAAAAGCGGAAATTTCGTCACCGTAAACTCCTGCAGCGGAACACTTAAAAGAGGAAATTTTCTGAGAGATAAATTCAATGCCATATGCGAAAATATGGAAGGGGCAGCCATAGCCAAAGTCTGTGAACTTTATCATGTGCCTTTGGTTGAAATCAGGTGTGTAAGCAATATGGTTGAGAATCGCGATAAATCCAAATGGAAAATAGAGGAAGCAATAGAAAAAGGCACAGAAATTCTAACAAAAATTTTACCCGGGGTGATTAAATGAACCCCCTTACAATCGGCTTTTCAACTTGCCCCAACGACACCTTCATATTTTATGCTTTGATGAATAATAAAATTAACCATGATTTTAACTTCACCGAAACGCTTGACGATGTCGAGACTTTAAACAAAATGGCTTTCGGCTCTGAACTTGACATCACAAAATTATCCTTTCAGGCCTTTGGCCATCTCGTTGATGACTATGTTCTCCTTAGAAGCGGGAGCGCCCTCGGCAAAGGTTGCGGACCGCTGCTCATCTCACGACAAAAATGCTCCTCCAAAGAGCTTGTTGATAAAAAAATTGCCATACCGGGTAAATATACAACCGCAGCTATGCTTCTTAAACTCTATAACAATACCATGTCTACCGACAGGCAAGAATACAAAAACCTGGTTGAGATGAGTTTTGAAAAGATAATGCCGGCGATAAAAAATGGTGATGTTGATGCAGGGGTAATTATCCACGAAAGCAGATTCACTTATGAAAAAGAAGGACTTGCAAAAATAGTTGACCTCGGAAGTTGGTGGGAAAAAACAACGGGTTTCCTCATCCCTCTTGGAGGGATTTTCGCCAAGAGAAGTTTGGGGAAAGAAACTATTCTAAAAATTGATTCTTGTATAAAGAAAAGCGTTGAATATGCTTTTTCCCACAGAGAAGAATCTATGGGATACATCAAAAAATATGCTCAGGAACTCTCAGACGACGTCATAAAACAACACATCGAACTTTACGTAAACCGGTTCAGTTCAGATCTCGGAAAAGAAGGAATTGAGGCAGTAAAATACTTGCTTAAAAAGGGATGCGAAAAGGGAATATTTGAAACATATCGAGAAGATTTCATCATTTGAGTGGCTTCGCCATAGTTGGGAGTTTGCTAGTCGAAAAACACCTCGGCTTCCAGCTGACCGGGTACAACAACTGGCTCGCCCAACATTTTTATTTATTTTTTAAGTAACTTTTCAGATTACGATAATAATTTTCATGAGGACCAATCATTATCAATTCCAATCCATTATGTTTTAAACGGTAAGCAAGAAGATACTGAACAGATTTAATTTTTAATTTATATATAAATACACCCTGAAGATCACCTTTCTTTTCGACCCCCATGGATGGATTTTCTGCTATTTTCTTCACCTGTTCATCTAAAATCTTTTTCTCGCTCTTTGATAATTTTTTAATTTTTCTTTCAAATGATCTCGATTGAAAGATTCTCATGAAATATTGCCAAATTTGTATTCTAAAGACTCCCCTTGTTCTAACTCTTCAACCCCGATTAATATTTCTTTAATCAAATCATAGGTTAGATCCGGATTTTCTTCAGAACATTTGCCAATCCTTGCCCAATGTTCGATTTGGCCAGTAATAGACCGGTGGTCGATTTTACTATATCTTCTTGCTTCTCGAACTAGGTCTTCGGAAACTCTGACAGCGTTAGTCATAATATAAACCCTCCGTTTTTTATTTATGTTTCATTTTATAATGTTTTGTTGCAAAATGCAACACTTGCTGGTGTGGTCGAACATTTGAGCTCGCCAGCTTAGCGAAAAAGCCGGTCTGAGTCAAAGACATTGTTGTGCCGTAATTATCTCGCTTAACATAAAAAGTCTCCTGTCCACCTATCTCGATCCTTCCAAAACGAGCACTGCGGACAATCTTGCCCTTCCGGATAATCGATTCCTTCCTCATGAGGACAACCAATAATACGATCTATCATTGCTACTGATAAAGCATCCGCTTTAGTTACAAACTCCAATATTTCTTCTAACATGTTTTCGTCAGTTCGAACGTCGTTTTCGGAGTACCACTTTCTCATTGAACCCGGTTCTGCGCCTTCACGTACAATAATACATGCTACAACTTTTGTCGCTTTTTTGTCAGTTGGCCCATAAAACGCGATTGTGGCCACAGGAAAACCCTTAAATCCTTTTTTCGCTTTTTTTTCTGAGTATCCTCTTTGCTCTTTCAGCTTCGATATTCATAGTTATTTATACCGTCTCAACGATTACTATACCGAAATTTATATTCTTAAAAAAATTAAATATCACAAACCCAAAGGAGTCAATAATTCTTTTACTTTTGCCTTTACCCTTTACCCTCCCATCCTATCTTTTCTAATAGCCAACCGCCCGCCTCTGGACTAAAATAAAATTGTAGGGAGATGATTAAGATGACCCTTAAAATTGACGGAAATTATGGTGAAGGCGGAGGACAGATATTAAGAACGGCGCTTTCGCTTTCCTGCGTCTTGAAAAAACCCATCGAAATATACAATATTAGAAAAAAAAGATCGAACCCCGGCTTACAACCTCAGCACTTAACCTGCGTAAACGCGGCAAAGGCCATCTGCGAGGCAGAGGTTTTAGGGAATGAGCTTTTATCACAAAATCTAAAGTTTATCCCTAAATCTATTAAAGGCGGAAAATACGTATTCGATGTTGCAGAAAAGAAGGGAAGCGCCGGAGCGGTAACTCTCGTTTTACAAACAATCCTTCTTCCCCTTCTCTTTACTCAAAAGAAATCAGAAGTCACGATAAAAGGAGGAACTCATGTCCTTTGGAGTCCCCCCGTTCATTATCTCCAACAAGTTTTTCTGCCAACATTGGCCCAAATGAGCGGAAACACAGAAATCGAGCTTAAACGCTGGGGCTGGTACCCAAAAGGAAACGGAGAAATTTCGGTTAAAATCCGGCCTTTAAAAAAATTAAAGTCAGTTAATTTAATGGAGAGAGGAGCCCTTGAAAAGGTAAGCGGAATTTCTGCCGTATCCAATCTGCCCCTTTCGATTGCGGAGCGTCAAAAAATACAAGCAATTAAACGATTAAAAGAAAAAGACGTTGTAGCGGAAATAAAGATGGTGGACGCTCCCGCCATATGAAAAGGAACATTCGTCTTTCTTTTAGCCAAGTTTGAAAACACCGTTGCAGGTTTTAGTTCTCTGGGAGCAACAGGAAAGAGAGCGGAAAAAGTTGCCGACGAGGCCTGCGATGATTTGTTTAAATTTTTGGAATCGGAAAAGGCGCTTGATGAACATCTGGCAAACCAAATAATTCCTTATGTCGCTCTCGCCGAAGGAAAATCAACATTTTCGACATGCAAAATTTCGGGGCATCTGAAGACTAACATCTGGGTTGTAAGCCACTTTTTGCCCATAAGATTTACCATTGAAGGAAAAGAAGGTCACGAAGGTATGATTACTAAAATGCCTTTTGCTCCGGTTCCTCAACTAAATCTGCCATTTCAGCATTTACAAGATTGACAAAGTCCGAGGATTTCATCTTGATAGAATCAGTGTGTGTCCCAGCCGTAAAAATTATGATTTCATGATCAAGCAATTTACTGTCAACATAAACCGGCACCTCAAACAAATCGCCCAACGGTGGAACCGCACCCACTTCATACTCGGGAAAATCGGTCGCCATTTCATCTTCCGTTGTAAACCGTGCATGACTTGAGCCCATAACATGACGCAATTTGCTTAAATTAATTTTCCTGCCACCGGGAATAACTGCAAAAGTATATTTATCTTTGACTTTTATTATTAGATTTTTTGCAACCTCGTCGGCATTAATTCTTAAAGCTTTTGCTTCATCGATACAACTGAATGTTTTGCTGTGAGAGACCGGCTCGTAAGATACTTTAGCTTTACTTAAATAAAGTTTTACATCAGGACGAATAGCCATTTTTATCCCTCCCACTAACCTCATTTACATTTTTATTATAATCCTAAAGAGGTAAACCCGGAGCTATTTTTTAAACTTTTTAACATATTCAGATACTTCAATCATAGGAGGTCTCATCTTATCCGCAATCTCTTTAACCTCTAAGTGAAAATTCTTGGGGTCATGATGAATTAACTTCATCGACTTATTTATTTCCTGAAGCAGATATACTTTGTTCTTTTTCTCAAGCCACTCGATGACCACTTGAATAATAGCAAAAGACATCTTACTCAAAGCCGAGAGACTTTGATTTCTATGAACCCTTTTAATTAAATCCACCTGACCAAAAATCGATAAGCCAAATTTCTCTAAAATATTTATCAAAAGGCCTATCTCAACACCGTACCCCGTATAAAAACCGACCTGCTCCAACACTTCCCTTCTTCCGGCATATTCGCCCGAAAGCGGTTGAATCAGTCCGGATAACTCCGGAAAAAAGAGGTTTATAAGCGGCCTTGCAGTAAGCTCGGTTACCCTTCCTCCACCGGTTTCACGCAATGTATCCCCTATCTTTAAAGGCCGACGATAAAATCCTTTCACATATTTTACTCTCGGATATTTAAGTAATGGTCCAACCAAACCATATACAAAACTGGGAGTAACGTTCTTGATATCCGTATCTATCCAAACGATGATATCTCCGCTTAAAGCATAAAGGCTTTTCCAGAGCGCTTCACCCTTTCCTCTGTTTGCACCCTGAGAAGGCAAAATTTCATTATCGATATAAACAGGGATTCCTAAATTACGAGCGATTTCTTGAGTTCCGTCGGTTGAATTGCTATCTATCAAAACAATTTCATCAAGAAGGGGATATTTATCATAAAGCTCATCTTTAATTGTTTTAAGTATCTTACCGATGGTTTCACCTTCATTTAAAGTCGGTAAACCCAAGCTTACGGTAAGTCCCCGCTTTTTCTTTAATTTTACCAAACTGGCAACGTCTGAAAACTCATCAGCATGAAATGTATTTTCTGCAAACCATCTATCAACAACATTTGAGATATCTTTTTTAACCGGGTGTACGATAACAGCTTTTTTCTCAGATTCAAATATGGGAGTTTCTGAAGGTAATGCCGACCGCGCGATAATCACGGTTGCATCCAGCTTGCTCGTAATCTTTCTGGGAATAGGGCCCAAAAGCGGAGCCCTATTATCTGTGGTAGAAGCACCCATTACCACCACATCATAATCTTTTGCAAAATCCAAAATTGTCTTCTCAGGATCGAGAGAAGATTTGGAAACAACATTAATCTTCTCGACCAGATTAGTATGTTTCTTAAGATAACCTTTTAATTTTTTTTCATCTTCTCGGGATTGCTTCGGAGCGGTGCTTGAAATGTGTAAAATCGTTATGGAGGAACCGAATTTGTTAGCGATAGACCCTGCGAGACCGAGACCTAATTTGGCGTGCGGGCCTCCCCTTAAAAGAACAAGCACCTTTTTAAATTCCTCATTCTTTCCGGGTTTTATAATCGCAACGTCACTCATCGTTTTCAAGGCAATTTCTTCGAGATTCTCCTCAAAAAAACCTTTTCTACCAACAGATTTTTCGTGCCACTCAAGAAAAATCAAATTACACTTTTCTCTTTGAGCCGCATCGACCACCTCCCGCCGCATTTTGTGAGAAACGCCAACCAAAGTCTTCATTTCAGCTTTTCCAAACTCTCCGGTTTCTGCTAAATCCTGAATGATTTTTCTAAACCTCCGCGCGGGAATCGCCCCATAGCTCAAGGACATATCCTCGGGTATCTCCACAACTCCAAAGACAACCAATTTGCCTTGTTTTTTTGATATCAAGGATGAGGCAATTTTGATAGTATCTTTGCTTATTGTCTTTTTGGTCATCGGAAGCAAAATTCTATTTTCTTTTCTGTGCATTTAAACCTCCTTCACAACAAATTTAAAATAAAGGGGGAATAGTATGTCAATTCCCTATTGCTAACTTTACCTGGCTACTATCGGCAACTGAAAATTGAGAGATTTTCACCAATCCCAATCAAAGGGATGACCATTTGTGTAAGTTAAATTCCGGCCCTTAAAAAACTTTTTACATAGTGCTTTCCCGTACCGTTTTATATCGTTAGAATCATCACATATAAAAGGTATTTTCTCATTGTTTATCTTTAGACAACAATGATATTCGCTTTTTCCACGAGTCTTTTTCTCCAGGCAAATAAGAATTTTGTACTTTTTTTCATTTGAAATTACACATTGATAAGCATATATTTCCATTTTACCCGTTAAAAAAGAGTTAGGTTGTTGTCTTCATATGCGATTCCAAGATGTTCATACGCTTTTTCTGTTGCAATACGACCTCGAGGAGTGCGCATCAAAAAACCGAGTTGGAGAAGGTACGGCTCGTAAACATCTTCTATGGTACCAGACTCTTCCCCAATAGAAGTTGCAAGTGTATTTAATCCAACCGGCTTGCCCTTAAATTTTTCAATCAAAGTTGTCAAAATTCTTTGATCCAGCTTGTCCAACCCTCTGTCATCAACCTCAAAAAAAGAAAGGGCCTCCATTGCCACGTTCTTATCAACAATCCCATCGCATTTAACTTCAGCGTAATCTCTTACTCTTTTAAGCAATCGATTAGCAACTCTTGGAGTTCCTCTTGAGCGCCTCGCTATCTCATGCGCGCCTTCCGCGTTTACCCCAACCTCCAAGATTGAAGCAGAACGTTTAACAATTTCTTCAAGTTCTTCCACCGTATAGTAATCTAACCTGGCAACAGCCCCAAAACGATCTCTTAAAGGTGATGTAATTAAACCCGTCCGGGTAGTCGCTCCAACCAGGGTAAAACGAGGAACCTCCAACCTTAGCGACCTGGCACTGGGGCCCTTTCCTATAATTATATCTAATTCAAAATCCTCCATAGCCGGATAAAGAACTTCTTCCACGTTTCTGCTCAACCTATGAATTTCATCTACAAACAAGACGTCGCCAACTTCCAAATTGGTTAAAATAGCAGCCAAATCCCCTGCTCTTTCTAAGGCAGGCCCGGAAGTAACTTTTATGCCTACACCTAATTCGTTGGCGATTATTCCCGCAAGAGTGGTCTTTCCTAAACCCGGAGGGCCGGACAAAAGAACATGATCAAGTGACTCGCTACGATTTTTAGCCGCTAAAATATATACATTAAGATGTTCTTTGATTCTGGCTTGCCCGATAAATTCTACCAATTTCTTTGGCCTTAAGCTTTTATCATATTCAATATCCTCGGACGTAAGTTTTGCAGATAAAACTCTCTCTTCCATAAGTATTGCCCCCACGCAAAGAACTCGCATCATTTACCGGTAATAAATTAAATTTTTGCCATTCTCTTTAAAGCAAATTTTATCATATCTTCGGCGGAAAAATTGCCTTGCCCTCCGGAATATCCATCCAAAGCCTTTGTTGCTTCCACCGTCGAATAACCGAGATTTAATAGAGCATCTCTTGCTTCAATATATGCAGAGCTATTAACAGAATCAGCTCCTACTTCAGAAAAATCAGGTAATTTAAGTTTATCTTTAAGTTCTAACACTAATCTTTGAGCTCCTTTTTTACCTATTCCCGGGACAGCCATTATTAAATCCGCATCGCCGGTAACAATCGCTTTCCTTAAAGAATCTACGGAAAGAGCAGAAAGCGTGGATAAAGCAACTTTAGGGCCAATCTTTGACACTGAAAGCAAATTTAAAAACATCTCTTTTTCTTCAAGTGAACTAAAACCAAAAATTTGCAGCGTGTCTTCACGCACGTGAAGATAAGTATGCAGAGCCGCCGACTTACCTTTGTCCGGCAACTTACTCAATGAGGTGTTTGAAACAAAGACTTCAAAACCTACTCCATGAACACCGAGTATTATCTTACCGTCAACTTTTTCTTTAATTTCTCCTTCAAGATATGCAATCATTTAGCTCCCAGCTATCCTAATTAAGAAATAAAATATAAAAATGAAAAACGATATAGAAAAATTTAAAACGAGAAACCCTTAAGAATGTACTTAAAAACTTTTTATTTTTTAATTTTAGTTTTTCACTTTTCATTCCACATTTTTCATTAAGCTACTTATCATCCACCTCAACTACCCACTCCTCACTCCCTACTACCGACTAAATTCATCTTCCTTGAATGTGCATGGCATATAGCTATTGCCAAAGCATCAGCAACATCATCGGGTTTAGGTATCTTCGTAAGACATAAAAGAGCTTTCACCATGTTTTGAACCTGTAATTTATCAGCCCGACCATACCCTACAACAGCCTGTTTTACCTGAAGCGGAGTATATCCTGAAGCATTCAAATTAGATTTAGCCATTGCAAGCAACGCTACCCCTCGAGCCTGGCCAACAGCAAAGGCTGTTTTTGCATTTGAATTAAAATAAATTTCCTCAATTGCTGTTTCTTGTGGGTTATAATCTTTGATTAAAATTTCTATTTCATTAAATATCTTCTTGAGTCTAAAAGATAAAGGAAGATTAGCAGCAGTTCTTATACATCCATAGTGTATAGGCTTCAACTTATTTCCTTCATAACTTATAATTCCAAAACCGGTAATAGCTATACCTGGATCTATACCTAAAATAACCACAAATCATCCTCATTAAACTCTGAAATTATGCAGTTTACAATACTTCTATCGAACAAACGTTTTATTAAATTTTAACATAATTTTTTTTGGGAACAACACTTGAGCACAAAATAATTTATTTTTAAGATTCTTCAGCAATTTCATCCATAATTTCATCAGGAATATCAAAATTTGAGTAAACTTCTTGCACATCATCGTGATCATCAAGAGCATCCATGAGTTTTAAAACTTTCTTTGCATCATTTTTTTTGAGCTTGACCATATCCTTTGGCAACATTGTAATTGAGGCCGAAGAAAATTTAATACTTGCACTTTCTAAAGCATCGCTGACTATTTTTAAATCAATCGGGTCGGTGATTATTTCAAAATGATCATCCTCGCTCTTCATATCATCAGCCCCCGCTTCAAGCACAACGGAAAGCAAACTGTCCTCATCAACACTCCCATCTTTTCCAACTAAAATTACCCCTTTTTTATCGAACATCCAAGCAACGCAACCCGTTGTACCAAGATTACCGTTGTGTTTCGAAAAAATATTTCTTATATCCGAAGCGGTTCTATTGCGATTATCTGTCATAATTTCAACTATAACAGCCACACCCGCAGGGCCATACCCTTCATAAACAAGGCTTTCATAAGTCTCTCCACCGAGTTCGCCTGTTCCTTTTTTAATCGCCCTTTCGATGTTGGCAACAGGCATATTGCTATCTTTTGCTTTTTGAATAGCTAATGTTAATGCTGCATTTCCATCAACATTTCCTCCGCTTTCTCTTGCCGCAACAGTTATAGACCTGGATAACTTGCTGAATATTTTGCCTTTCTTTACATCTTCTTTCGCTTTTTTGTGTTTTATTGAGTGCCACTTTGAATGTCCCGACATATAATCGTCTCCCTTTTTATTTGAATCCACAAATATCTTAGCAAAAGTTTCTAAAATTAGCCAAATTCCAAAAAACAGCCATCAGCCATTAGCCCGCTTCCAAATTAAGAAATAAAAATGTTAAGGGCAGCCTTTTAATTCAGCCCTCAAATGCAACTTTTAAACCAGCCGTTTCAAAATAAGAAATAAAAATGAAAATATAAAAACGATATAGAAAAATTTAAAATGTTAAGGGCAAAACCCCACCACCTTCACCACCACCTTCACCCTCCCCCGTCAAAAAAAAGGGGGAGTAGAAGAGTTCAGCCTTTAGCCAGCTATCAGGAAAACAAAAAACGTTTATTAATTTTGGTTTTTTTAAAGGTTTTTCCAATTCCGGTGGGTCGGACAAAGCGAAACCTGAGGCCGCCCCGATGAAACGAGTGAAGGCTGGAAAGCCCTCCAGAGGTGGGCAGGCGAGCAAAGTGAGCGCCCGAAAATCTGTCTGNNCCGGAGCGAGTAAAGTCGCGGATACGGCCGAGTGTGGAGCATGTTCGACCCACAAAAAAATAGCTTCAGTTTAATTGTAATAGCTAACTTTTCTTGTTTTTAGTTTTTAAAACCCCGTGGGTCGGGTAGACAGCGACCCTCCAGAGGCGGGCAGGCATATGAGCACGCTAATTTATTTAATCGCCATATCATTTTTAGGTGTAAAAATAGGCTTGCTCGGACATTTTGATAGCTCACCAATATCAACCTATTAAATTTTGAGTTCACTACAAAATGCTCCTCGTTCAGGGAATAAGCCGAAGTTATCTTTTGTTTTTAGTTTTTAAAACTCGGTGGGTTGTTTAAAGGCAACATATGAGAGCGCCGACGAACAATCGACGAGGCGGGGTTTCGACCGAAGCTGTCTGAGCCCCAATTCATCGGGGTGAGTTCTGCAGGTCGCCGCCGAGAAGTGAAGTGAGGAGGAGAAACGCTCGAATCAAGAGTCAAGAACAACCCGCAAAAAAAATTTTGCAATGAGAGCGCCAGCTGAGTAGATGCCTGCTGGCCAAGCAGGTACATATTGGGTAAACCGGTGGTTTATAGCACTAACAATAAAACCCCGCCGATGGCGGGGTTTTATTTAAGCTGTAACTTCTTCCTCTTCAACAATCTTCCCTTCTTCTCCCTCTGCAACAAGAGTTGGGTTCAACTCCTTCTTAATTGTATCTTTAGTAATCACACACTTGGATATACATGAACGCGAAGGAACTTCGTACATGGCCTCCAAAAGAACTTTTTCCAATACCGCCCTAAGACCTCGAGCGCCGCTTGCCCTCTCAAGCGCCTTCTCGGACAAAGCAACAAGAGCTCCTTTTGTAAAAACCAATTCAACTTCATCGTACTCAAAAATTTTCTTGTATTGTTTGATAAGCGCATCTTTTGGTTCCGTAAGAATTTTAACTAAATCTTCTTTGCTTAAATTATTAACGCTTGCTACAACCGGAAGCCTTCCCACAAACTCCGGAATCAACCCATACTTAACTAAATCTTCGGGCAATACCTGCGATAGGGTCTCACCTATAGACTTTTCTTGCTTGCCCTTAATTTCAGCTCCAAAACCTATACCCTTCTTACCAATCCTTGTACCAACTATTTTATCAAGACCGTTAAATGCACCCCCGCAAACAAAGAGGATATTAGTCGTATCTATCTGAATAAACTCTTGATGAGGATGTTTTCTACCCCCCTGAGGAGGAACACTCGCCGTTGTTCCTTCTAAAATTTTCAATAAAGCCTGCTGCACTCCTTCACCTGAAACATCTCGAGTAATAGACATATTTTCTGATTTACGAGCAATTTTATCAATCTCATCAATATAAATGATGCCCGTTTCTGCTCTCTTCACATCAAAATCCGCATCCTGAATAAGCTTAAGCAAAATATTCTCTACGTCTTCCCCTACGTAACCAGCTTCAGTTAATGCTGTTGCATCGGCAATCGCAAATGGCACATTTAATATTTTTGCTAAAGTTTGAGCCAAAAGAGTTTTTCCGCACCCCGTAGGGCCAACAAGAAGAATGTTGCTCTTTTGAAGTTCGACATCGCCTTCGTTACCGTGTCCTAATTCAACCCTTTTGTAATGATTGTACACCGCTACTGAAAGAGATTTTTTTGCTTCTTCTTGCCCCACAACATACTCATTAAGAATCTCGTAAATTTCTTTAGGTTTTGGAAGATTCTCAATATTGAGTTCAACTTCCGGTTCAAGTTCTTCGTCTATAATCTCGTTACAAAGACTTATACACTCATCGCAAATATAAACGCCGGGACCGGCTATAAGCTTCCTCACTTGGCGTTGACTTTTACCACAAAAAGAACATCTCAATTGTTCTGACGTATCACCAATTTTCGCCACAATTGCCCCCTATTTTTTCTGTCTCTTTTTCACAACTTCATCAATTATTCCATAATCTTTTGCTTCTACAGCAGTCATTATAAAATCCCGATCAGTATCCTTTTGAACTCTCTCAATTTTTTGACCCGTATGTTTAGCTATTATCTCATCTAATAATCGGCGATTTCTTAAAATTTCTTTAGCCTGAATGTTAATATCAACAGCTTGGCCGCTTGCCCCACCATGAGGTTGATGAATAAGCACTCTTGAATTTGGCAAAGCAAACCTCTTCCCCTTAGTGCCCGCTGTAAGCAAAACCGCGGCACCACTGGCAGCTTGACCGATACATATCGTTGAAACGCTGGGCTTAACATATTGTATTGTGTCGTAGATAGCAAGGGTGGCGGTTACCGATCCTCCGGGACTATTTATATAAAGATGAATATCTTTATCGGGATCTTCTGATTCCAAATGAAGCAATTGGGCAATAACTACATTAGCTATGTTATCATCTATCTCACTACCCAAAAAAATTATTCTCTCGTTCAACAAACGTGAATAAATATCATATGACCTTTCGCCGCGGGAGGTTTGTTCAACAACTATTGGAATTAAACTATTCAGCATTTTTTACATCCTCACCTTTCTTGCTTTTGGTTATACCTTCTGCCTGCTCAACCAAATATTCCAAAGCCTTCTTTATTAAAATATCTTCTTTAATCTTAGTCAGAATACCTTTTTCTCTTAAAACTTCCTTAATCTTATTTTCCTCTTCATTTACTCTCTCGGCAACCACTTTAACTTCATTGTCTACTTCATCTTCACCAGCTGTTATATTTTCTTTTTTTGCAATTGCCTCCAAAATAAGTTCTTCTCTCGTTCTTTCCTCAGCTCTCTCATGAAATGATTTTTTTAGTTCCTCGAGATTGCTTCCGGTTGCGGTAAAATAATCCTCAGGAGAAACTCCACGCGTCTGAAGGCTTAAAAAAAACTCATCGACCATCTCAGCCAGAGTCCTCTTTACCATTATATCAGGAACATCAACTTCTGCGCCATTGGCGACTTCGTCTAAAATGTTCCGTCTAAATTCTTCTTCTGCTTTAAACTTTTTTGCTTCTTCCAACTTTTCTTTTAAATCTTTTTTAAAATCATCAAAAGTTTTAAAGCCGCCAACGATTTCAGCAAACTCATCATTTAACTCAGGTAAAACTTTTTGCTTTAATTCTTTTACAAAAACTTTATACTTTACAGTTTTTCCGACGATTGCTTTAATATCAAATTTTGGAGGAATGTTTACCTCAAATTCTTTCACTTCACCCTTACGAGCCCCTATCAGATTTTTATCAAAATCAGGCACAATCGCATTAGAACCAATCTCAAGTAAATAGTCTTTTGCAGCACCGGTCTCAAATGATTTTCCATCAACCAAACCGTCAAAGTCTATTAATGCAAAATCTCCTTCGGAAATAGTTTTATCTTCAGCAACTTCGAGAGATGCAAAGTTATTTCTCGTCATCTCAATCTGTTGATTTATTTCTTTATCGGTTACCTTTGCTTTTGCCCGTTTTATCTTTAGTTTTTTATAATCACCCAGCTTAACCTTTGGCTTTACATCAACTTTAGCGTGAAAGTTAACCTTATCTTTTTTGGCTTCCTTAACTTCTATTTCAGGTACATCAATCGGTTCTATGCCGGTTTTCTCAACAGCCTGAGCATAAGAAAAAGGCACCAACTGACGAAGCATTTCATCGATAATAGCCTCCTCACCAACGTTTATGTCAATTATTTTTGGAGGAACTTTCCCCTTTCTAAAACCGGGAATATTAACTTTTTTAGCAATTGATTTGTACGCCTCATCGATAGCTTTCTTAATATTCTCTTTTGGTACTTCAACTTTCAAAATAACCTTGTTTTTTTCAAGTTCTTCAACTTCAGTCTTCAAAAAAATACCCCCTAATTCTAAATTAATATAATTTATGGTGCGGGTGAGAGGAGTTGAACCTCCACGCCTCACGGCACATGCTCCTAAGGCATGCGTGTCTGCCATTCCACCACACCCGCATATATTCTCCTGAGATTAATCAGTCGATAACGAAATTATCACTTATTCTTTTGTTGACAACTCCGTGTTATTCTTGTGTTTTTGGCAATACAATCCCATTGCTTTCAACTTCAAACTTTTAACTTTTTTTGGTGGGCCGTGCAGGATTCGAACCTGCGACCTTGGGATTAAGAGTCCCCTGCTCTACCAACTAAGCTAACGGCCCAAAATTAACTATTTCAACAACTTCAACATTGCCATAAAACCAAAGTGCTCTATCCCTCGGTCTTCGACCTACGGGACCCCGGAGGCCTTGCCAGGCCGAGGGGCCAACTAAGCTAACGGCCCATCTAGTCGAAAGTCTGTTAGTTGGGAGTTAGGAGTTTTTAATCTTTTACCAACTATACTTCACCAACAACTCCCCGCTACCGACTAATTACTATATTGGCGCGCCTGGAGGGATTCGAACCGCCCTCCCTCGCTTCGCTCTTCCTATGGGGGCAGGCCCCCCTAGGACGCTCGCTAAGCTCGCTGTCACCCCCCGAGCCTGGGGGAATCTTTCCCCCAAACCCCCTTTGTCGGGGGTTCAAATTCAGTTAATGGTTTATAATTCTCTATAATCCATCAACTATTAACTGTTCTTTTGGCGCGCCTGGAGGGATTCGAACCCCCGACCTGCGGATTCGAAGTCCGACGCTCTATCCAGCTGAGCTACAGGCGCATTTAATCGAAAGTCTGTTAGTTGGGAGTTAGGAGTTAATGATTATTTAATTTTTTATATTCTTTTTTACTTACAACTGCCTACTCTCCACTACCGACTAATTACTATTTGGAGCGGGAGACGGGATTCGAACCCGCGACCAACAGCTTGGAAGGCTGTGACTCTACCAACTGAGTTACTCCCGCATTTAGTCGAAAGTCTGTTAGTTGGGAGTTAGGAGTTTTTAATCTTTTACCAACTATACTTCACCAACAACTACCCACTACCGACTAATTACTATATTGGCGCGCCTGGAGGGATTCGAACCACCCTCCCTCGCTTCGCTCTTCCTATGGGGGCAGGCCCCCCTAGGACGCTCGCTAAGCTCGCTGTCACCCCCCGAGCCTGGGGGAATCTTTCCCCCAAACCCCCTTTGTCGGGGGTTCAAATTCAGTTAATGGTTTATAATTCTCTATAATCCATCAACTATTAACTGTTCTTTTGGCGCGCCTGGAGGGATTCGAACCCCCGACCTGCGGATTAGAAGTCCGATGCTCTATCCAGCTGAGCTACAGGCGCATTTAATCGAAAGTCTGTTAGTTGGGAGTTAGGAGTTAATGATTATTTAATTTTTTATATTCTTTTTTACTTACAACTGCCTACTCTCCACTACCGACTAATTACTATTTGGGGTGGCTGAGGGGATTCGAACCCCCGACCTTTGGAGCCACAGTCCAACGCTCTAACCGACTGAGCCACAGCCACCATAATTTAGTTCATTGTTCGTAGTTCGTTGTCCATAGTTTGTGATTTATGATTCTGCTATCAACTACCAACCATTAACCATGAACTGCTTTTGCTGGTCGGGGTGGAGGGATTCGAACCACCCTCCCTCGCTTCGCTCTTCCTATGGGGGCAGGCCCCCCTAGGACGCTCGCTAAGCTCGCTGTCACCCCCCGAGCCTGGGGGAATCTTTCCCCCAAACCCCCTTTGTCGGGGGTTCAAAAAAATAAACGGTGGTCGGGGTGGAGGGATTCGAACCCCCGACCTCCTGCTCCCAAAGCAGGCGCGCTAACCAAACTGCGCTACACCCCGGTATTAAAAATTCTCTTTTATCAGTCTTACAAGCTTTTTGCCAACTCCGCTTTTTAAAAACTTCTCTCTATGCAATGCATCTTTTTTAAAAAAATAACTCTCATAATAAATAACTTTAAACGACCCATTACATGATGTCCAAGAACTAACACCCTGATTGTGTTCTTTCAGCCTTTCTTCAATAGATTTCGCTGTATACCCAACATATGTTTTACCGTTTCCCTCGCTCAATAAAATATAAACATAATACATCATGCTCATAATCTCCTGTAACCTCGTCCAGAGGACGATCAGCCTCTGGCTGAAAACTGCGCTACACCCCGAAAATATTCTTAATAGCAATCACTATATTAAGTTTTCAAAGAAAATTCTGCCCCGCAAAATTGCCGCGGGGCCATATCTTCACAGACCAGTAGTAGTATAGAAAAAATAAGCTAAGCAGTCAAATAAGTAAACTCCAACCTATTAAAAAATTAATTGTTGACTAAAACTTATTACATTTGTATAAAGTCTATTTATACTAAACAAAAAAGGAGAAGCATTGAAAAGAAAGATGAGAACGCTTATTTTTATCATAACAGTTATTTCGTTTTCGTTTTTAATTTATTTGAAAATTCAAAACCCGGATACTAACCTAAAAAAATTTACAAAGGAAAACATGGTAATCCTGCTTGCAAATACCATAAATCAAAAAAATAATAACCAAAATACTGCCAATCAAACGATTCAAGAAATTTGCGCGCAAAGAGGAGCTCCTTTCCCTCTCCAAAATCCCGAAATTACAATTTTCAAATCCAGACGAATTTTGAGCCTCTATGAAGGAAACAAACTAATTAAGGCATACAAGATATCTCTTGGAGAAAATCCCAAAGAAGATAAAAATATTGAAGGCGATAAACGAACGCCGGAAGACACGTTTTACATCTGCCAGATGGTAAAAAATCCTCAAAAAGCCCACCTCGGTTCCAGATGGATGCGGATTAGCTACCCCTCGACTGAGGATGCAAAAAGAGGTCTTGAAAACAATCTAATAACAAAAAACGAGTGTGAAAAAATCGTTGAGGCAATCAAATATGGTAAAATTCCGCTTCAAAACACAAAGCTTGGGGGAGGAATTGGAATTCATGGAGGAAACGAACTTTTCGAGAAAGGCAAGAATCAGACCGCGGGTTGCGTTGGCCTTAACAGTAAGGATGTTGAAGAAATTTACGACTGCGTTAAAATCGGAACTCCTGTAATAATTAAATCTTGAGCTTGCTTAAAACATCTTTCATTTTTCTAAAAGCTTGACCGCGATGGCTGATTTTGTTCTTGACCTTAATAGGAAGTTCCGCCACCGTCTTGTCAAAACCATCGGGAACGAAAACCGGATCGTATCCGAAACCATTTGAACCTTGAGATTCAAATGTTATGTGCCCCTCGCAAACACCCTCGGTTTTAAAAATTTCACCGGTGGTAGTAAACAAAACCGCGCAACATCTAAATCGTGCGGTTCTTTTTTCCAAAGGATACTCTTTTAAATTATCAAGGAGCTTAATAATGTTTTTTTCATCCGTAGCCAATTCCCCCGCGTAGCGAGATGAATAAACACCGGGCTCCTTACCTAAAACATCAACTTCCAAACCGGAGTCATCGGCAAGAGCGGGTATTTTAAAATATTCAGCCAACTTCTGGGCCTTCAGTGTCGCATTTTCATTAAAAGAACTTCCTGTTTCTTCAACTTCCGGCCACTCAATAAAATCATTATACGTGAGAAATTCTAAAGAGTTTAAATCCAGTATTTTTTTAATTTCAGTAATTTTTCCCTCATTTTTGCTCGCAATTACTATTTTCATTTTCAACACTTTCAAATATTATTTTTCAACCAATTCAATAAACTCTTTACCTATAATAGATTTTTGTATTTCAATAAGTTCGTTAATCCCTTTATCTCCTAATTTTAAAAGTTCATTCAATTCATCTCGGGTAAAAGGGTTTGATTCCGCCGTACCCTGAATCTCGATAAATTCTCCGGCCTCAGTCATTACAAGATTCATATCCACTTGAGCTCTCACGTCTTCTTCAAAACACAAATCTAAGTAAGGTTCTCCATCAACTATACCCACACTAGTAGCAGACACATACTCATAGATAGGAAACTCTTCTATTTTCCCCTGGTCAACAAGACTTTTAATGGCATCAAAAAGCGCGATGAAGGAACCGGTAATAGCCGCCGTCCTTGTCCCTCCGTCAGCTTGAATTACATCTGCATCAATTCGTATGGTAATCTCACCGAGCGCTTTAAGATTAACCACCGAGCGCAAACATCTTCCGATTAGCCTTTGAATTTCGTGAGTTCTACCCCCAACTCTACCAATCATTGATTCCCGGGGACTTCTTACCACAGTTGAGCGTGGCAGCATGGAATATTCCGCGGTAATCCATCCCTGCCCGCTTCCACGAAGAAATACAGGGACCCTACTTTCTTCAACGGTAGCTACGCAAATAACTTTTGTGTTGCCAAGTTCAATTAAAGCTGAGCCTTCTGCGTGAGGAAGATAATTCCTCGTTATATTCACCTTTCGTAACTCATCCGACTTTCTGCCATCTATTCTTTCCAATATTTTTACCTCCCAAAAAAATTATTACAATAAACACATTATATTTTAATTTTCAGCTGAATTTTTCTAAATTTCATAAAATTTGTTTTCCTTTAAAATAATAATCTCGCCGTCAAAAACTTCTCGAGCTTCTTTTAAAGAAATCTGCTTATCGTAACCGGGCCAAATATGGGTCAAAAATAGCTTTTTTACGCCCGCCTCCTTAGCAACCGTTGCCGCCTGCTTCGCGGTAAGATGATCAACCGGAGCTCCTGCGTGAGTTTCCTGTAACGTCGCCTCACATATAAAAGCATCGGCCCCTGAAACAAGTTGTATTAACCCATCAAAATACCCGGTATCCGAACTATAGACCAACTTTTTCGTTCCGTTGACTACGACTGCAAATGTCGGTTCACAATGCTTTACTTTGCTAAACCCAAGTTCAAAATCGTTAAATTTATACTTAATTTTATCATCAATATCTTCAAATCTAAAAATATCGGTGAATTTTTCTTTAGAGTTATCAGATAAAATGCTACCCAAAAACTCAGAAGCCCCGCTTGGAGCAAAAACCCGCAAAGAAAAATTGGGTACGGTGGCATCAAACTGATAATAAAAACGCAAAGGATAAATATCCAAAAAGTGATCCGGATGTAGATGAGAAATAACCATTGCGTTTAACTTACAGGGATCAAGCCAATTAAAGAGGTTGTTTACAACCCCGGTACCACAATCGAGAAGAAGTCTCGTATCACCCTCCTCAATAAGATAACCGCTGCAAGCTCCGCCCAATCTTGCGTAAGCAGCCGAAGCCCCTAAAACAATTAACCTCATTTAGTTTTCTTCCTCAGATAAAATCTTTCTTTTTAAAAGGGTAATAAGCAAAGGATAACCCAAAGCATAAACGGCTATTGCCTCCCCAACCCCAACATACAGAGCGGTTATCCAGTAAGGAAGTTCAAGAACAACTTTTAATATTAAAGCTACGCCAAAAGCATTAATTAGAACGGGCGGCAACAATCCGAGCAGTGAACCTCTGTAAATATAAGTTTTTTGAGAGCTTTTCAAAAAAAACATACCGATTGCCCAGGTAAGAGAAGCCGCTACAAGCGTTAAAAAAGAGCCAAGAAAAATATCCCATGGACCAAGTCCCCCATACAAATTGGCAAGCAAACAGCCTATATAAAGTCCCGGTATGGCAGCCGGTTCAAAATAAGCAAGGGCAGTCAATGCCTCTGAAACCCTCACCTGGATTTGTCCATAACTTATGGGCGCAAAAAGTATGGTTAAAGCTGCGTAAAGAGCCGCAATTGCTGCAGCGCGCGTTAAAAAATGAGTTTTCATCGCTTTCATTAATTTCGCTCCTATCCTAATTTAATTTTCTCAACATCTTTTATCTCTCTGCCTAAAAATCTGCTTCCCAGCTCAAGAAACTTGCTACCATCTCCACTGGAAATAAAGCGATAGCAAGGAATCTTTTGTCCACTCCTTGTATGACTTTTTCGAGCAAGCATCTCCCCAACCTCTTTTGCCGCTTCCTCGGCCGAACTTATGAGAACAACCTCTTTTCCGATAATTTTTTGGATGGTCTTATTAAGTAAAGGATAATGAGTACATCCCAAAATCAAAGCATCCATGTCTGCCTCAATTAAAGAGTTCAAATATTTTTTTATCGCATCTTCCACTCTTTTACCACTCAATTCGCCATTTTCTACAAAATTTGCCAGCTCGGGGGTAACCTGCTGAAAAACTTTTGCACCCGCGTCAAAAGCGTGCACCGCCTTAACATAAGTACTACTTAAGATGGTGGCCTGTGTGCCTATAACACCTATTCTGCGATTGCGCGTTGCTTGCACAGCTGCCCTTGCCCCGGGCTCAACCACACCTATAATTGGAATATCAAAATGCTCCTGAGCAACCTCAAGCGCAGCGGAAGACGCGCTATTGCAAGCGATGACAATAAATTTAACCTCTTCACCCCGCAAAAACTCAACTATTTGAAAGACAAATTTTTTAAGCTCTTCAGCGCTTCGCGGACCGTAGGGGAAACGGACCGTATCGCCAAAGTAAATGATATTTTCATTGGGTAGCTGGCGCATTACTTCACCTGCAACCGTTAATCCACCTATTCCTGAATCAAAAATACCTATCGGCTTATCGTTCACTTAAACACCTTCAAATTAGTTAGAAAAGTAACGTTTAACCTTGTCATTGCGAGGAGCATAAGCGACGAAGCAATATAGAGATTGCCACGCTCCTTTAAGTCGCTCGCAATGACGCTAAATATCATTTTAGCGATTATTCAACAAATTAGAAAATAACTGAATTATTATAGATGTAATTTCTTAAAATTAAAATACTTGTCTGCCGTAGGTAGAGCAAATCCTGAAAGTTTATATTTTGAGGTTTTTAAAATATTATGTTGAGAGAAATAAAGCACAACTTTTAATTTGTCCTTCAAGAATACCTAACTCTTCACCAGTTATTCTAGAGTCAATTTGTTCGCTGCAACCTATTTAAAATTTAAAATCCATATTTTTCATATATTCATAAAAGACGTCAAATTTATTCAAGATTACTTTATCTGATATACCCTTTCTCTTGCCATTCATTTAATCTGGGACGAAAAAAACTACTATCTAAGCTCTTAATGTCATTAAGAGAAAAAAGCGTAAAGTCCTTTATGCTTCTTTCAGCTCAATATATTGCATTCTATTTCTCCAAAGTACGCTTTTTAGTATTAATACGAAACATAACTTAATTTCACTAAACAATCGGGGAAATTATAAGCCATTGTGGGATTTACAGATCATATAGTTAGGATTGACAAGCTGCAAAAATTATTCAAATTATTCAAGACCGGCTCTTAGAGACTATTGCATGCTGCTTTGATTTTTCTTATTTTTAAAGGAATTGTAAATTCCGCCACACGTAAACGGCACAATTATCGCAATTATTGGTATTGAAATATGTTTTACATTTAAATTTTTTTCAATAATCCCATGTAATAATATCGTCAGCAGCGTTGCAATTATCGTCGCAGCTGTCGCCACAAACACGCTTTCCTTGAACCAATTTTCCGGTTTAACTATAAAGTAATAGACAAACATTGACCCTGCCCCTATTAAGATTATTATGCTTAATCGCAATATAAATATTTCCGGCGTTACCATTCGCATTAATATTACTAAGATGAAGTCCAATATGATTAAACCAACTAATATTCCAAAATTTTTCCAGTTGTTTTTCATTTATTGTTCCTTTTTACAGTCTCGGAATTTCAAAATTCAGGTCTTGTTTTTTAACATTTTTTATATAAATCACAAGATTAAAGACCTGGCTCTTTATTTTTTAGCTTGTCGAGTGCCAACTGGTTGATGTATTTCTGATTTGCTTGAATGAAATCAGTAATGTTATCACTTGTTGCACCACTTCTACCCAAGGTGTACAGCATAGCCATTCCTAACCCAATGAAATACCCAATAGCATGGGACGAGAAAAATTGGAGCATAATCCATGTGATTCCTAGAAAAAGCCCCGCCAAGAAGACAAAACTCATTAGGTATCTTGTCACTGGTCGAGCCGCAATGAGCCAGCCAAGCCGGTACCACCGAATCGCTGTAGGGAGACCAAACCTAAAGATGATCAAACATTGACCTAAAGTTAATGCGCCAACAAAGCTCCCAACTAGCCAAGCAATTATGAAAAATATAAAGTCCACCTTTTACCTCCTCCGCAATACTACAAGCTTATCAAGCCAGACTATTATCCATTTAATCTTTTACAAACATCAGCGAACGCTTTGCCAAAAACATTTATGTCATAAACGAAACCGTCTTGTGCATTACCCATACCATCATCCCATTTTTCCCATTTTATCTCATCAAAAAATAACCTTTCTCTTTTCTTTTCATTTATAAGTCTTTTAATACATAGCAGAAAAAATAAAATAGCTATATCAGTATGCCTTTGTTTGTTTTTAAACAAAAATTCTTTTGGCTTGATATTTTGACCATGAATTATATGATTTCGCAAAGTATAAAATTTATCAGCCCATATTCCGTTTAAGGTTCTATATTCCAATTCTTTATTTTTCCCAGGCACTTTCTCATAATAATAACGTCTCTTCTTCTCATTTGAGCCACAAGCATACTTCTCTATTTTATCTTTGAATTCTTTTCTATTTTTAAAATCGAGTAATGTTTCAAAAGCTCCCACTTGAAGTAAGATTCTTGCATTTTTATTTAATTGATGTGTGTTATAAAAACTTTCGAAGAATAAATTCGTTGCTCGCATAATTTGTTCAAATAAACGCTTTTGTTTTTTCTTTAGCCAAAATAATGAACTCTTAAATTCCTCGTCTATTTCAAAACGGAATGGGGTTAAAAGACACCTTGGTGCTTCAAATTTTTCTTTTCCAATCTCAAGCCCACTTACTGTCTTTTCAACTACATAACCAGTTTTCTCAGAGAAAGTTGTCATACCACGTTTAAAATTTTGATAAACTGGTTCAAAATTTTCAGAAGTTGCCATAAAGAGACCACTATTTGCATCTTGTTTAAGTACATTATTTTTAGCAGAGAAACTAAGAAAAAGGATAAGCTTTAAATCGTTAATCAATTTGATTTCGGTTTCATCAAATTGCCTAAAATCTGTTTCTCCGATGGATACAATTCCTGCATCTTTAACCATTTTTTTGCCAATATAATTCGAAGATACTAATTGCTCCACCATGTTTCTGATTTCTTTATCGAGAATATACTTATTTTTCTTGGCACCAAAGTTCCAAACAACAATGTCTCCAAATCTTATTTCCTCTGTTTTGCCCAACTTCAAATACGGAAAATAGACTATTTGCACAAGAAACCCCTCTAATAAAATTTCAAAAAATTTATTATTTTAATAGCTCTGGGCACTGCAACTAGTTAATAATTAAGAATTATTGAGTTAAAACTATTTAACCCGCTTTTTATTTATTTTCCTTTAATAAGATTTATTATTCTTTGTAAATTATCAAGCGTACGTTCTAAATCAATGTCGTTGGGCATATGTTTTTGATGTTTGGTTATCAGTTCTTCTTCCTCATCCTTCTTCTTTTTTTCATCATCATCTGAAGTTTGAGATAATATATTATCAATCTCTTTTTCCGTTTTCTTTTTATGCAAGAACTCTTTTCCGTAACCTTCGATTTCCTCCCCAATTAAAATAATTTCATCTTTTCCATTAACTATACATCTTTTAAAACCTAATATTCTCATATTTTCTGGTTGATTATCAGGGATTCCTCTGTATTCCCAAGAAATTTCACCGATTCCCTCATAATCCTTATTCATAATTATTTTTCCTTTCCATTTCCACTCATATTTACTACTTTTTTTATCATAACCACTTTCAACAGTTATTTTAAGACGATTGTCTCGTTCATATTCAACCCATGCCTTACTTTGGGGCTTATCTTCGATTTTAGTTGTTTTGTTATAACCATGGCCAACATACCATCCTTCTAACACACCAAAAGCTCTTTCCATTTCCGATTGTCTTAAAAAACGTTCTAGTAAAAGAACAATGACAGCAGCAACAGCACTTGTTAAAACCATTGTTAAAAGTGCGTAATATTCTCCTTTGGAATAACACCAGAGAGTCAAAAAAAATAAAAATACTCCAATACTTAACAGCACCCAGTTCTTCTTTAAGAAGTTTTTGAATAAACACCATTTCCGCCCAATCCAACTTTTCTTTTCCTCGTTCATAAAAAATTCATCCCTTCAACCAAACACAATAAAAACAAATTTCACTTCAGGAGTAAGGTCTTGCTTTTTTTACATTCTTTTTGGAATATCAAGGTTAAAGATATAGTTCTGCCTCTGATAATCTAAATTTTCCCTCTTTTTCTTCTATTTTTGTGTATTTTTTTATGTTTACTTTCAGAGGTAACTCTAATATTTTTAGGTGTGTTTTTTCCGCCTTCGGCCACAGGTTTAACGTGATGCGCCACCTTCCCTTTTGGAAGCTTGCCTTTTTCATATCCTCTCTTTTTGAGAATCTTTTTTATTTTTGTTGGATTACGTTTTGTCTTTACCATTTAAATCACTCCTATTACTTATCCTCATAATGCTTTAAAATTCTTTCTTTATCCTCATTTCCCTTATTACCTTTGTAGTAAATTTCTATTAAATCAATCCTGTCTTCGCTTTCAAAATAAGCATAAATTACTCTAATACCGGAATTAACTCCCTTGCCTTTAAGAGAACGACAAGCAAACTTCTTTACCTTGTATATTTTAGGATTTTTGATTTGTAACCCGGTGATTTGGAAAATTCCCTTATTGTCTATACCCAATTTATGATAAAGATTTAACTGTTTTTCTACAAAAGTTTTCAGATCCTCCTCAAGAGTCGTAAATTTTTTAAGAAGTTTTTTCATATCATTTTTGAATTCAGGGCTGTAACAAACTTCACTAAATATCTCCACTGTATTCCCTCACCGAATAAGGAGACGTTCTGTAAAATACAGATTCGTATTCGATAATTTCTCCATCTTCTGTTGTTAGCCAAGGAACGTCGTTGTGGGAATGCTCACTTATTTGAGAAGCGTTCATATCAGAAAGCCTCTTCAAAATATCCTCAATTATCTCAATTTCATTGCCGTTTAATTTATCAAGATTGTATTTTCTTACAGGTAAATATTTTGTTTGCGGAAAATCGAAAAAGCTACTTTTAATTTTTTCAATCTCCCCATCCTTAATCATTTTACGGACTATCTTTTCAAACTCTATCGGTGTGGGACCAAAATGATTTTTAATGTAAGAAGCGCCGATTAATTGTTCTTCATATTTTTCGTAATAATTGAAGTCAATGAAATAAAGGAGTTTATAAATTACAGTTTCGCCAACATTTGGTTTCGAACCAACTTTGTTAAGAATGTAAAGAAGAACCTCTTTAAATTTTTCTAAATTTCTTTGGGGAACATTGATTCTGATTTGGGGTTTAATTCCGTGCCTACCGGCAGGCAGGTTTTCTCTCTTTTTAGCTTCTTGCAAAATTATTTCCGGTTCTTTTTTTAAATCCAGCAAACTGTCTATGGAAATATTAAATACTTCCGAGAGCTTTATTAATTCCTCAGCAGCAATCTTTCTTTCTCCTTTTTCAATTTGAGAAATTGCAGGACGCGAAATACCCAACTTATCTGCAAGTTCTTGCTGACTCATCCCAAAACGAGTTCTCAATTCTTTTATTTTCTTCCCAGTTTTAACCATCAATTTCTCCCCCTTTCTTTTACTATTTTACATTATGTAAGATAACTGGTCAATGCTATGTTCGATTTTATTACAAAGTGAATTAAGCACAAGTTGGTGCTTGTAAAAGATTATTTTTGGGTAAAGAGATTTAAAAAGTGGAGGGATTTGATCGGTTGGACATAGAGGTTTTTTCAAGTTGTTAGTCTAAACCCAACTTCAATGTTATTATTAGCCAGCTAATTTACACATTTGCTTCTGCAATTTCTATTATTTCATCAATATCGTATCGCCCCAAAAATATTTCGTCGAACTTTCCAGGTTTGAAATCCGATTGTTTCTTCAAAAAATCCTTAAACATTTCCCTTGCTTCATCGATTTTACCAATCAATTGGAAATAACAGGCAAGTTGAAATATATAAACTGGCAATGAGTAGATACTATACGCTTTCAATATTGCCGCAATAGCTTTTTCAAGTAATTTTTCACGATTTTCTGAAGATTCAGCTTCAAGCATCACGGTCTGTCCTGCTGCATACTCAGAAAGAGCAAATGCAGCTATTCCTTTTTGAAAATTATCAACAACATCAGGGCGAAATTTATATTCCTCAAAAACCTCAATATAACTTTTAACTTCTTGCTGTTCTTCCTCTGTTAAATCAAAAATCAGATTATTTTTTTTGTCTCTCTTGAAACCAGGCAAATCAAGTTTTTTCCCAACTTCTCTTTTTGAACCTGAAATCGAATTTTCCTTTATCGTATCAGCACAACAAGGAAACTGGTTAACTCTTGCAACCACTTGAATAATCTTGTCCAGTGGTAGACACTCAGCAACTATTGTGGAAGTAAATTTAGCAAGATCTTCGTTGGTGGTTTCATTGATTTGACTAAGAATGTTTTTAGTTACCCGATTAAACATCTCTTTGATACAATTTGGTGTATTATTTTCTTCAAGATATTCTCTCATCGCAATATCATAATTATTGTAAAAACGGTCAACTGATTTTGCCTTAAAATCATTTAAGTTCGGTCCAATAAAGTTTGAACAAAACAAATCAGTATTAAGACAAGCCACTTCAGTTCGAAGAGATTCAAGAAAGGCCTTTCTTTGTGATTCTATTTTCACCTTTTTGATACCCATAAGAGATACTATAAGCAAATAAAATAGATTTAGTTCTGAAAAAATTGCGAAGTATTTATCAAAATAATCAGTTTCTTTAACGCCATATTTACTTTTAAG
>DFBH01000005.1 GCA_002366545.1 Candidatus Oleimmundimicrobium americanum | reverse complement strand
TTAGTGGGTAACGCCAATGCTCAAACCGGCGATGCCGCGGCAATCGGAAACTCCTCCTTAACTGACATAGAATCTAACTCAACCGCCTGTACTCAAGTGGAAGGTGGAGAGGGTGAAGGATGCTGTGGTGATACGTGTGCCGGAAGCGCAAGTTTAGTCGGTATCGATGCTGAGAACAACGGTAATGCAAATGCCGAGAGTGGAGATGCCTTGGCCATCGGAGTTCTTGCCCAAAATCTTATCAACAACGAATTGATTTTAAGTATCCTTGGTGATATCCAGGGAGATGGGCTTATTTCGAATATTGCAATCGATATAGTTTACGATTGTATCGCAGCTTTGTATGGTTCCGCTGATGTTGCAACCGGTGAGGCCGTTGCTTTAGGAAATTCCGCTACCATAAGTATCGAGGTCGATTCATTGGCTTGTGTAGATTTGTATTTAGAAGAAATGGAATGTGAAGAATGCGATGATGAATGTTGTTGTGATGGATGCGATGATTGTGAGGATGGTGATTGTGAGGGTGATTCAGCAAAAGCATGTAGCGTAAGCGTAATTGAAGTAGAAGTTGAAAATGATGGTTCTGCTGAAGCTGAAAGCGGTGACGGAACGGCAGTTGGCTTGGTTGCAGGTTGTCCGGATGATTGCAACTCTGAGGAGATTGTTACCGGTGTCTCTTCTGCTGTTACTGGCGATGCGGAAGCTGAAGGAGAAGTTTCCGAAACGGAGATGGAAAGTGTTTCTGAGGCAGTCGTGACCAATGGAGAAGATTGTAATTGCGAAGATTGCTGTGATGAAATATCTCCTGAGGATGTTTGTTGCGAAGAAGCTTCTCAGAATGAAGGATGTGAAAATTCTTTAGATGCGCTTGAAGAAGAATTATTTTTTGATGTTTCTGATGAAGGCGAAGCTTCTGTAAATATGACCGAGAACTTGAATCTTGAAGAAGAAGGACAAGATAATGTGAATACCGAAGATGTGGTCGTTGAAGATTATTGTTCAAAGAATGGAGAGGGAAGCGGCGGTTGCGCTGGTGGCGAAGAAGATATTGAGGTGCAAGAAGAGTTAATAGAGGACGGTGAGATGTCTATGGTGGGAGCCAGCTCTTTTTGCTCTTCTGAAAATGAATGCTCAAATGAAGACGAAGGTAGCTCAGAAGAGAATTCAGAAGAAAACGATGATTCTCCCACATGTGACCGTAAAGATAGTTTATCTGATGGATAGGCAAGTTTTAAGATCCAGTTGAAGGTAACAGAAGTTTTAAAATATTGAAAAGGGAGAGATGAGAATCTCTCCCTTTTCAATAACGTCATAAACCACCGGTTTAATTTTCTTACTCGCCCAAAGAATATTTTTTTGTGGGTCGGGCAACAGCTCCGGATTGCGCGTGCCTACTCAGTCGATTTTCTCATTGCGAAACTTTATTCTCCTTCGTTTTCTTGTTCGCCCAAGAAAACGAAGCAAAAGAAGGGCGGCCGATCATTTTTTTACGGCTCCAAAATGTATGGTTGTTCAGGCGCTTGCAGAACTCGTTAGGCTAAACTATATCCTTCCCTTTGGCTTTTTATAAGCCAAAGCTTCCAACTAAGTTGTAAGACGGATATAAGCCCAACTCAAACAGCTTCGGCTTATTTCCTGAACAACCTATTTCTCCGCCTAAAAATGATATGGCAGGAAGCGTGGCAATCTCGTTCTCACCCCTCCCTCGATGGGAAGGGCGGGGGGAGGGTGAAACAAACAACCCACCCGGGTTTTTAAAAACTAAAATCAATGAAAGCTTTTATTTTTTTCCTGAAGGCTAACGGCTGGAGACTGGTGGCTGGAAGCTGTTTTTAATGATTTTCCTGGAGACTGGCGTCTGGCAGCTGGAGTCTGTATTTAAATGATATGGCTTATAGGTTCGTCATTGCGAGCACCCCACCCCAGTCTAACTGGGGTGATTTAAGAAAGAAACAAGGTTTTGGTATGGAGAGTGGTGAGCTTGTTACTTAGGAGTCCGAAGGGCGTGGCAATCTCACCTGGTCGCTAACGCTCCATTGGAAAATGAAAATTGTAAAGTGCAAATTTGAAAACATTTTGAAGCCTTGAGTCTTCAACTTACAATTTCCAATTAAGCATCCTCGTTACTGTTTCTTATAAGATAGGTGATGTTTTACGAGAATCCCTTCCATTGATTTTCTACCTTCACGAGGTGTGTGTTCCAATTAATTTGATATCTCTCAGACTTGTTTGGCTTTTTAATCTCGACCAATATAGAAGTTTCCATCTCTGCTGTATTGGGATAGACTCTTTTTGATTCGGGGTCTGTCCATTTATCGAGCATCTTTGCGGGCTTTATTTCAAAATCTATAATTTTTACACCCTGCTCTTCATAGTTTTTTTTCATCTTAGCAATATATTCATCCTTAGAGATGCTCTCCTTTTCATCTGGATGCAGGTACTCGTATCCTTTCTCATACTCACCTGCTTTTTGAATTTCAAGCAATCTTCTCATAGTTTCATCCGGAGTTAGGGAAAGTGGGATATCGGCTTTATTTTTTCCTTCCGATAGTTTGATTGTCTTTTCGTACACTTCGTGGTTTAATGCCTCGACTTGGATTTTATAAGAGCCGCTTGTCAATCCCTCAACTTTATAGTTGCCTTGCTCATCGGTTTTTACGCTCTGTTTACCGATGGTTATGATTGCATCTTTTATGGTTTGAGGGAAGGGCGCATTCTCGTTGATGATTCCGTAAAGAACAACATTTTGTGCACCGGTTTCTTGGTTGCTACAACCGATATTTAAAATCATGAAGCTGGGTATGAGAATCGATATTATTAGAACAGGTAAAATTTTTTTGAGCATTTTTTCTCCTTTTAAAGATATATTTATATTCTACAAGAATTTGTTTATTACCTCCAAATCTTAGTTGGTAGTTTGTTAGTGGGTAGTTGGGAGTAGTCATCCGGTTCCTTAGTTTCTTGGCTACGAGGCTACTTGGTTTCTAAGTCGCTATGTCGCCAGCTCCCCTTAACCCTATACCCTAACTATCAGCCCCGCCAGCGGCGGGCAAGCAACTGCCATATGTTATCAGCCATAAGCTATCGAGCGAACGATAGTGAACGAACCATCGGCTATCCTCGGTATGCTCAAAAAGTATAATTCAAAAATTGAACTTTTGGCTTATTGAAACACATCTTGAGGATAGGGTAAAAATTCTTTTTTTAGTATATATTAATAGTGAGTGATATAAATTGGTAAAAAATAAGAACACTTAATGCTAAATGAAGAAGAAGGAGAAAAGGACTTAATAGGGAAGATAGAGGGGAAAGGGAGTGAAAGAGATGAGAAAAAAACTTGCGGTTTTGACCATTTTATTTCTTACTTTCATGTTGTTATTTGGAACTAATGGGTATGCAAAATCAACAACATCGGGAGCAAGGTCCCCGGGTGGTAGTGATTGTTGTAACTCGGGATGTTGTGAGCCAGAAGATACACCTTGTAACTCAGGATGTTGTGAGCCAGAAAAATCAGAAGAGCAAAAACCATGTTTAACCATTGAACCAGAAGAAACCGGATGTGGATGCGAAGAAGGGCTTGAGAATGACACAACCGGTGATTGTTGTTGTGATGTAAGTTGCTGTTGTAACTGTAATACAGAGCAGAAATGCTCACTACCAGATAAACCAACACCAGATAACCCTCTGACTTCCGTAGTAGAGATATCCTCCATTCGTGGGGTTGTGTTCTTGGATTTCAATGGCGACGGTGTTCTTGATATAAATGAGACACATAGGATTAGCAATTCAGTTGTTGAGTTAAGTCAAAATGGGGTTGTTTTAGATTCAATAACCACAGGTAAAAATGGAGCATATTCATTTAATGGTTTAACACCAGGAGTATACACTGTTACTTTGACAATTTATCCTGACCCATATGATCCAACGTCTCCTGTAGTAATTTCAAAAGATGTAATTGCAGGTGTTGATAGCGTTGTTAACTTCGGCTTGCTTTCTGCAGTTCTACCATATACCCCTGACCCAACAAGGGGAGTTCTTCCTTATACGTCCGATTCCGGGCTTCCACCTGTCTTGCCTTACACAGGTTACTGTTTGTTTGCGTTTGGATTGACATTGGTCGCGGGTGGTATCGAAATGGTCCGCAGAGCTAGACGTATATAAATTGCAGTAATTTGTAAGAGGATAATTTTATGCGGATGTGATGGAAAAGGGACTTATTTCATTGCATCCGTTATTCTTTTATCAGAACAGTTGAAATAATCAATCCTTATCTGTTAATAATTAAGGAAGTAGCTTAGGGTTGCTTGCGTGTTAATTTTTAGGAGAGGCAGAGATATAAATTTTTATGAGCAGGGACAAATACAACGGAAGAAAAAAAGGAAAAATAAAAAGGCGCAATAAAAAACTTTATTTGAAAGTGATTGGCTTGTTTTTGATGGTCTTTGGGATTTGCTTTTTAGTTTACCCTCTCCTCACAAATTTATATACAAATTATGGACAAAGGGAACTGCGCCAGGAGTGGGAAGAAGAGAAAAAAAACAATCAAGATGCGGAAGACCCCGTAATTCACATTGAGATAACCGAAGTCGCTCCCACGGAAATAACAACTCAAACTCAACCTCAAAAAATTCCCTCAAGCATGAAGATTATAATTCCAAAAATTGGATTAGACGTGATGGTTGTTGAGGGAACCGAAAAAGCTGATTTAAAAAAAGGACCGGGCCATATGAAGGGGACTGCTTATCCCGGGGAGAATGGCACCTGCGTTATTTCGGGTCATCGAACAACTTACGGAGCTTCTTTCAACAAGATTGAAAAACTTGTAAAAGGGGATGAGATAATTCTTGAGACACCTGATAATAGGTATACCTATTATGTTAGAGAATTAAAAGTTGTCAAACCCACGGATACATGGGTAGTTAAACAAACTCCAACGCCCACACTTGTATTAACAACTTGTCATCCGCCTAGAAGTGCCGCTGAAAGATTGATTATTTTTGCTGATTTTGATGAGGAACGGGCTTTATATTAGAGCGAGGATATTGGTTATCAATAAAGCAACAAGCCCCGCTGGCTTTCTTAATCCAGTGAGGCTTGTGGGATGGGATAGTTATTTACTATTCTTACTCCCAATAGTCGTCGTGATCGATGTCTTGGTCTTCCCGCCAGTCAATTATGTGTTCACACTCGTGCCAGATTATTTTCTGTAAAGAGGCGGTGTGATTGGGGTTTATTATGATTAACCCAAGCGCATAGTATGTGCATCCTTGCCATTTTGGGTTCGAAGGAACTTGAACTTTAATTGTGCAGCCCTTAAGTATTGGGTACCGGGCTATGTAGGAGTTAAGCATGCTTTGTGCCTGCGCTTGCTTGGCAGCGATGTTGACTTTGGCGGGTGCGGGCTCGGTCTTTGTTGTAGTTGCAGGCGCGCTGGTTTTAGTTTTTGTGGTCGTTGCGCTTTTTGCTTGAGTACTTGCAACTTTGGGTTTGACGGAAGTTGTGGTTATCTTCTTTTCTGAAATAGCGGGCGTTTCTTGTTTTTTCAACTTGGCTTCTTCCGCTTTCTTTTTCGCTTCTGCTTCTTGTTTTATTTTTTTCTCCGCCTGTTGTTTAGCTACCTTAATGGCACTTTTTGCCGAATTCATCTTTTTTGTTGCTGCTGAGCTTGCAAGTTGGTATCCGGCAACAGATTTTTCAATGGTTGAGCTAACAGGATTTGTTACCTTTTTGGTCAACAGGCCTTGAACAGGGTTTGCCAGAGCGCTTCCCGTGAATAACACAACTAAAATAAGCGTAAAACCAACCAAAACCCCTTTCTTTTTGCTTTTCAACTTCATTTTTTTCACCCCTTATTTTTTATGGCCATCTGGTTTTGCATAACCATCACCAGTGACTCGTTGGTTTCCGATGGGCAAACAAAAAACCTGTTCTCTCGAAAAGGCTTGAGAACAGGTTTTTTACAATTCCTCTTCTTTCGGTAACCCGGCCACCCCATGTTTTACGGGGTCCGTAGTTTTGCGTCCTCATCTTACGATGAGTTTGCCTTTATCGAGAAAAATCAAATTTTCGTTTGTCAAGGTCCTTATACTTTATTTATCGTCATTTGAGAATAAAACTTAAATTTGAGATTATCGAGTCGCTAACGGTGGAGTGTGGCAATCTTGTTGTTCTTAATTTATAGATTGTTTCCCTGTGTGTCGTCGGCAAATGGTGGCCTTGTTTAACAATAACCGAGGGGAAACGGACCGCTTTGGACGCTACCTCTTTTTACCTATCTATGAGTCGGCAATAATCTTTTTGTAAAAAAATTAAAGTTTTAGTGCTTTTTTGTCGAAAATATAGTCAATGGTGTTGAAAAATGGAACAAAGTGGAATATAGTGGAAATATCTTAAGTTAAGGAGCAAGGATGTTTTTAGGAGAGTTTCAACATTCATTAGATGAAAAGGGCAGGGCAATATTACCATCCAAGTTTAGAAAAGCTCTTGCTGATGGTGTTGTGATAACCGTAGGCATGGAGAAATGTTTATTTATAATTCCTAAAACGGAATGGCCACAGTGGGAAGACAAAATCAGGGCCTTATCATTAGCTAAAAGGGATGCGAGAAAGTTCTCCCGTTTTTTCTTTGCCGGTGCAAGTGAAGAAAGCATTACAAAGCAGGGAAGGATATCGATTCCAAACGGCCTACGGGAATACGCCGGATTAAATAAAGATATCGTGATTATTGGAGTTTCAAACAGATTGGAAGTTTGGGATAAAGATAGCTGGAAAGCTTATCAAAAAGAAGCTGAGGGTTCTTATTCTGACATAGCCGAAAAGCTTTTGTTTTGATTCATTGATAATTAAATATTGTTTATAAGTTTGTCGGCTGAAGCGGTTTTGAACAATATTGGCTGCACCTTGGGCGGGGCAGCATATAGATTAACAAGACTTAGCTTAGGAACCATAGATTAAGCGCAGCAAGCATCGAAGCAAAAGCTTCAGCCGACAAAAGTAAGGATTTTTTATGAAACATAAACATATTCCAGTTTTGCTGGCTGAAGTTGTGCGATTTTTAAATTTAAAAAAAGGCAGCGTTATAGTTGACTGTACCTTGGGCGGGGCAGGACATGCGGAAGTAATTTTGAAAAAAATCGCACCAGGCGGTTTTTTGTTAGGAATCGACAAAGACAGCGTAGCCATTAAAGAAGCAGAAAAAAAATTAGCGCTCTTTAGCCAGCAAATAAAATTAGTTAAGGGCGGTTTTGCGAAGTTAAGTGAAATTTTATCTGAGGCTAATCTCTCTGGAGTAGATGGGATTTTATTTGATTTAGGCGTGTCTTCACCTCAGTTTGATTTACCCGAAAGGGGTTTTAGTTATAGGTTTGATGCCCCTCTCGACATGCGAATGGATTTGGAGCAGAGAATGACAGCATACGATGTTGTTAATACGTACCCTAAAAATAAACTATCCGGGGTAATCAATGAATACGGAGAGGAAAAGTGGGCAAGTAGAATTGCGCAATTTATTGTAGAAGCAAGAAACAGAAAACCGATTATAACGACTTTTGAACTGGTCAATATCATTAAAGACGCTATTCCGGCAAGCGCGCGAAGAAAGGGCGGCCATCCTGCGAAACGGACTTTTCAAGCTCTAAGAATTGAAGTTAACCAGGAACTGGTTTCTTTAGAGAATGGTTTGGAAAGCGCCATAGAGCACCTTAAGCCCGGAGGCCGAGTGGTGGTGATATCTTATCAGTCTTTAGAAGATCGAATTGTGAAAAATATTTTTAAAGAGTATTCAAAAGGCTGTATTTGTCCACCGGGGTTACCGGTTTGCGTTTGCGGGAAAAGTCCCAAAATTAAAGTGCTAACAAAGAGACCAGCAAAACCGACGGGAGAGGAAATAGAAAGAAATCCCAGGTCTAAAAGCGCAAAGTTAAGAGTTGCGGAAAAGATTTAAAAAATATTTTTAACAGTCTACGCAAGGAGTGCGAGGCCAATGCAAACAGCAAGGAAGCTAACGCATGAACCAAATAAGAAGCAAGTAAAAAATCGTCTCAGATTAATAACCAATAAACAGAAAAGAAGCATTTCTGTGGGTATTATTATTGTAATTGTTGCTGCTTTACCGGCAACGGTTATGCTCAACTCGGTTCAGAGGACTTTGGTTACTCAAAATGCTATTGAGATTGAAAATTTAAGAGAAATTTTACAGGAGGAGCAAGCGTATAATCAGAAATTAATGGTTAAGGTGGCGCGGCTTAAATCGCCGGAGAGGATTCAGGAGATTGCGCTTGGCAAACTTGGCATGGTTGCTCCCGCAAAAGTAAACTATATAAAGGTAACAAATGAAAACATATCTCAAGATAAGTTAGCAATGAGTAAAAAATATTTTGAAAATTACAAAGATTAAATTTGATTTACGTGACTAATACCTACCGGTTGCTTGATAACTTTCTTGTTGGCAAGAACGGCGGAAGCCATAAGGCATAACAGGCGGCAATTTAAGCGAAAAGGAGGAGTTTAGGTGTCTGCTAAGTCTCGGAAGCGGGGCAATGCAAGATTTTTTTTTATCTTTTTTACATTCTTGCTGGGGTTTCTTGCAATAATAATACGGTTAATAAATGTTCAAGCTGTTGAGGCAAAAAGGTATGAGTCATTGGCTAAAAAACAGCGGCTTAAGTCAATTGAGATTGCGCCTAAAAGAGGCAATATTTATGATTGTAGAGGTAATATTTTAGCAACAAACATCGATGCTACTACCGTATACGCAAATCCTTATCTTGTTCGAGACCCTGAAAATACGGCTTCTCAACTTTCATCTATTTTAATGCTTGATGAAAAAACTCTTTTAGAAAAACTAAAGAAGGACAGCGGTTTTGTTTATATAGCTCGAAAGGTTGATGAGTCTACGGCAGAGCGTGTAAAGGCTCTCAAAATCGAAGGAATTGGCTTCTTGCGCGAAAGCAAAAGGTGCTATCCTTACGATGAATTAGCGGCTCATACCATTGGCTTTGCCGGGGTAGACAATGAAGGACTAACAGGATTAGAAATATTTTATGATGATGTTTTAAGGGGGATACCGGGTCATCTTATAGTTGAAAAAGATCCAATGGGAAGATCTATATCCACTGGTGTTTCGAATCTTTTGCCTTCCATTGACGGGAAAAATATTGATTTAACTATAGATAGAGACTTGCAGTTTAAAGCTGAGGTAGAGCTAAACCGTTGTATAGAAAAATTTGAAGCTAAAGCGGGAAACGTTATTGTGATGAGACCTAATACCGGAGAGATATTGGCAATTGCCAATTATCCTCATTTCAATTTGAATGAATATTCTAAAGCAGACTTCGCTTGTTTCCGAAATAGGGCTATAACCGACTCTTTTGAACCGGGCTCAACAATAAAGATGGTTATAGGGGCGGCGGCTTTGGAGGAAGGAATTTTTCAACCGAAAGATGTTTTTAGATTGCCCGATGAAATTAAAATTGCTGACAGGATAATTACAGAATCTCATAAAAGACCGACAGAAAATTTCACTTTTACGGATATAATTACACAATCGAGCAATGTCGGTGCCGTTGTTGTTGGGCAAAAGCTTAAGAAAGAAAGAATTTGTAATTATTTATCGGTCTTTGGTTTTGGTCAAAAAACGGGAGTTGATTTTCCAGGTGAAGCGCAAGGATATATCCCGTCTCCTGAAAAATGGTCCGGCTCAACCATTGGGAACATCCCATTTGGACAAGGGATGTCCGCAACAAGTTTACAGGTACTTCAGTCATTTTCGATTATTGCTAACGATGGATTGTTGGTAAAGCCTTACTTATTAAGCAGAGTTGTCGATTTAAACGGAAAAATAATTAAACAAACAAAACCAAAGCAAGGCGAAAAAATATTATCTTTGAAGACCGCTGAACAAATGAAGCAAATATTGGAGAAAGCAACAATTGAGGGAACCGGGAAAAACGCACAAGTACAAGGTTATAGAGTAGCCGGGAAAACAGGAACTTCCCAAAAGCCGAGAAAGGACGGGAAGGGTTACGAGAAGGGGAAATATGTTGCTTCATTTGTAGGTTTTGCGCCGGTTGGCAACCCTCAGTTGGCAATCATTGTTGTTATTGATGAACCCAAAGGTTCAATTTACGGAGGTTCTGTTGCCGCACCGGTGTTTAAAAACTTGGCAGAGTTTGGCTTGCGACATTTAAAAATTCCACCGAGCGAAAATTAATTATGGTTATCGATTTGATTGTTTTGGACGAGCTATATAAGCTATGATAAAATGTGCCGGAATGTGGTGATGGTATTGTTTGAACTTGACAAGTGCATCTCTTCCTTAAAACTCAAAAAGGTAAGGGGAGAAGTAAATATTAATGTTAAGAATATTGCATATGACTCACGGAAAGTAAAACCGGGGAGTCTTTTTGTATGTATAAAAGGGTTTAAAACCGACGGTCATTTATATGCGGAAAATGCAATTAAATCGGGGGCCTCTGCAATTGTGACTGAGCGTTGGCTTAATTTGTCCTCTGTAATTCCTCAAATACAGGTTCTAAACACAAGAGAAGCGTTGGCAGTTTTGTCAAACACCTTATTCGTGAATCCCACCTCGGAATTGCAACTTGTTGGAATTACAGGGACAAATGGTAAAACAACTACCAGTTATTTGGTAGATAGTATGTTTAGGACGGCGGGGAAAAAAACGGGGTTAACGGGCACCGTTCAATGCAAAATTGGCGATCGGGTTTTAGCTGTAGATAAAACCACACCCGAATCATATGATTTGCAAAGGTTGTTCAGAGATATGGTTAATGATGAGGTTTCTTGCGCGACAATGGAGATTTCCTCTCACGGCATAGACCTTCATCGCATCGACGGCTGTCATTTTAACGCCTTGGTTTTTACAAATTTAAGTCAGGATCACTTAGACTATCATAGAAGCATGGACGATTATTTTAAAACAAAGAAAAAGTTGTTCGACGACAATGATGACGTTGTTAGGGTTATAAACGTAGATGATTCGTACGGAAGGCAAATTGTCTCTCAAGGAGGCAAGATATTTTGTTACGGGTTGACTCAACCTGCGGATATTAGGGCGGAAGATCTTAAAATTAATAGAGAAGGTTCGATGTTTAAAGTATTAACCTCAACCTTAACTTTAGATTTGTCAATTAAACTTAGGGGTCTGTTTAACGTATATAATTCGTTGGCTGCTGTTGGGGTTGGGCTTGCTTTGGGATTGTCGCCTGAGCACATAAAGGTTGGAATTGAAAGCGTTTCGACAATCCCGGGAAGATTTGAAGCGATAGACTGCGGTCAAGATTTTAGCGTATTTGTTGATTACGCGCATACCCCGGATGGTCTTGAAAAATTAATTAGTGCCGCAAGAGAAATAACTGAAAATAGAGTGATAACCCTATTTGGCTGCGGCGGGGATAGAGATAAAAAAAAGAGGCCTTTAATGGGGGCAATCGCGGGCAAGCTTAGCAATTTTACCATAATTACTTCTGATAATCCGAGGAGCGAAGAACCGAAAAAGATAATTAAAGAAATTGAAGGCGGTTTGTTGAAAGAAACGCCAAATGCAAATTATCGCATAATTATTGATAGAAAAGAGGCAATTTATCACGCTATCTCTTCAGCAAAAGTCGGTGATGTTGTATTGGTGGCGGGGAAAGGACATGAAAAGGGCCAAATTTTTGGCGATAAAACAGTACCTTTTGACGATAGGGTAATTGTCCGAGAGGCTTTGCGGGAGTTGACTTTATGCTCAAAATAATTGCATCTGAGCTGATATCTATATTGCCATCGGGAGAACTTATATCCGGCCCCAAAGACTTTGCAATTTCATCAATTTGCACGGATACTCGCTCATTGAAAAGAAACGATTTTTTTGTTCCGCTTAAAGGAGAACATTTTGACGGCCACGATTTTATTGGTGACGCAATAAAAAAGGGAGCTTCAGGAATTTTCACTGAACGGTGGGACGAAGAGATTAAATCGAAAATTGAAAGTGTTTCTAAAGACTTTGTGATTATAAAGGTTGAAAATGCTCTAAAAGCCTTACAGTCAATTGCCGGGTTGGTTCGCAGAAAACTTGACCTTCAGGTTATAGGTATAACGGGAAGTACAGGAAAAACAACCACCAAGGATATATTAAACAGTATTTTAAGGAAAAAATTTTCTGTGGTTTGCACGGAAAAGAGTTATAACAACGAAATAGGAGTTCCCTTAACCATTTTAAAAGCAACTCCAAATACCGATATTGTAATTTTGGAGATGGGAATGAGAGGGAAGGGCCAAATTTCAGAGCTTTGTGATATCGCATTACCTACCATGGGCATTATAACAAATATAGGCAAAACCCACTTTGAATTATTAAACTCGGAAGAAGCAATTGCAGAGACAAAGGCTGAGCTTATTAAATCTATTTCGTCTAATGGAACAGTAGTATTAAATCATGATGATTTTTGGACGGATAAATTCAAGGCAATGACATCAGCCAAGATAGTTATCTACGGTTTTTCCAATGAAGCAAATGTAAGAGCCGAAAATATAAGCGTAAGCGCCAACGGTTGCCCTTCTTTTAAAATTATTTCAAACGGAGATTCAATTTTTGTAAATTTTCCATTTTCAGGTAGGCATAATGTTTGTAATTTGTTGGCAGCGGCAGCGGTGGCAATTAAATTGGGATTGTCCCTGCGCGATATAAAAGAGGGACTTGAAAGTTGTACGATAACAGAGATGCGTATGCAGGTTTTCGAAAATTCCGAAGGTGTTACAATTATTAACGATGCTTATAATGCCAACCCGGATTCGATGCAAGCATCGCTTGAGACGTTAAAAGATATCGAAGGGGAAGGAAGAAAAATTGCTGTTTTAGGCGATATGGCTGAACTTGGAAAAATTTCTACAGTTTCACACCGGGATGTCGGGGCTCTTGTTAAAAAGAATGGTGTAGACTTATTGTTTGTTGTTGGAGAAAAGGCCAAGCAGATTGCACAAGGAGCAATTGAGAAAGGTGTGGATACAAAAAACATTTTTATTTGCAGTAATCTTAAAGATGCTGAACAAAAAATTAAAAAGGTTATCAAATCAGGCGATATTATTTTATTTAAAGGCTCTAGAATTATGAAATTGGAAAATTTAGTTTACTCGATTAGTTGAGGTAGAAATGTTAATCCGTATATTTTCAAACATATTCAATATTGAAAGATTTCCCACATATCAAATTTTTATTACAGCTGTTTTTGCTTTGGTTGTTTCCGGCGCGTTGACTCCTTTATGGATAAAACTTTCTCGAACTAAGAATATCGGACAGGAAATTCGTGCGGATGGGCCACAAAATCACCTGATTAAGCGCGGGACCCCGACCATGGGGGGATTGGTTATATTGCTTACCGTAGTATTTTCATTTTTGGTTTTTTCCCGCACGGACAATCTCAGTGTCTCAGCCATCTTTTTGATGTTTTCGTGTGGGTTAATTGGTTTTATTGATGATTATCTTAAAGTGGTTAAGGCGCGATCTCTTGGAGTTAAAGCCAGAACAAAGCTTATTTTGGAATTTTTAATTACGTTAATATTTGGATTGTTCGCTGTGAACTGCATTGGAATATCAACAAATGTAAATTTGCCGTTTACAAGTCTAAGCATTCCCTTTGGGAGCCTTTCGTTTAATTTAATGCTCGGCGGAACGAAGGTTTTAATTCCTTGGCTCTATCTTGGGTTTTTGTTTTTGATTATCGCCGGTACCTCGAACACCGTTAATTTGACTGATGGTTTAGATGGTCTTGCCGCCGGCACTGTAACTATAATTATGTTGGCGTATGCCGGAATCGTTTTTCGACAGGATCATTTAAGCCTGGCAATTCTTTGTGCTGCAGTTGGTGGAGCTTGTATCGGATTCTTGTGGTACAATTCTTACCCTGCCGACATCTTTATGGGCGATACCGGCTCCCTGGGGTTGGGTGGAGTCATTGCCGCAATGGCAATTTTAACAAAAACTGAGTTGTTGTTGATTTTAATAGGTGGAATTTATGTTATTGAAGGTCTTTCTGTCATAGCTCAAGTAGTATGTTTCCGCTGTTTCGGAAAAAGAGCATTTAAAATGGCTCCCATTCATCATCACTTTGAAATGCTCGGTTGGTCTGAAACAAAAATTATGATTAGATTTTGGATAGTTACCGGTATTCTTGCCGGTATGGGTTTTTCCTTTTATTTTATGTCGGCAGCTTAGCGGCGCAAAACAAATTGTGTTTAAGGATGGAGAGCTTTGTGAATTTTAAAGATAAAAATGTTTTAATCTTGGGAATGGCACGGAGTGGTATCGCCGCTGCTGAAAAGCTAAATTCTTTAGGCGCAAAAGTTTTGGTAGTGGATTGTGCCGATAATCGGTCATTAAGATTAAAAGCTACAGAACTTCAACAACAAGGTATTTCCACTCATATTGGTTCGCAACCACCAAGTTATGCAGAAGATAAAGAGCTTATTGTTATCAGTCCCGGCGTGCCAAGTGATATATCTTTATTTAAAAGAGCGAGAGAGCTTGAAGTTCCGATATGGAGCGAGGTGGAACTTGCTTATCGGCTTGCCGGCCCCAGTCCGTTTATTGTTGGCATTACGGGAACCAATGGTAAAACAACTACCGCCACTTTAATTGGCGAGATGTATAAGAAAAGTTTTCCTACCGTTGTGGGAGGCAATATAGGAAATCCGTTGGTGAGCAATCTTGAGAATGTTTCTTCAGACACAAAATTTGTTGTAGAGCTCAGTAGTTTTCAGCTTGAGAATATTGTGAAATTTCGCCCGCGCATTAGCATTCTTTTGAACATAACAGACGATCATCTCGATCGTTATGCCGATATTGATGATTATGCTGAAGCAAAGGGTAGGATATTTTTAAATCAGACCAAAGAAGATTATGCGATTTTAAATTACGATGATCCCATCACGCGGAATTTTGCTTCCTCGATAAAGGGAAAAGTTATTCCTTTTAGTAAGTCAAATGAATTTGATACCGGAATTTTTATTAAATCCGGGAAAATTTTTTTTAACAGTAAGGGAATCAGTAAAGAAATTTGCGGGGTGGATAAGTTAAAGATAAAAGGTGAACACAATTTAGATAATGCTATGGCTGCTGTAGCCGCTTCTTTGATTGGCGGTGTGCCATTGGATTTTGCAAGGGAGACGCTTTTTAACTTTAAAGGATTAAAGCATAGAGTCGAGTACGTTGCAACCATTGATGGAATTGAGTTTTATAATGATTCAAAGGCAACGAATCCGGATGCGGTAATTAAGGCGTTAACGGCTTTTGATAAACCTATAATTTTGCTTGCGGGTGGTCGCAACAAGAAAAACAGTTTTCAAAGTGTTGCTGAGGCCTCCAAAGATAAAGTAAAGGCCGCGATTGTTTTTGGTGAAGCGGCAAATGAGATAAAATCCTCATTTATAAATTTAAATATACCGGTTAAAGGCAGCCCTTCTTTGGCTGATGCTGTTATGATGGCTTTTGAGACTTCAAAGGTCGGGGACGTTGTTCTTCTTTCTCCAGCTTGTGCTAGTTTTGATATGTTTTCTAACTACAAGGAGAGAGGAGAAGCTTTTAAAAAGGTTGTTTTAAAGATAAAGGAAGATGCTTATGGCTCGAAGAAGAATTAATCTGAGGTTATCTTGGCTTCTTTTAGGAACAACCCTGGTTCTTCTTTTCATTGGGGCGGTTATGGTCTTAAATGCGAGCTCTGTTATGGCTTTTTCAAAAACGGGGGATAGTTGTTACTATTTTAAACGGCAGCTTTTGTCAATTTTAGTTGGTTTGATGGGAATGGCTTTATTTGCGGGCTTGGATTATCGTTTTTTAAGGAAGTTTTCTTTAGCGAGTATTGTTATATCTGTAGTTGCTCTTTTTTTAGTTTTAATTCCCGGAATAGGGCAATCGGCCGGAGGCGCAAGCAGATGGCTTTTTATCGGAGGTTTTACATTTCAACCTTCAGAGTTTGCAAAGTTAGCAACGGTTTTATACGTGGCCGATATCCTATCAAAAAAAAGCAGCAGGATTAAAAAATTTTCGGAGTTAATAATTCCCATCGTGCCGGCGATTGGGATAATGGTTGTTTTAATAATTTTACAGCCACATCTGGGAGCTATATTAATTATTTGTTCGACTGTTTTTTTTCTTATGTTTTTAGGCGGCGCAAAATTGCGTCATTTAGTAGGTTTGGGAATGTTCGGTTTGCTTTCAATAGCCATATTTATTTTCACTGAACCTTATCGACTAAGAAGATTTACCGCTTTTTTAAATCCCTGGAAAGATCCAAGAGGCACAGGGTTCCATATTATTCAATCATTGATTGCATTTGGTTCAGGTGGATTAACCGGGATTGGGTTGGGGATGAGCCGACAAAAGTTTTTATATCTTCCTGAGGCGCATACGGACTTTATATTTGCAATAATTGGCGAGGAAGTTGGTTTATTGGGCACCCTTTCCATCGTTTTATTATTTGTGGCGTTAATTGTTGTTGGTTTAACAATATCATTTAGATCAAGAAATAATTTTGGGAAATTGTTAGGATGTGGAATAATTTGCGTAATCGCTTTTCAGGTTATTATAAATATGTGTGGGGTTACGGGTCTTTTGCCGATTACGGGTGTGTCGCTTCCTTTTTTAAGTTTTGGCGGTTCATCTCTTTTGGCGAACCTATGTGGTGTCGGTGTTTTGCTAAACATTGCAAAATCATCAAAGAGAACATCTTTTTCGGGGGTTTAGAGTGAAAGTTATTATAACTGGGGGAGGAACAGCGGGGCATGTTTACCCTGGGTTAGCGATAGCTGAGGAAATAAAGAAACTTGACCCGGAATCCGATATTTTATTTGTTGGGACAAAAAAGGGCTTAGAAGCCACGGTTGTTCCTCAGGCAGGGCATCTTTTTGAAACGATAAATATTAGAGGGTTTAAGAGAAAAATTTCACTTGATGTTTTAGCAACCTTTTTTATTTTTTTCGGAGCATGTTTTAAATCCATTAAAATTTTACGAAGTTTTCGACCCGATGTTGTTGTAGGCACCGGTGGATATGTAAGCGCGCCGCTGGTTAGTATGGCAATTTTATTTAGGATTCCCACGATTGTTCATGAACAAAATTCTGTACCCGGGTTGGTTAACAAAGTATTGGGGAAATGGGTAGATGTTGTTGCTGTGTCCTTTCCCACCTCGAAAAAGTTTTTTAAAAGAAATTGTGTGATAACAGGAAATCCTGTAAGGAAGAAAATTTTAAAGTCAAATCAAAAAGAGAGCTCAAATGTTTTTTCCGTTGAGCCAAAAAGAAAAAATCTTTTAGTTTTTGGAGGTAGCCAAGGGTCAGCACGTATCAATGAGTCTCTATTTGAAGCTTACGATAAATTTAGAAATTTCGACAATTTGCAGATAATTCACGTTACAGGTAAGATGAATTTCAGAAAAATTTCTAATGACATAAAGAGCAAGGAAAAACCCCAGGATAAATTGTTATATAGTTGTTACGCTTATCTTGATAATATCGATAAAGCTTATGAAATTTCAGACTTGGTCCTTTGCCGCGCGGGAGCAACCACGATAGGCGAAATTACGGCGAGGGGAATTCCTTCAATTTTGGTTCCTTATCCTTACGCTACGGGCGGACATCAGGAAAAAAATGCTCGTATTTTGGAACAGAAGGGAGCTGCTCGGCTGATTTTAGATAAAGATTTAAATGGTGTTGCCGTTTTTAATTTGGTAATCGACCTAATTTTTGATAATAGGGTACTGGCCGACATGAAAAAAAATTCTTTTAAATTTGGAAAGCCGGAAGCTGCTTTTGAATTGGCAAAATTGATAAAAGGTTTGGCAAAAGAGTAGAGAGCAAGGAAAAGAAGGGTATAGGGTAACGGGTAAAGGGAAAAACCAGCAAACCAGCAAACTAATATGATCCCCACTACCGACTGATGGAGCATAGAGCTTAGAGTTGGGAAAGCAAGCAAGCCAACAGACTAACAACTTTCAAGAAGGCTAAAGACTAAGAAAAAGGAAGGTTATGGATTACAAAAGGATACATTTTATTGGAATCGGCGGAGCCGGAATGAGCGGCATTGCAAAAGTTCTCTTGGAGATGGGTTATTATGTTTCCGGCTCAGACATTAAAGAATCACGCAATACCTTGAGTTTAAAAAAACAAGGTGCGTCTATAACAATTGGTCATAGCCCTGAAAATTTAAATTCGACAGATGTGGTTGTGGTTTCATCTGCCATAAAGGAAAACAATTCGGAGTTGAAGTTCGCAAAAGAAAAAGGCATCCTTGTTCTCAAACGAGCAGAGATGTTATCGAAGTTGGGCGAAAGGAAAGTCGGCATACTTGTTGCGGGGACCCATGGAAAGACGACAACTACATCTCTTCTTTCATGCATGTTTGAAAAAAATGGTTTGAAACCCACTTTTTTAATAGGGGGGGAACTAAACGATATTGGAAGCAACGCAAAATATGGAACAGGTAATTTCTTTATTGCCGAAGCAGATGAGAGCGATGGTTCTTTCCTTTATTTAAAACCGGACACAATAGTAATTACCAATATTGAAGAAGATCATTTAGATTATTTCAAATCTCTAAAAAATATTGAGTCCATTTTTTTGAAGTTTGTTAAGTTACTCCCTCCTGATGGACGTCTCATTATTAATGGAGACCATCCCACAAATAAAAAGTTTATAGAAAAAATTAAGAGTGACCCTGCTTGTAGTCAAATAAAGTGTGTTACCTATGGATTTGAAGATGGAAATGACTATCAGGCTAAAAATTTAAGTTTTAATTCATTCGGCAGTTCCTTTGATGCCTTCGCAAAGAAGAAAAAAGGAGGCAGTGTAAGTTTAAAAATTCCCGGTCGTCACAATATTTGTAATTCTCTCGCTGCAATTGCAGTTGGGGATTTGGTTGGCATTAAGTTTTCAAATATGACGGGTGCACTGGGCGAATTTAATGGTGTTAAAAGAAGATTTCAGTTTATTGGTAAGTCCTCAGAGGTAACGGTTGTAGATGATTACGCACATCACCCCTCGGAAGTTAAAGTTACTTTGAATGCAGCAAGACAAGGTGAATGGGGAAGGATTATTTGTGTTTTTCAGCCCCACAGATATTCAAGAACTAAATTTTTGGCCAAAGATTTTGGAAATTCTTTTAACCAAGCCGATATGGTTATAATAACTGATATTTATGGTGCCGGAGAGATGCCCGAGCCCGGGATTAGCGGGAAGCTTATTTTGGACTCTATCTTGGAGGGTTGCCCGCGCGCAAATGCAGTTTATTTACCCAAAAAAGCTGACATAAAAGATTTCCTTTGTAAACTTGTTGAAGAAAGAGATTTGGTTTTGACAATGGGCGCGGGTGATATTCATGTTGTGGGTGAGGATTTTCTTTCTTCATTTACAAATAAAAGTCGATTTGCTGAGGTGAATAATTGAACGAGGAACGCGTCATAGAAAAAGCGTTTGTTGGGTTAAGCAGGAAGATGAGTGGGAGGGTTTTTCGAGACGTTTCTTTAGCAAAACGTGTAACCTTTAGGGTAGGAGGTCCCGCCTCAATCCTTGCAACTGCAGACACAATAAGCGATTTGAGATTGTTATTCCAAATAGTTGAAAGATATAGGATTCCCTATTTTGTGTTAGGCAAAGGTTCAAATATTTTGGTGTCTGATAAGGGATTTAAGGGAATAGCCATTGAACTCGGTCCCAATTTTAAAAAAATTTCAGTAGATGGTCGTTATATACAAACCGGTGCGGCAGCAGCTCTTTCGACTCTTTCACAAGTTGCGTGGAAAAATTCTTTGAAGGGTTTCGCTTTTGCGGTTGGTATACCCGGGAGTTTGGGTGGTGCTTTAGTTATGAATGCGGGGGCTCACGGTGGCTGCATGGCTAATATTGTTAACACGGTTACTGTTTATACCCCTAACTGCGAACTTCGGGTTTTAAACAAAACAGAACTGGGTTTTGGCTATAGGACAAGCTCTCTTTTGTCGTATGGAATTATAGTGGAAGCGATGACAAGATTGGAGCCAGGTGACCCCGATAGAATTCGTTTTTTAATGGAACGATATTTTAGAAGAAGAAAAGAAGTTCAACCATTTGAGTATCCTACCGCCGGCAGTATTTTTAAAAATGTTTCGGGCATTTCTTCCGGTAAGGTTATTGACGAGGTTGGATGTAAGGGGTTAACTATTGGAGGCGCCCAAGTGTCTTCCAAGCACGGTAATTTTATAGTAAATTTGGGAAACGCTAAAGCCCAAGATATTTATTCGTTGATTGGAGAAGTTAGACGCCGTGTTTACGGAAGAAAGAGAATTTTATTAGAACCGGAAATTATCATATTGGGAGAGTTTGAGGATGAACAAAGAAATAGTTAGAGAAAAAGCAATTCGAAGAAATGCAAAAGTTAAGAAAATAAAAAGGAGAAGGCGTTTAGGCATATTCGTTCTTTTATTGTTGATTGTTCTTATGATTACCGGAGTTGCGTCTCTTTATAATTCGAATTTTTTTAATGTTAAAGAAGTAGTTATCACAGGAAATCATCACATACCTGAGAAAGAAATTGTTAAGCAAAGCGGGATAGATTCCAATATTAGTTTATTAAAGTTACCATTAGACGAAGTCAAAATAAAAATTCTCAAAAACCCCTGGATTAAAGATGCGGAAATCACTCGTCATTTTCCAAATTCTGTCGAAATTAAGGTGGTTGAAAGAAAAGCAATTGCCGCGTTGCCATTTCAAGATATTTATTTACTTATCGACAAAGATGCTGTTGTTTTAGAATCAAGGGAATTTATAGAGGATTTAAATTTGCCGATAATATTAGATATTAGATTAATCAAAGCAAAAATTGGAGAAAAGATAAATTTAGTTAATTTAAAAAATGCTATGAAATGCCTTGTATCCTTAGATAAAAATTTAAGGGAATCCGTGACAATGGTTAATGCTCCTTCCGAAGAAAAACTTACTCTTATGTTGTCTTTGAAAGATGATGATAAAAGTTTCCACGACGTCGAAATTCTTTATGGTAAGGCTGAAGGTGTTTTAACTAAAAATGCCATTATTAAAAAAATTCTCGAGGAAAGCGAAAAGCATGTAATTTATATTGATGTTAGGGTCGCTTCAAATCCGGCCGTCAAGTTTCTCGATGACATTTCATAATTTTTGAAATTAAGGTTGCATTTTTTTAATTAATAATATAAGGTTTTTGTTAAGGTTAAGCAGGGATAACTATCAACTAATGGTTGAGGGTTTTATTTATTGTTTTATGTAAGGAGGGATTATAATGCCGGTAAATACGGGAAATAACTACTTAGCTTTAATTAAAGTTATTGGTGTTGGCGGTGGCGGGACAAATGCTGTTAACAGAATGATTGAAGCGGGACTAAAGGGTGTAGAGTTTATTGCGATCAATACTGATTCACAAGCTCTTTTAATGTCGGATGCTGATTACAAAGTTAATATTGGAGAAAAATTAACCAAAGGATTGGGAGCAGGGGCAGATCCGGAAATTGGTTTTCAGGCAGCTCAGGAAAGTAGGGAGTCTATTAAAGAGATGTTGCAGGGAGCCGATATGGTGTTTATTACGGCAGGCAAAGGTGGGGGCACGGGAACGGGTGCCGCACCTATAGTGGCGGAGATTTCAAGAGAAATAGGCGCATTGACCGTTGGTGTTGTAACAAGACCGTTTAGCTTTGAAGGAAGAAAAAGATCTATGCAAGCAAATGAAGGAATTGAAAAATTGAGGGAAAAAGTTGATACGTTAATTATTATTCCAAACGATAAACTTTTACACGTTGTTGAAAAAAAGACTTCAATTTTAGACGCTTTCCGCGTGGCTGATGATGTGTTGAGACAGGGCGTTCAAGGTATAACTGATTTAATAACGATGCCCGGTTTAATCAACCTTGATTTTGCCGATGTAAGAACAATTATGAGTGAAGCGGGCTCAGCATTGATGGGAATTGGAGAGGCCTCCGGAGAAAATAGAGCGGCTGAAGCCGCGAAGGCTGCAATTTCCAGTCCGTTACTTGATTCCTCTATTGAAGGCGCGAAGGGGGTCTTGCTCAACATTTCCGGTGGAAGCGACCTTGGGTTATTTGAAGTTAACGAGGCAGCTGAGGTTATAGCAAATGCCGCCCATCCTGATTCGAACATAATTTTTGGGGCTGTTGTAGATGATACTTTAAAAGATTTAGTTAAGGTAACCGTTATTGCTACGGGTTTTGACAGAAAAAGACAACAAGAAAAATTGCAGTTTGCGTTGGATAGGGAACCGGTACAATCGTTTGAAACAAACGATTTAGATATTCCAACCTTTCTTAAGAAGAGAGATTAGAAATAGGAAAATAATAACCGGAGAAGTAATGTCGATTGTTTAATATAGAGCGCATAAAAAAAGATAATGTTGTTTATTACGTTCCTAAAGGTCTTTTGTGTAAGAAGGATGTTCTCGTTGTATTTACCGGCAGGTTGGGAGGAGTAAGTGAGCCTCCTTACGAATTTTTAAATCTTTCTCCTAATGTCGGCGACGAAATAAAAAACGTGATTAAGAACAGGGAAACTCTCTGTTCGGAATTAAATTTAAATTTAGATCGTTTGACAACTTGTGAGCAAACACACGGCGATAAAGTGGTTATTGTTGATGATGATAGTTCGATTGGACGTGGAGCTTTTTTGCATTCCGGTGCGATTCCGAAAACGGATGCTCTTATTACAAATATTGCGGAAGTTCCACTGACTGTTTTTTGTGCGGATTGCGTTCCTATTATTATTGTGGATCCGGTAAAACGAGTTGTGGGTGTGGTGCACGCTGGTTGGAGAGGAACTTATGCGGGGATTGTCGTAAAAACCGTTCAAAAATTCATTTACAAATTTCATTCTTGCCCGGAAGAGCTCCTTTTTTTTATCGGTCCCTGTATTGGAAGTTGTTGTTATGAGATAGATACTTCTCTTGCAAGAATGTTTGAAGAAAAATTTGCTCTTCAGCTTGACACTCGTTATGGCAAAAGTTACCTTAATCTTGTGGAAATAAACATTAAACAGCTTGTGGAAAATAAGGTAAAATTAGAGAAAATTTATTGTGCAAATATTTGCACAAGTTGCAATTCCGATTTTTTTTCATACAGAAAAGAAAAGGGGTTGACCGGCAGGCAAGGGGCCTTGGTTGCTATCATCAAATGAGCGAGAATATAAATGAAAATATTTTAAGAATACGGCAGAAAATATCAAAAGCGGCATTAAAATCAGGACGCAGACCAGAGGATGTAAAACTTATAGCGGCGGTTAAAAAGGTTCCCGTTGAAAAAATTATGGAGGCAATAGATGCGGGTGTTATAGATATTGGCGAAAACAGGGTGCAAGACGCTGTTGTGAAATTTAGTGAGATCGGAAATCTTGCAAAGTGGCATTTTATAGGGCATCTACAACGGAATAAAGTAAAATACATTGTGCCATTTACCGAGATTATCCATTCTGTTGATAGTTTTAGATTGGCATTTGAAATAAATAAACAGGCAAAAAAAATAAATAAAATTCAAAAAATATTTTTGGAAGTGAATATCTCGGGAGAAGAAAGCAAGTTTGGATTTTCATCAAATGAAATTCTCGAGAAGTTAAAAGAAATGAGCGAATTGAAAAATATCTCAATCGAAGGCTTAATGACATTGCCGCCCATGGAAGTTGAAAAAGAAGCCGCAAGAAAGTTTTTTAAAAGACTGAGGGATATTTTTGAGAATATAAAGATAAAGAAAATTCCTCATGTTAATATGTCTTATCTTTCAATGGGTATGACCAATGATTTTGAGGTAGCCATTGAGGAAGGGGCAAACATGGTTAGAATAGGGACAGGAATTTTTGGATTTCGGGAGGTTAAAAAATGAACAATTTATGGAGAAGAACCTTGACTTATTTTGGTTTAATTGATGATGAGGATACATATAATGAATTGGATGATGCAATCGAAGAAGAAGATTATAGTTATGATGACATTTATTCAAAAAATAAAAGCTCAATAAGAAAAATAAAACGAGCAGCAAATAAATCGACATTTGAATCTTCTGAAGATATTGGGGCTCCTCAATTAAGATCAATTTCAACTCCGCAATCAAGAGTTCATATAGTTGAACCAAAATCTTTTAACGATGCGCAGCACGTGGCCGATAAGTTTAAAGCCAATATTCCCGTTATTATGAATTTGCAAATGGTTGATCAAGAACTTTCCAAGCGCCTGGTCGATTTTGCTAGCGGTTTGAGTTATGGATTAAACGGCGGTATGCAAAAAATTGCTGAAAGAGTGTTTTTGTTAACTCCGACAAATATTCAGGTCTCGGCTGAAGAAAAGAGGAGACTTCGCGAAAAAGGATTTTTTAATCAATTTAAGTAATGGAGAGTTGAGAAAATTTGATAGTTTCTTTTATCGGAGCAGGACAAATGGGAGAAGCCCTTTTAAGTGGAGGGTTAGATTCGGGTAGTCTGAAGTCGGAATGTGTTTATATATCGGACATTCGAGAAAATAGACTGAGAGAAATAAAAGACAAGTATAAGGTAAGAATTGCTAAAGATAACGTCAGTGCCGTAAAAGTAGCTGATATTATAATTTTTGTCATTAAACCCCAAGGCATAGACGATGTTTTGGATGAAATAGCTGAATATACAGATAATAATAAAACAGTTGTTTCAATTGTGGCTGGTGTCGGCATAGAGAGGATTGCTCATAAACTTTATAAAAGACCTCAGATAATTAGGGTAATGCCAAATAATCCTGCTTTATTAAAAGCGGGAGTATCTGCTATAAGCACTTCAGCCGGTGTTTCAAAATCAATTCTTGATTATGTTTCAAGTATTTTTTCTGGTGTCGGTGAGGTGGTTTTTATCGATGAGAAATATCAAAATATAGTAACTGCTTTAAGCGGCTCCGGTCCTGCATACTTTTATTTGCTGGTGAAGTCGTTAATTAAAGCGGGAACCAAATTTGGCATAGAGACGGACGTTTCCGAAAAGTTGATAAAACAGACTATCTTTGGCGCAGCGCAGATGGTCAAAAAATCAGGGAAAAGCCCGGAAGAATTGATTAAGATGGTCGCTTCCCCCGGAGGAACAACGGAGGCAGCTTTAACGGTTTTTGAGAAGTTAAATTTTGAAGAAGGGGTTAGTGAAGCGGTTAGAGAAGCCATGAATCGAGCCTTTGAGTTAGGGAAAAAGGAGGCCGATTAATAATAGTAGCAAAGAAACTCGTTTTACAATTTGTGGACTTAGCGTTTACATTATATACTTGGTTAATAATAGCACGGGTTATTTTATCTTGGATTCCAATTCCTTCGGGAGAATTTTTTAATAGTATTTATCAGTTTATTTATGAGTTAACGGAACCCGTACTTGTTTTTTTTAGAAAAATGTTGCCATCATTAAGTGTTGGCTCAACAGGGTTTGATTTTTCACCAATAATTGTATTGGTGGTGCTTGAGTTTTTGCACCGTTTTGTTTTAAAAATTATTTTCCAGCTTTTTATATACTTTTAGTTATCTAACCTAAGGAGGAAGATGGGAATGATTATTACACCCCTGGATATTCATCATAAGGAATTTAAGAGAGCGATTAGAGGGTACAATGAAGAGGATGTCGACGTTTTTCTTGATGAAGTAGCTGAAAACTTTGAGTTACTTTACAAAGAAAATACTGAGTTTAAAGAGCAACTTGAAAACATCAACGCAAAAATTAAGCAATATGAAAACATCGAAGAAACACTAAAAAACACTTTGCTTACAGCGCAAAAATCTGCCGAGGAAGTACAATCTAATGCTAAAAAGGAAGCTGAACTAATAATTAGAGATGCGGAACTGAAATCCAAGGAGATAATCCAAGGAGCCTTAAATGAGAAACTAAAAATTCAAGCTACCATAAATGCATTAAAGCAAGCGGAAGAGGAGTTTAGAATGAGATTTAAATCCCTTCTTGACTCTTACCTTAGTGTTTTGGATGAGACGGGTGGCATTGAAGAAATTGAAGCGAAGGTAGAAAAACTGATTGGGGCTAAAGAAGAAAGTTCGGTTGAAGAGTCGAGTGAACTGGCAACTGAAGAATTTATCGAGGAGGGCGAAGAGACAGCCGGACAATTAAACAATGAAGCGATTGTAATTAACGAGGAGCCGGAAGAGGTTTCCGAGGCGTTTGCGAAGGAAGTTGAGGCGGAAACAAAATCCCCCGATGAAACAGAAATGAAGAAAAACAAAAAAGAAAGTAAAGACCAAAAGAAAAAACAGGATACAGAAATTCCTTCTTTTTTAAAAGAGGGACCAAGAGAAGGCTTTTTAAAAGATAAAAGTGATGAGATAGAGGAGATATCGTAGTTTTAATGTTTGATATAAAAGAGAATAAAGATGGCGTAGTTTTAAATGTTTGGGTTCAAACTCGTTCTTCGAAATCCGGGTTGGCTGGGATTAGAGACAATGCTCTAAAAATAAAAGTATGTTCGCCATCTCAAGAAGGAAGAGCAAATCGAGAAATTATTGAGCTTTTAGCTAAACTTTTCGGGATTCCAAAATCTAAAGTATCTATTTTGTCCGGAAGAACATCCCGTCAAAAAAGAATTTTGTTTTATGGTGCAAATCGGGCCGATATTTTAAATGTATTAAATGGTAAAATTTAATACATTAACCGTTTCCGGTTTTTCTTGAAATGGTTTCCCATAGGAATGTTTGACTTTCCTCTTATCCTGTGTTAATTTTGTTAAAATCAAAGTTAAATAGCACTTTTTTGTTTTAATAAAGATAAACAAATTCAATAAATTACCGATTTATCAATGGTTGATAATTGCCAAATTAAAGTTGTTTTGATGAAACTGTTTAATTCAGCGGGAAATCCCCGCCTGTAAGGGCGGGGATGAGAGCATTTTCCTGCATCTTCTTGTAAGATAAGAGTATGAAAGCAAGAAAATCAGCTCATGCTGTATACAAAACCCAATATCACATAGTTTGGATAACAAGGTATCGAAGAAAGATATTGGTAAAAGGAGTAAGAAAATATTTGGAAGTAAAGTTGCAAGAAGTAAGAAAATATCATCCTGATTGGGAATATATAGAGAAAGGGATAGCGGTCGATCACGTACATTTGCATATGATTATTCCGCCAAAGTATGCGGTTAGTAAAGTGGTTGAGAGCATCAAGAGCAATACGAGTAAAGCATTGAAAGAAAAGTTTGGATTTTTAGAAAAGGTATATTGGGATGGAGAAGGGATTTGGGGAACAGGATATTTTGTTTCCACCGTAGGGATAAACGAAGAGACAATAAAAAGATATGTTGAAATGCAAGGAAGAGAAGATGCAGGACAAGCGGAGCTTGAAATTTAGGTAAGTACCACGCCTGTAAGGGCGTGGGTATCTATTT
>DFBH01000030.1 GCA_002366545.1 Candidatus Oleimmundimicrobium americanum | reverse complement strand
GCACCCCACCCCAGTCTAACTGGGGGGATTTAAGAAAGAAACAAGGTTTTGGTATGGAGAGTGGTGAGCTTGTTACTTAGGAGCAACTGAAAGGAGCGTGGCAATCTATAGAGATACTTCCCTGCCTGACTGTCGGCAGTGACGGGTAAGAATTAATCCTTACCCCTAATTTTTCTTTCCGCTCCGCGCTCTTAGCTCTCTGCTCTAAGTTTTTTCCTTTAAAGACTAAAGCTTTTAAAAAAGATGTCGATTATCTATTAAAGAAGGAAAAAAGTCCTGGACTTAAGACTTTAACCAAGGCTTTTGGTTAGTTAAAAAAAGGGGGGAGATATTGAGGGGCAAGTTATGTAAAATTTTTAGTTTAAAAATTTTGTGCTCACGCTAAATTCTAATTTAGAAAAGGGGGAGAAAGAAATTGAAATTTTTTAGGAATCTTTCAGTAAAAGGTAAGTTAGTAGGTGGTTTTTCTCTTGTAATATTGTTTTTACTCGCCGTTGTCATAGTTTCTTTCACGTCTCTTTCTAATGTTGGCGAAGGCGCCGATGTAATTTTGGAACATGCTCACGAGATGGAGGAAATAGGCGATCTTCAAGTAACGAGTGGGGAGTATTTGATGCCCGCAAATGATGTAATTATCACCAAAGATGTGGGTGAGATTGAAGCATTTAAGGAACTTGATAAGGAGCTTGACGACAGCATTGGGGCCATCGAAAAGCGTTTAAAAGTAGAAGGAGAGGAAACTGCAGAAGAATTGGCTTTAGTTGAGGAAATAAAGAAGAATAAAGCTTCCGTGAAAGAAAAGGCCGAGGGGATATTTGCGGTTTACGAGGATACCAAACTTGCCGGTGAAAAAATGGAGGAGATGGATGCGGAAGGCGGAAAACTTATTGAATCCATTGAAAAACTGCATGAGATAACAAAAGGTCACATGGAGAAGGCAATGGAAATCGTCGATTCGACTGAGGGTACGGCAAAAACTACTGATATTATAATTGGCTTAATAGCGGTAGCGTTTGCTGTCGGCATTGTGTTGGTTCTTGATCGCGGTATCTCCAAACCTTTAAACAAGTTAGCCGGTAATATGAAGTCAATTGCTTCAGAAGGAATCTCCGAGGATAGGATGATGAAAGTTGAAGAACTTGGAAAGAACAGGGTAGATGAAATAGGAAATGTGGTTAATAGTTTTGGCCTGATTACGGGAAATTTAGCAAAACAGGCTGAAAAGATGGGAAAAGAGGCTCAGAGAGCCAAAGCTCGTATCTACGATGCCATCTTCACTCGGGATGCGGAAAGAAACATCACCTACTTCAACGAGGCGGCGGCAAAACTTACCGGTTACTCTGTCGAAGAGGCCATGAAGATGAAGTGCAGGGATGTCTTTAAGGCCGATGCCTGCGGTAATTGTGTTATCGATGAGTGCATGAGAACCAAAGAACCATTTGAAGGCGCGCAGGTTGCTATAAGAAACAAGGATGGAAAAGAAATTCTCGTGTTGTGTCGCGCCGATGCTTTTTTAGACGATAAGGGTGAAGCTATAGGTGGCATGGAGATCATAAGAGATGTCACCCAGGAAAGGAACATGCTGGACAAGGCGGCAGAGGCGTCCAAGAAGATGACCGAATCCGCCCAGGGGCTGTCTGCCTCCTCCGGACAGATGTCTCAAGCGACGGAGCAGGTGGCCTCGGCCATAGGCCAAGTAGCCCAGGGGGCGGGGGAACAATCAAAGAGTGCCTCCGAGGCGGCGGAGGTGGTAAATCAGATTTCCTCAGCTATTGAACAAGTTGCTCAAGGAGCACAAGATCAGGCAAAAACTGTTACCGATACGACAAATAATATAAACGAACTATCTGAAATAATTGGGGAAGTTGCGAAAACAATTCAAGGGACAACCGATCTTGCCCAAAAGGGCAACAAGGCAACAGATGAGACAATTGAGGGAATGGACAGGATAAAGGACGTTGTTTTAGGCACGGCAACCAAGATAGGGGTGCTTGGGAAACAATCTAAACAAATTGGTGAGATAGTAAACGTTATAAACGATATTGCCGAGCAAACCAACCTACTTGCCTTAAACGCGGCAATCGAGGCGGCCCGCGCCGGAGAACACGGAAAGGGTTTTGCGGTTGTGGCCGACGAGGTAAGAAAGCTTGCTGAAAGGAGCGGTTCAGCCACCAAAGAGATAGCCGGTCTCATAAAGGGTATTCAGGTAGGCGTGGAAGAAGCTGTGGAATCGATGGAAAAAGGAACCTCTGAGGTTGAGAAGGGGGTGGGGCTGGCCGGAAATACAGGAAGCGCCATAAAAGAGATGATGAACACAATAGGAGACATAGCATTTTCAACGGAAAAGATGGCCGCTTCAACCGAGCAGGTGGTAAAAGCTGTGGATTCAATAGCCTCAATTACCGAAGAAAACACGGCGGCCACCGAGGAAGTGGCCGCTTCAACCGAGAAGATGGTAAAATCTGTGGATTCAATAGCCTCCGTATCTCAAGAGACGGCAGCCTCGGCCGAAGAGGTATCGGCCTCCTCCGAAGAGCAGTCGGCCTCAGTAAATGAGATAATGGATTCGGCTCAAGAGTTGGCCAAGATTGCTGGGGAGCTCGATGAGATGGTTAAGAAGTTCACTTTGTAGAAAAACAAAGGAGGGAATCATGGCCGAGGAACAAAAAGAGGTTCAAGAGGAGCAACTGGTCGTATTTGAAGTCGCCAACGAAATCTGCGGGGTGGATATATCAACCGTTCAAGAGATAATCAGAATACAACCCATAACGGAGGTTCCCAAGGCCCCTGAGTTTGTGGAGGGAATTATAAACTTAAGGGGAAAGGTAATCCCGGTTATAGATTTGAGGGAAAGATTTGGTTTTGAAAAGACCGAAGAGACCAAATCCACCCGGATTGTGGTGGTTGAGGTGGGAGATGATACTGTAGGGATGATAGTTGATGCTGTAACTGAAGTCTTGCGTCTTCCAACAAGTGCAATAGAGCCGCCATCTCCCGTGGTTGAAAACGTCGATTCCGAATACCTGAGGGGTATAGGAAAAGTCGACGAGAGGCTCATAATCCTTCTCGATTTGGAAAAGATACTTTCTGAGATGGAGAAGGGCCACCTTAAACAAGTAAAAGAAACAACCGAAGTTAAATAACTAAAAATCCAATAAAACATTTATTCTTAAGACAAAGGGTGCAAGGTTAAAAGCTTTGCGCCCTTTTGGTTAGCTGGATTGATGGTTAGCTGGATTACTATATGGATGACTTACTGGTTTTGTCATTGCGGGCTTAATGACCAAAAATGTGGCCTCTTTTATCACCTTGGCCGAAGAAAAAAGTATCAATTAAAGTAATTCTTTCTCTTTTTTTGTGATAGACCACTGTGTTGTCAATAATGTCCTTTCAACCCATTCGTAGTGGTGTCTACCGCTTATATAATGTCCGTTTCTTTTTACTTGATGTCTTCCGCAATACAGGCTCGTTTTTTACCATTTTCTCCGTCCTTACCCTATCGAAAGTTAAAACGTTTTAACTATTACCTCAACAAATCCTGGCTTTAACTGGTAATATGTTATGTTCTTAGGCCACATTCTTGACTATTATGCCCATCGCGAGCGGAGTGAAACGAAGCGCGGCGATCTCAAATCTCCTGAGACTGCCACGTCCCCACCCAGTCGCTATCGTTCCATTGGAAAGTGCAAGTTGCAAAATGCAAAAGTTAAATTTAAAAACACTTTTAAAACTAGGAGATTGCTTCGGCTAAAGCCTCACAATAACGAGCGTGCCCGAGATTGCCACGCTCTCCCCGATCGTTCCCAATGATAAAATTCAACAGCCTCTACTTTATACTTTACATGCTCTCCGCTCCAAACTCCATTAGTCGGTAGTCAAACTTTTTAATTATCGTTTTTATTTCTACACTCTCCATTTTTCATTTCTTCTATACTCTCTGCTCTATTCCATCCCCCATCCGTCATGTTCCATAAGTTCTTTGCTCCAAGCCCAATTGGTTGGTGGATAGCTGAATTTTCTGTTTTAGAAAATTCTTTTTAAGATTTTGCCGAAAAGTTTCTTAAGAAAAAGAAATTTTTTACCGATAATAAGAAGAAAAGCACAACAGAAAACGGGGGGGCATTTTTTATTGTCATTGAGGAGTGATTATGAGCTTAGAATTTGACGCAACTGATGAAGACATAAAGTTATTTCTACAGGAGTCAGATGAATTAATACAAACCTTAGATGAAGATATTGTTCGTCTTGAAAAAGAGGGGTCGGAAAAGGAGCTTCTACAGGAAATCTTTCGGGCGGCTCACACTTTAAAGGGTTCCTCAGGAATGTTGGGACACGTTAGAATGACAAATTTAACTCACGCTATGGAAAGTTTGTTCGATAAACTTCGTAAAAATGAGCTGAAAGTTTCGACGGAACTCATAGACATTCTTTTGGAAGCTCTTGATGCGCTAAAAGTTATAAATAATGAAATAATTACAAAAGAAGAATCCGATGTTGATGTTGATTTTCAAGTCAATAAATTAGAATCTTTTGTAGGAAAGAAAAAGAAAGATGCTTCTGTTCCTCAAAAAACAAGTAATCTTGTTTCAACAGAGGAAGATAAAAACAAGATTGCACAGGCGGAAATCAAAGGATTTCAAGTTTTTGATGTAAAGATTTCTATATCTAAAGAATGCCCTATGCCTGCGGTAAGGTTTTTCCAAATTGTGGAAGAGCTTAAGGAAATAGGAGAAATTATTAAGTCAATCCCTTCTGTCAAGGAGCTCGAAGAAGGGAAGGAAAGCTTTGAATTACAAGGTATGCTGAGTACTCAAGAAGACGAAGGTCGGATAAGAAATATTTTAAAATTTATTTCCGAGATTAAAGATTGCACCATTAAAAAACACTCTTCGGAACAGATAAAAACCGCTGATCAAAGAAAGGCTAATTTGGGGGTTAAGGCTCGTGGTAAGTCGCCTGCGGAACTAAAAAAGATGAGAGCGGCAGTGGCAAAGACCGTTCGAGTTGATATCGAAAGACTTGATAATTTAATGAATTTAGTCGGAGAGCTGGTAATAAATAAAACTCGTCTTATGCGAATCGGCTATGAGCTTCAAAAAAATTATGAACTTGGCGATATAACCGGCGATTTTAATTCAACAACGACGTTAATCGGTCAGATAACCAATGATTTGCAGGGAGAGATAATGAAGGCGCGAATGCTCCCTGTTGAACAGGTATTTAATAAATTTCCAAGAATGGTTAGAGATTTAGCTCGTAAGGCCGGAAAGAAAGTCGATTTTTATATGAGCGGGGAGGAGACCGAGTTGGATCGCTCGGTTATTGAAGAAATCGGAGATCCTCTTATACACATCTTACGCAATGCGGCCGATCATGGAATAGAAAATTTGGGAGAGCGAAAGAAAGCAGGCAAGCCTAAGGAGGGGAAAATAATCCTGAGTGCCCGTCACGAGGAAAGTCATATAGTAATTGAGGTTGAAGATGACGGGAAGGGAATCGACTCGGCAAAATTAAAAGAAAAAGCAATGGAAAGGGGACTTATTGGTGAGGCAGAGTTTGAAAGGATGGACGATAAAGAGTCCTTAAAGCTCATATTTTTATCCGGTTTTAGCACGGCCAAGAAAGTTACCGATGTCTCGGGCAGGGGTGTGGGTATGGACGTGGTTATGAACAATATCAAAAAGATAAATGGTACAGTTGATGTAGAATCGGAGGTAGGGAGGGGCTCCAAATTTACCATAAAGATTCCGTTAACGTTAGCCATTGTTGATGCTCTTCTAATTTCTTTAAAGAAAAGAACTTATGCCGTTCCTTTAAACATGGTTCAAGAAGTATTCCAAATGGCAAAAGATGAGGTTAAGTTCGTTGGGGGAGAAGAAACCACCGTGTTGAGAGGGAAAGTTCTTCCTTTGCTGAGACTAAACAAGTTATTTGGAGATGAGCAGGTTGAAAAGGGAGGAGATAATTTGCAAGTTGTGGTGATAGGCTATGGGGGTTGCGGTGTAGGTTTAATTGTGGATAATCTTGTAAGCAAACAAGAGATTGTTATCAAATCCCTGGGCAATTATTTAGGTGAGATGGAGGGAATTTCCGGTGCGACCATTTTGGGTGACGGGAGAGTCGCGCTAATTGTTGATGCGGTTAGTTTGATAGCTAAAGCTGGTAAGAAAATGCAACGAGAGATCAAAGGACATAAGAAGATTTCCTAATTTCGAAAGGTTGAAAAAAATGATTGTTTTTACCGAGTATCAGAAAAATATTCTGGAATACATTATTAAATTAAGCACGAATGATTCTGCCAGGGCTCTTTCTGAAATGACGGAAGGCAGCGTTTCTCTCGAAACTCCTAAACTTGAGTTAATTTCCATAAATGACATTGCTAATATTGTGGGGGGCTCCGAGGCTCTGGTTACCACCGTTAATCTTCTTTTTGAAGGGGATGTCCCGGGGCTTATTTCGCTTATTTTTTCAGAACAGAGTGCTTTTAATCTCGTAGATATATTGATGGGCAATAAGGCCGGCACGACAACTAAATTAGATGAGATGGGTAAATCCGCTTTGGGAGAAGTAGGGAACATAGTTGTTTCTCATTTTTTAAAAACGCTTGGGACTCATGCCTGGATGAAGCTTCAACCATCCACTCCCATGGTGGTTACCGATATGGCCGGAGCTGTTTTATCGGCCGCAGTGCTTAGTATTGGGGGAGCTCCGGAAGAAATACTTTTTGCCAGGACGGTGTTTTCCGATAAAAAACGCGATATTGAGAGCAATCTTCTCTTGTTTGTAGCCCCCACTGTTCTTAAAAAAATTCTTGAAATAATTGAGGCTCGGCGGTGAGCGAAAAAAGTATCAGTGTTGGGATAGGAGAATTACATGTTAGCAATGAGCCAACTGTAGTTTTTATCGCTCACGGTCTCGGATCTTGCATCGGAGTTTGTATGTGTGATAAAAAAATCAGGATTGGGGGGATGGCCCATATAATGTTGCCGGAGGACAACGGTGCTGAAGCCAGGGTTCCCGCTAAATTTGCTGATACGGGGATTCCAAAGTTATTAGAGACGCTTCTGGAAAAAGGAGCAGAAAAATTTCGGTTGGAAGTTAAATTAGCCGGTGGGGCTAAAATGTTTAGTTTACCCGGGGATAATCATAAGTTTGATATTGGCAGACGCAATTTTGAAGCTGTAAAGATAGCCCTAAAAAGTCTTGGGCTTCATATAACGGCTTCGGAAGTTGGAGGGACTTGTGGTCGAACGGTATTTTTGTATCCACGGACCGGAAAAGTTTTGGTAAAAATCATTGGGCAACAACCCAAGGAGATTTAAAGAAGGGAGGTTGGTTTTTTTATGGGGAACAATATATTGATTGCGGATGATGCAGCTTTTATGCGTATGAAACTCAGTAAATTGTTGTCAGAGAATAATTACAATGTTGTAGCAGAAGCTGAAAACGGTAAGGTGGCTGTTGAGAAGCACAAAGAATTTAAACCTGATTTAACGATAGTAGATATTACAATGCCGGTAATGGATGGAATCCAAGCTATTACGGAGATTAAAAAAGTGGATGCTAACGCTAAAATCATTGTTTGTAGTGCGATGGGCCAGCAGAATATGGTTATTCAAGCTATAAAGGCGGGGGCAAAAGATTATGTTCTTAAGCCCTTTCAACCCGCTCGGGTTTTAGGTGCTGTTAAGAAACAAATTGGGTAGGCAAATTTTATTTGCGGAGGCAAGTTTTGTCAAAAATAAAGGTGTTGATAGTTGATGATTCAATTTTTATGCGAAAAGTTCTTTCAGATATGCTTTGTTCTGATTCTAAAATAATTGTGGTCGGTACCGCTTCCAACGGACTTGAGGCGCTAAAAGAGATAGAGAAATTAAAACCCGATGTGGTAACCATGGATATTGAAATGCCCAAAATGGATGGCTTAACTGCACTCGAACATATTATGCGAGATAATCCTCTTCCTGTAATTATGGTGAGTACTCTTACGCAGGAGGGGTCTGATGCAACAGCTCGCGCGCTTCTCTTGGGGGCAGTTGATGTTGTTCCTAAACCCGTCAATCTTCCCCATATGAATTTACGGAAAATTAAAGATGATCTTATTTCCAAAGTTAAAGCAGTAGCTTGTTCATCTTTGAAAAAAACAAAAAGGATTAAATCTAAAATCAAAACAGGGGTTATTAAGACGAGTGCTCTAAGCAAAAGGAAGGTGGTTTTAATAGGGGCTTCAACGGGAGGTCCAAGCGCTTTATTAGAAGTTTTATCAGGGTTGCCTAAAGATTTCCCTGTGCCTATAGCAATTGTTCAGCATATGCCGGATGGGCCGTTTATAAAATCGCTTGCCGAGAGGCTGGATGGTATGTCACAGATTCGAGTAAAAGAAGCACATGTCAACGATTTGTTGGAATCAGGTTTGGCTCTTCTTGCTCCCGGAGGGTTTCATATGCTGATAGAAAAAAAAGGCGTGGTAAAGTTTAGCCGGGGTCCGTTGATAAACGGTGTTCGTCCCTCTGTTGATGTGATGATGAATTCGGCTGTTTCGGTCTATAAGGAGAACACCATTGGGGTGATTCTTACCGGAATGGGTAAAGATGGAGCAGAAGCTATGGCGCTTATCAAAAAAAAGGGCGGTTGCACAATTGTTGAAGATGAGTCAAGTTGTGTTGTTTATGGTATGCCTAAAGCAGTTGTTGATATGGGCAATGCTGATGTTGTGACATCACTTTCGGATATACCGGGAAAAATGGTTGAAATGCTTGAAAGGTAAAGGGAAATTTAGATGCAGATATTAGATAAAGAAAAAGAATATGAATATTTTAAAAAAAAGGTTTTTGAACTTACTCAAATTGACCTTAATGCTTACAAGACTCACCAAATACAAAGAAGATTGCCGTTTGTTATGAGTAAGGCGAGAGCTAAAAACTATGTTAATTATGCAAATATATTAAGAGAGGATCCCGTTCAACTAAAACAATTTGTTGATTGGTTAACCATAAATGTCTCAGAGTTTTTTAGAGACTTTCAAAAATTTGAGGAGTTAAAGAAAGAGATTTTGCCCAAACTTTTAAAGAAGGTCTCTAAATTGAAGATTTGGAGTGCCGGATGTTCTAATGGAGCTGAGCCATACTCTGTGGCAATGGTTTTAGATGAGCTGACTCCGTACCGAAGGCATGAGATAATTGCAACTGATTTGGACGAAAAGATTTTGAATTCGGCTCGAAAGGGTTGTTATTCCTTGAAAGATGTGCGAAATGTGCCTGCTAAACTGTTGGATAAATGTTTTATTGTTGATGGTGAAGAAGTGGAGTTAAAAGAAGAAATTAAAAAGAGGGTTGTTTTTAAAAAACATAATCTTTTGAAAGGCAAATATGAAACTGATTTTGATTTGATTCTCTGTAGAAACGTGGTGATTTATTTTACGGAGGAGTCAAAAAAAGGAATTTATGGGAAATTTTACAATTCTTTAAAATCAGGGGGTTTTTTGTTTGCAGGAAATGCGGAAAGTATTTTAGGTGCTTCCGCTTTTGGGTTTGAAATGTTTATGCCTTCTTTTTATCTGAAGCCTGAGTAGCGGGGGAGCTTATATGCCGGACAAAAAAAATGTTGAGAGAGTAAAAAAGCTTATAGAAAAAAGAAAGCTTGCGCAAAAGAAAAAAGGTGTCGAGGGGAAAAAAGATTTAATCCAGAAGATTCTTTCTGATATCGATGATATTCCTCCCTTTTCTCAAATTGCAACGAAAGCTTTGAAGCTAATAAATAACCCGAAATCTTCGGCGGTAGATATTGGCAGAGTAATCTCCTATGATCAAGCTCTTACGGCAAAGGTTTTGCGGATGGCAAACTCTGCATATTATGGGTTCCCCAAGGAAGTGACCACGGTTGGAGAAGCAATTGTAATTTTGGGGTACGATACCCTTAAAAGTATCGTGTTAGCGCTCTCAATGCGAAAATTTTATGACCATCCGGTGAAGGGCTATGGATTGCAAAAGGGTGAGCTTTGGAGGCATTCTGTAGCTTGTGCTTTAACGGCTAAATTTATAGGTAACCACGTTAATTACTCTAATCCGGAAGAGCCCTTCGTCGCCGGTCTTCTTCACGATGTAGGTAAGTTGATTTTAAGCGAATATGTTAAGGACGAATATGAGAAAATAATGAACATGGTAACCTTGCGGAATGTCACTTTTCTTGATGCCGAAAAGGCCATTTTAGGTTTTGACCATCAAGAGATGGGAGTAAGGGTATCGGAAAAGTGGAATTTTCCGGATAAAATTATTGAAGCTATAGGATTTCACCATCAGCCAACCGGAGCGGAAATCGATCCCCTTCTTACATCAATCGTTCATATTGCTGATTTTATATGTTTAAGTTTAGGGATAGGGATAGGGGCTGATGGCATGTTGTATGCTTTGGAAGGAAAAGCTCTGGAGATTGCGGGGATTAGCTCAACTGAAATAGATGGATTAATTTCTGAATCTCTGGAAGTGACCATTGAAATTGACTCCATTTTGAGCTGAAATAAAAAAATTTTGAATAATAGAAAGGAGAGATAGAGATATGTTAAAAGTGGATTTTGTTAACCCGTTTATTGACGCTGCCTATGAAATTTTTGAAGTTGAAATGGGCTCTAAGTTGGAAAAAGGGCCATTGTCTGTTCATGCTTCTTCTCAGACATCTCAGGAAATAAACGTTCTCGTTGGAGTAACCGGTAAGGTTAGGGGACAGGTGATTTACGGTATGAGTGAGAAAACAGCTAAAAAAATAGCCTCTAAAATGATGGGACAGCAAGCACCTTTATTTGATGCTTTGGCCCAAAGTGCTATCAGTGAACTTGGCAATATGATAACGGGTACCGCGAGTGCAAAGTTGGAACAAGCGGGTTATCCTTCGGCCCTTACCCCTCCAACTATGATAAGAGGTAAAAGTGTTTTAATATCTACATTGGATACTCAACGACTTTGCTTGGTTATGACTTCAGAATTGGGGGATATGGAAATTAGTGTTGCACTTAGAGAAGGGTAAAGCAAAGCTGAGAGCAGAGAGAATAGAGCATAGAGCTAAGAGCGCGGAGCGGAGAGCTTAGAGAGTAGAGTATGGAAGATGGCTGATAGCAGATGGCAGATAGCAGATGGCTGATAGCAAAAAGCACAGAGCAGAGAGAATAGAGCAGTTCTTTCCCGTCATTGCGAGCACCCCACCCCAGTCTAACTGGAGTGA
>DFBH01000029.1 GCA_002366545.1 Candidatus Oleimmundimicrobium americanum | reverse complement strand
TATTTAATTTTTTTCTTTCTTTCACTTGATTTTCACAGCCCAAGCTTGCCATTGCCGCAACTTGGGCAAGATGATTTACATTAAACGGCTCCCTTATCTTATTTACAGCAGAAACAATGGGCTGTGAAGCAATCCCGTAACCAATCCTGCACCCGGCAAGCCCATAAATTTTTGAAAAGGTCCTAAGAATCACGATTTGTTTCTCTTCGCTAAAATAATCAAGCCCATTGGGATAATCTTTATTATCAACATACTCAAAATACGCCTCATCAAAAACAACCATCACGCCATCGGGAACTTTGCGCAAAAAATCGTCCACCTCCGGTTTTGTAGCAATTGTTCCGGTGGGATTATTTGGATTACAGATGAAGATAATCTTCGTTTTATCATTTACCGCATCCAACATTTTAACAAGATCGTGTCGATGGTTTTTCAGCGGGATTTCCCTGCAGACACCATTCATAATTTTGGTAACAGTTGGATAAACGATGAATGATGGATTTGCCATGATTGCTTCATCGCCGGGATTTAAACAAACCTGAGCCAACAATCTCAAAAGTTCATTTGAGCCATTGCCTATCATTAAATTTGTCTCGGAAACATTCAAAAATTTCGCCAATTTGTTCTTAAGCTCAACACAACCACCATCAGGGTAACGATAAACTTCATTTCGAGCAGACCAAATTGCTTCAATTGCCTCCGAAAAAGGAGGGTATGGAGATTCGTTGGAAGCCAATTTTATAACTTTTTTAAGTCCAAGTTCGCGCTTCACGTCAGAAATTGGTTTTCCGGGACTGTATGGCCTCAAACCATCAAGCTCTGAACGAAATAAGTTTTCCATCAAGTTCACCCCCAGAAATTAAACCGACACTTTTGTGCCGGTTTAATCCACAACAGTTTGTAGATTTTAGCACAGTGGTTATGCGAATTCAAGGATTTACCTGCGAATATATCAAACAACTCAATTTACTTATTTTTGATAACAGGTATCGTTTAATAATGTTAATGTGGCGCCACCATCAAAAAACTCCACAACGTTAAGTGCCCCTCTGTCCTGTTTAATTTTCCAAAAACTTGTCAAATTTAACCCAAGCACCTCACTAATTATTGCTTTAATCGGCCCTCCGTGGCTGACTACCAGGATATTTTTGTTCTCGTTTTCATTTAAGATTTTCCTCAGACCACTCAAAACACGTGTCTTAAAATCCTCCCAGGACTCTCCGTCGGGAATTTGAACCTCCGAGGTTTTGTTCAACCAATCATCGGCAAGATTTGAATACTTATCTTTAATTTCGAAATACGTTAACCCATCCCATTCACCGAAATCAATCTCGTTTAATCCAGGTATTTTGGAAACTTTGAGCCCGTGTGGCTCTGCAATAATTCTCGCCGTCTGAATTGTGCGCGTTAAAGCACTTGAATAAATCGCATCAATCCGTTCCTTTGACAGAAACGAAGACAACGCTTTGGCTTGACGTTCCCCGTTGCCGTTTAAGGGAATGTCGGTTAAACCAAGATATTTCCCTTTTGCGTTCCACTCGGTCTCTCCATGTCGTACCAAATAAACCTTGGTCATACTATTTATCCTCCGCTTCAGAAACACCGGCACCTTCAAACGTTGCCATCTCATTTATTATCTTACAAGCAGCTTCAACAATGTTTATGCCAAGAGCAGCCCCCGTCCCCTCGCCCAAACGCATATCCATAAAAAGCATCGGTTTTAAACCAAGCAATTCCAAAACCTTTTTATGACCGGGTTCAACAGATACATGTGAAGCTATCATATAGTTTACCGATTCAGGAGCAATTTTTAAAGCAACCAACGCGGCGGCTCCGGATATAAAACCATCTATAACAACAGGGATTTGGTTAGCCGCGGCACCCAAAACAACTCCCGCCAAACCGGCTATTTCCAACCCCCCAACTTTGGTCAGAACATCGATTGCGTCGGTTGGATCGGGCCGATTAACCTGAATTGCTTTCTTGATTATATTTATCTTTTGATTAAGTCTATCATCATCTATTCCCGTCCCTTTTCCGACAACCTCTTCAACCGAGATGTCTCCAAAGACCGCTGTAATCGCACTGCTCGGGGTAGTGTTGCCAATTCCCATCTCACCCGTCCCCAAGATGGTGACACCTCCAGCTATCTCTTTCTCGGCCACATCTATTCCCACCTCAATTGCGGCTATGGCTTCGTCTTTCGACATCGCCGGTCCTTTAACCATATTGCCGGTACCCATTTTTATCTTGCGAGAAATTAGACCGCTCGCTTCAAGAGGAGCAGCAACTCCAATGTCAACAACCTTGACATCGGCGCCAACATGTTTTGCCAAAACATTAATTCCCGCGCCCCCGTTTAAAAAATTGAAGACCATCTGAGGAGTTACTTCCTGAGGAAAAGCGCTTACCCCTTCTTTAACAACACCATGATCTCCGGCCATGACAATTATCGTCTTTTTACCGATTTTTGGTTGAGGATTTCCGGTAATTCCGGCAACTTTCTTCGCTATTTCCTCCAAAACCCCCAGACTCCCAAGCGGCTTGGTTAAAGAGTCCAGTTTCTTCTGAGCAAGCTCCATGGCTTCCTCGTCCAAGGGTGTTATTTTGTTTTTTGCAACTTCCAAGTTCATTAATGTTCCTCCTTAAATTTTTTCATTTTCATAACAAACCGCTCAACAACCTGAGGTTTTGCACTAAAATGTAAATGTATGTAAGATGCCAAAAGATTTTTGAAAGCATAACCCTCAAGTTTACGTTCTCCTTTTTTCTTGGCTAAATAAGTCTTTACAATTTCCCCGCCAACTTCAATATCAGACCACCTAAATTCATGTCCTCTAAGTCTCCACCCCTCCTTTGCAAGCACGTTGTCCGAACCAACTTTGATATCAATATAACCCAAGGACACCAACTTGGATTTCATCTTCACCACAGCGGGAAACGCTCCAACCATTTCGTAAGTCTCGCCATCTTGGTCAATTAATGTCTTTGTCAGATACATCAACCCTCCACATTCCGCGTAAGTGGGAACATCGTTTTCAATCGCGGTTTTAAGCGTATTTCTCATGGAGATATTTTTTTCAAGCACCCTTGCAAACAACTCCGGATATCCTCCTCCAATGTAGATCCCATGGATGTTCAAGGGCAGAGTTCTATCGTTAATTGGGCTAAAAGACACTATCTCAACACCGAGGGACTCAAACAATTCTAAGTTTTCGGGATAGTAAAAGAAAAAAGCCTCGTCCATTGCCACCGCGAGACGCACGTTTTCACCTATTGTTTTACAACACCGTGCTATCTTTTTTGCCGATGGATTGGAAGGGATTGCTTCGATTGGAAAAGCCCTTTGAGCAACCGAAACTATGCTGTCGACATCGAGGAATTTTTCTGTAAATTTCGCGATAAGTTTTATTGTCTCGCGCGCAGCTAAATTTTCATGAGAGACCACTAAACCCAGATGACGTTCAGGTATATTGAGCTCTTTATTCCTTGGCAGATATCCCAAAACTTTTAAATCAAGATTTTTTTCTATCGCCGATTTAACCATTTCATAGTGACCCTTGCTGCCAATGTTATTTAAAATAACTCCTTCAATATTTAAATCTTTATCAAATTCAACATATCCTTTAACCAAAGCGGCCACACTTCTTGCCATCTTGCCCGCGTCAACAACTAAAATTACCGGTGCATTGAGAATTTTTGCGATTTCGGCTGTGCTCCCAACCTCGTTCGTGCCATCATATCCATCAAATAACCCCATCACACCCTCAATCACGCAAATATCTGAGCCTTTCGCGCCATGAAGAAAAATTTCCGGAAGGACATCTTTCCCCATCATCCAACTGTCAAGGTTCCTTGATTTTTTACCCGTAGCAAACTCATGATAACGAGGATCAATGTAATCGGGGCCAACTTTAAAAGGTTGAACTTTAAACCCCCTCTTCTTAAGTGAAGCCATGAGCCCAATTGCAACCGAGGTCTTACCCACACCGCTATGCGTTCCGGCTATGATAATCCTTGGAATCATCAGATCGTCCTCTGGACGACTTTCACACATATCCACATCCAATAAAACTTTTTCGATTGCCTCAAACAGGTTTGAATTCTCTTCCTCGCTTCTAATGGCCACCCTAAAAAATCTTTCTGAAAGACCGTCAAACGAAGCACAATTTCTTACGTAAAAACCGCGCTTAAGTAAATCTGCATAGAAATTTTCCGAACTAAAATCAGCCGATGTAGCCTCAACCAACAAAAAATTAGTTCTTGAAGGATAAACTTTTAAACCGGAAATTTTACCAAGAGATAAAGATAGTTTATCTCTCGCTTTTATGTTTTTTTCTAAGGTAATTTTTTCAAAACCTTCATCTTCAAGCGCAAAAACGGCAGCTTTTTGGGCAAATCCGTTTACATTCCAAGCAGACACCTTATTCTTCAACTTAAAAACGAGAGACTCGTTTGAAACAATGTATCCCACTCTCAACCCGGCCAATGAGTAAAACTTGGTAAGAGAACCCAAAACGGCCAAATTATCAAAATCATTCACCAGCGGCTTCAAAGTATGGCCCTCCTTGTCTTCAACAAAATCCATGAATGCTTCGTCAACCACACAGAATACGTCTTTTCCTCTCGCTTCCTTCAATAACTTAAGCAAATCATTCCTCGAGTAAAGATTACCCGTAGGATTGTTTGGATTGCATAGAAAAATCATCTCAGCTTCCTCAAGCTCCGATAAAATCGAGTTAAACGAGAAAGCAAAATTTTTCTCCTTTTGCAGTTTTATCTTCTTTACCTCTCCGCCGATTGATAGAACGGCAACTTCATACTCACAAAAGGTAGGGGGGAAGATAAGTGCCTTTTGGGGACAAAAATGATTTGCGAGTAAATTAATTGCCTCCGAGGAGCCGTTGGTTATCATCAAATTTTTAACACTCAAGTCAAGCTTTTTAGCTAAAGCTGACTTTAAAGCGGTGCAATTTATATCGGGATAATCAGCCACATCTTTCAGGTTGTCGTGACTCAAATAATCGATAACCGCTTTTGGCGGGCCATACGGATTTATGTTCGAGCTAAAATCGATAATTTTTCTGAAATCCACGTCATATTTGCGGGCAATTTCTTCAAGGTTTCCCCCATGAATCCGGTCTACCACCAGCGACCACCCACTAAAAACACCATAAGAACAATGATTTCGTTTACCTCAACGAGAGCACCGTAAATATCGCCCGTTAAACCGCCTATCTTTGAAGAAAAATATCTGCCAATAATTAACGTAGTCACAAACACTCCCGCAAAGGCAACAATCGAGAAAAGTGACCAGAAAGACGCCAAAAAAGCAATGGTGGTTGCGATAACAAACTCTTTAACACCGCTATGGTCTGAAAAAACTTTCCCGGTTCCTTCCTTTCTGGCATAGGAGAAAAAGACAATCGCGAGCGATACCGCCCAACGGGCAAACAGAGGCATTGCAATCAAAGCAAGAATCTTCAATTTGCCGGACAAGCTATACAAAAGCGCAAATTTGAGAAGGAACAAAGAAATAGCACAAGTTACCCCATGCGCGCCCACATTGCTATCTTTCATTATCGCAAGAATTCTATCTTTATTTCCCTTTCCGCCCAACAGTCCATCACAAGTATCCATGAAGCCGTCCAAATGCAATCCTCCATCCAAAGACGTAAGGATGATAATCAAAAAAACATCCACAACCATTTTTGGGAATATGTAAAGAAGCAACCGNNTTCGAAAGAGCTAACGTAAGCCCAAAAACCAAACCCACAAGAGGAAAGAAAGCAACAGACTTCCCTAAAACCTCAGGTTTAACTTCGTCCGCGGTTTTAATTGGAATTGAAGACAGAAACTTAAAAGCGGCACTTATAGCTCTCAAAATCTCACACCCCGCCAGTGAAAAATCAGATTGATTAACGAAAGAGAAGTTAATGCAAGAGCAGAGATCATGTAGTGGATTTTAATAGCTTCGGATACACGGTCGTTTGTCAGTGAACGAATTGGTTTTCCCATCTCACTTCTTGAGACCGCCCTTCCTTCATAAAAACTCAAGCCACCCAGCCGAACACCCAACGCTCCGGCCATCGCGGCTTCAGAGATACCGGAATTCGGACTTAAATGCTTCCTCGCATCCCTGCGCATAGCATCCACACAACCGCGGACGTCTTTTTTTAAAATAAAGGCAACAACAGGGAAGAGCAATCCTACAAGCCGTGCGGGAATAAAATTTAATATATCGTCAAGTTTAGCTGAAGCAAAACCAAATTTTGCATATTTTTCGTTTCTGTATCCGACCATTGAATCGAGCGTATTAACAACTCTGTAAGTGAAGGCCAACGGCGCGCCCCCTAAGAAAGCATAAAACAGGGGGGCCACAACGGCATCATTTATATTTTCCGCCACCGTCTCAATCACGGCTCTTTTAATCCCTTCGTCATCCAAACCCTGCGTGTCTCTTCCGACCAAACCCGAAAGATATCTTCTTGCCTCTTCAAGCTCACCTTTCTTTAATCTTTTAAGCACATCGTTTGCTCTTTCTGCAAGCTCTCTGCATGCAATACTCGCATATATAAAATACGTCCCAATGATGATACTTAAGTAACCTGAAACACCATCCGCAAAAATTAATAGATAATTGACAAAAAAATAGGAGGGAATCGTAACAGCCAATGTTAAAATAACTCCGCCCGCAAATTCCGGTTTTCCTTTAAAAAAACGTCTTAACACACCCTCAAATTTAGCAATTAAAAAACCGATTATTCTTACGGGATGTGGCAAAAATACCGGGTCCGCAATCATTAAATCAAGAGTGAACGCAAAAAAGATTTGATAAAAAACTTCGTTCATTGTATTCCCACCAGTTCAAATACTTTTTTAATATCCAAATTAGCATTTAAAATTGAAGCCCAGCGCTCAAAACTCTTTTCCCGAAATTCAACATTATCGACAGATTTAGTTTTCAAAGGAGGCAATTTCTTTCTCGCCCTAAGGTTATTAATAAACCCCCTTCTTATATCTTCATCCGCAAATAAATCGTGAATATAAGTACCAAAAGCTAAGCCGTTTTCACTTGCCGCCCCATCACCTATATTCCCCTTTCCCGCTCCTCGACGAATGGATATAACGGGAGTACCTTTTAAAAGTTTCGTTCTTCCGGAATGGATTTCATAACCATTAAATTCTCGCCCTTCCATCCCCGGAAAAAGTTCAATAGGACGCAAAAAATAAGCTTTTATTTGTTTTGTAATTTTCTTTCTCCCAAAATAAGTAACCGCGGGCAAAAGTCCCACGCCTTCAATTTCTCGATGTCTTGACTCCAAACCCTCGGGATCGTATAGCTTCTCTCCCAACATTTGAAAACCCCCACAAATTCCGATTACGGGAACACCGGATTTATTCAACATTTTAATTTTTTCCACAAAGCCGTTTGACCAAAGCCACATTAAATCTTTAGCGGTATTTTTACTGCCGGGGATTATCACTACATCGGGGTTTCCAAAATCACTTTTTAAGGCCACATACCTCATTTTTACTCGACTTTCCCTCGCCAAATAATCAAAATCAGTAAAATTCGAGATGTGAGGCAGCCTTATAACAACAATATCAATTTCCGAGAACATATCCCCCGTTTTTGAAATGGAAACCGAATCTTCTTCTTGAATTCCCATATCGTGAACATACGGGATAACCCCCAAGACGGGCTTGCCCGTATGCTTTTCCAAAAAATCCAAAGCGGGTTCGAGAAGTTTTCTGTCCCCCCTGAATTTATTGATAATTATCCCGGCAATAAGCTCCCTTTCTTCGGGCTCAATTAAGCTGAGAGTCCCTACGATTGAAGCAAGCGCTCCCCCTTTATCAATATCAGCAACAAGCAGAACAGGAGCTTTAACAAGATCAGCTATAGCCATATTGACGATATCAAAATCGCGCAAATTTACTTCAGCGGGACTACCGGCTCCTTCAATTACAACAACATCATATTTTCCCATGAGTTTCTTAAGAGATTTAGTCATCGCTCTCCAGGCATCACTTCTAAATTTTTTGTGATATTTCTGTGCCGTCATGTCGGCAACCGGTTTTCCGTGAACTATAACCTGAGATTTATAATCTTTTTTGGGTTTTAATAAAACCGGATTCATATCTACTGTGGGCTCAACACGCGCTGCCTGAGCTTGAACAGCTTGAGCACGCCCAATTTCGCCACCGTCTTTTGTAACAAATGAATTTAAGGACATATTTTGTGATTTATAGGGCGCAACCTTGTATCCTTTATTTGAAAAAATTCTGCACAGCCCACAAACAATCAAGCTTTTCCCAACATCTGAGGCCGTGCCTTGAACCATTATCGTTTTAGCCACCAATTTCACACTCCATCAGTCGTTATCCGTCATTGCGAGCCTTGTTTTGTAAGGCGTGGCAATCTCATAACGAAACCCTTAGACTGCCACACTCCCTATGGTCGTTCCCGCCAGAGGCGGACAGGCGCAGTGACGGGAAAAAGCACTCCATGTATTGTAACTAATAGTAATTTATTGTAATTAATTTGAAATCTCCACATAATTTCCACTTAACTTCTCTTTAATCTTTACCCTTTAATCCTTATTGGAATTCCCGCAACCATCAAATGAACATCTTTTGCGGCCTCGGCAACCATCTGATTGGTTTTGCCAAGAACATCCCGGTAATCACGAGCCATTTTGTTATCAGGGACAATTCCCGTGCCCACTTCGTTTGAAACAAATATAGTTTTACCATCAAAATCGTTTAGCACGTTGAGCACTTCGGAAATATTTTTTAAAATCTCTTCCTCCGAAAATTTTGTCAAAAGATTTGAAATGTAAACGGTTAAACAATCGATAATTATTACATCCACATCGGAATCAATTTGACGTATTGATTCCGTCAAATTATTCGGAGATTCAATTGTCTTCCAACAAGAAGGTCTTCTCTTTTTATGATTCTCTATTCGCTCCCGCATTTCTTCATCTAAAGCCTCAGCGGTCGCAATATAGACAACTCTACCTTCTTCCCGGGCAACCTTCTCAGCAAAATTACTCTTACCGGCTCGAACCCCCCCGAGAATTAATGTTAACTCTGACATCTGCTCATTCTCCCAATAATCTCAAAAACATCTCTGCTATCCTTAGCTCTAACTGCCCCTCGTCGGTAAAGACTTTCAATTAATCCGGTGGCTTTACCTCCCAAATAATCCCTTTTCTCAATGGGTGTTTCTTCTGATATAACCACTTTTTTTTCCATTTCTATTGCTCTTTCTACAGCCAATAAGTTCTTAAAGTTTCCCTCACCTATGGGGATGTTAGCCAAAATTACAAAATCAGCTTTTTTAATCATATCCAAATTCAATTTAAAAGCTCCGTCGGAAATGGATGAAAAAGGCGCTTCCGACACAATTTCAATGCCAATCTTTTCAGCCACTTCTTCATCAGTATCCAATACATTTAAAACACCCGCCGAGACACGGTAGCCCATCTCCTTTAAACCATGCATTATTGGGACACCTGCCCCGCTTCCACAAATTACGTGAATTCTTCCTTTGGTTTTACCTTTTGACGCATAAGACTTAGGAACCGAAGTTATATACCGTTTCCCCGTCAAAGGATTACGATGAACCAAAACATCGACTCCGAAAATTCTAGAGATATTATCGGCAGTTAAAACCTTTTCAACCAGCCCGTCATCAAGAATCACTCCATCCCTTAACATAATGAGTCTTTCGCAGTAAGCAGAAGCTAAATTAAGATCGTGGATAACCATTAAAACGGTAAGCCCCTCTTTGTTTAATTTCTTCACAAGCTCCATGATTTCAAGTTGATAGTTTATATCCAAATGCGAAGTAGGCTCATCTAAAATCAAAATCTTTGGCTCTTGAGCAATTGCCTGAGCAATTACCACCCTCTGTTTTTCACCACCGGAAAGTTCATTTATCTTTTTATTTGTAAAACAAGCAATGTCAGTTGCTCCCATGGCGTATTTTATAGCCTCAAAATCCTCCGGACTTTCACCTTTAAATCTTTTTAGGTACGGGGTTCTTCCCATTGACACTATCTCGTGAACAGTGAAGCCGAACTCCGTATTAAAGTTTTGCGGAACCACTGCAAGCTTCTTTGCGATTTGAGTTGCGGATAATTTTCCCAAACCCTCATTTTCTAAAATAACTTCTCCTGTGCTCTTGAGAACACTTGAAATTCCCTTAACCAAAGTGGATTTTCCGCAGCCGTTTGGCCCAACTATACCCACAAATTCGCCTTTCTTAACAGAAAAGCTGACACCTTTTATAATTTCCTCATCATCACCGTAACCACAGTGAACTTCCTCGAGTCTTAACATTTAAAACAAACCTCTCTTGCTTCTTTTTAATAAGTAAATAAAAAATGGTGCCCCGAAAAGAGCTGTTATTACACCCAAGGGAATTTCCGTTGGCGCCATTAACGTCCTTGCCAATAAATCAGAGAAAACCACAAAGGACGCTCCGAAAAGAGCAGAACAAGGAATCAATATCCTGTGATCCGGACCCGTTATCAATCGAATTATGTGGGGTACGATTAATCCCACAAATCCCACTATGCCGCTTACCGCCACCGCCGAAGCCGCCAGCAAGGAAGCCACTATAATCAAGACTTTTTTTATTTTTTCGGCTTCGATTCCAAGCTGCCGAGCTCTTTCCTCACCAAGAAGCAGTAAATTTAAATCTCTTGAGTAATAAAAAATCAGGGGCAATCCCAAAATTAAAAACGGTAACATCACCATCACGTGATCCCAGTTTTTTGAAGAGAATCCGCCCATAAGCCAAAATATGACAAAATGAAGGTCTTTGGTTCCCAGTATCATTACAAAAGATGTTAATGCCTGAAGTAATGCCCCGATGGCAACACCGGCAAGAAGAAGCGTTGCTACCGGAACTTTAGTTCCAGTTCTGGCTAAGTTGTAAACAAAAAAAACAGTTAAGGTCGCCCCGATAAAAGCAAGAACGGGAACGAGCGTAAAACCAAAGACACCGAGACCCTTAAAGACTATTGCCGCAACCGTTGCTCCCAAAGCAGCTCCCGATGAAACACCTATGATGTATGGGTCAGCCATCGGATTTTTAAAAATTCCTTGATAAACAACACCGGACACAGATAGTGCAACTCCCACAAGAACGGCCAAAACAATCCTGGCGAACCTGACCTTAAAAAGTATCGTTTCGTAAATATTCAACGTATTTACATCTAATGCCGGTTTCGTGCCAAAAACCTTGCTCGCGATAATTTTTAATGTAGTTGCAATCGGGATTGGAACAGCCCCCATTGAGGCTGCAAGCAGCATAACGCCACCAAGCAAAACCAATAAAATAAATATGTAACTTATGTTTTCCCTTTTAAATCTATGCATTTAACACCCATCAGTCCCGCCAGAGGCGGACAGGCGGTAGTTTGTTAGTCGTTATCCGTCATTGCGTACCCTTTACTTTTTCGTCTTTGCGAGGCTTTTGCCGAAGCAATCTCATAACGAAACCTTTAGACTGCCACACTCCCTCCGGTCATTCGCAGTGACGAATGGGCCCATTGCAAACCCGTTGTTTTTTCGTCTTTGCGAGTCCGAAGGACGTGGCAATCTCATGCTTTACAACGAAAAAGCAGATTGCCACGCCTTATAAAACAAGACTCACAATGACGGGGAAGAATTAATCTTTAATCCCTACCCCTTACTCCTTAATCCTTTTCTCTCTGCTCCATCAGCCCCGCCAGAGGCGGGCAAGCATCAGCTATACGCCATCTGCCATTCATCAATAAAGCTCGGGGTGAATAATTTTCGCAACGTCTACAAGACCATCGGCTATTCTTGGGCCCGCTCTTACAACTTTGTCTTCTTCGATTACATACACCTTGCCCTCTTTTACCGCCGATATATCTTCCCAGCCTTTTCTCTCTTTAACTTTGCCGGGCTCACTCATACTACCCGCGGAAGCGACGATAACCTGAGGATCTTTCTCTATTAAAACTTCCAAGCTGAGCTGGGGATAATCTTCCTTAAAATCGGCAGCAATGTTCTGTCCGCCAGCCATTTCAATGATTTCATACATTAAAGCACCCGGACCAACAGTCATTATGGGATCATTCCAAACTTCGTAATAGACAAGCGGCTTTTGCTCATCAGTTAAATCAGCAACTTTCCCCTTAACTTCATCGATTTTTTCGTTCATTTCGGATACCAACTTCTCTGAAGTATCGGTTTGACCCGTCAATGTTCCTACCGTTTCTATGCTTTTTAGAACATCATTAATCCCTTTAGGGTCAAAAATGAAAACTGTTAGGCCTACATCTTCAAGCTGGCTGATGAGTTTTTGATGCATTCCCGTGCCTAAAACCAAATCCGGTTTTAACTCAATTATCTTTTCAATATTCGGATCACTAAACCCGCCTATCTTTTCTTTAGATGTTGCCTCTTTGGGAAAGTCGCAAAAATCCGTAACACCAACAACTTTATCACCAAGACCAAGGGCAAATAATATCTCAGTGTTGCTCGGAGCAAGGGAAACTATCCTTTCAGGTTTTTCTTTAATCTCCACTTCCCTTTGAGCATCATCGCTAATCTTTAATGGAAAACCGGTCTCTTCAACCGTTTTTTCTGTCTTTAACTCATTCGTTTCGGCAACTTCTCCATTTTGCGATGAACAGCCCACAACAAACGTTGCCAATAAAAGAACGGTCAATATAACTGTAAGCAACTTTGTAAACTTCTTCACCAATCTTCCTCCTCTATTTTTATAATTTCAAAAAAATTAACACTAAAAAAACAAACTACTACCAACCACAAAATCAGTAGCTTTTCTGTCTGTCGTCAAGCGCAGTATCTTACCAACTTAAAATCGGCCTCGTCTCTTATCTAAATCGTCAGACCAGCATCTAAAATGCCATATCATTTTTAGGTTTAAAAATAGGTTTGCTTGGAACAAGCGCCGAAGCTGTCTGACCCGCCAGTGGCGGGGAGTTCTGCAGGCGCCCAAGCAAACCGTAAATTTTTAAGTCGTTAAAAAATGATCGGCCGCCCTTCTTTTGGTTCGTTTTCTTAGGCGAGTAAAAAAATGAACAAATAAAAATTATTTTTGTCCAGTAGACAATTATCCTTTGGATAAAAACTTTTTTCATTTGCCTCGCTTTAAAACGCGAGCACTGGATAAACCATTGGTTTATAATGCTAATAAAAAAATCTCCCGACCCGCAGAAGATT
>DFBH01000006.1 GCA_002366545.1 Candidatus Oleimmundimicrobium americanum | reverse complement strand
ATATGTATCTGAACTTATTCATGGGTAATCTATGCCCTTAAAATTTTTACTCTGCATGAAATTGTCAGCTGTGGCCTTTCGTTTTCCCCTTAACTTAATATTTCTTTCACCCGTCCAATTTCGCCACTTTCTAATCGAACTTTGATGCCATGGGGATGAGTGGAAGATTTGGTCAAGATATCTTTTACGATACCCTCCGTTAATTTTCCGGATCGCTGGTCTTTCTTTAACACTATTAAAACCCGTATGCCTGGTTTTATATTTACACGATTTATGCCGTTCATGCTCCCAATCCCATCTTTTTTTATCAACAAATTCCATCACATAAATTGCGGTTAACGCTTAATATACTGAGTTTCATAATATACGGTTAAATTTTCGAGTCAAGACAAAGCTGCTGAGAATAAACAGACTTTGGGTTCAAGCCTTATTTTTTAACGTCTTCGTTAAACAGTTTCATTTTCAAAATATTAAAATTAAAGAGCTGACTCCTGTTCGTGTTACATAAACTCTAATTTATTTGTCTATCTAATCAGAAAATAGATCCCCAATCCGGCAGCGGCTACTGCCCATATGCAGAAAAAAATTACCGTCCCTATCTCTCCCAATACTTTTACGAATCCTTGTATTTTGCCCATTTCCCAGATAGCCTTAGGCTTCTTAATGGCAACATAAATTACAAGTGCACCGTATACTATTAAGACAAGGCCTACAATAGCAAGTGTATCCATTATGCAACCCCCTCCTCATTTATTTATCATTCCTTTATTATTTAATTCTATCTTCAACTTAAATAACCTTTTTAAAGGCAACCCGGCAAGATGCCTTTGGCTTTGGGAATCTCTTTTATATTAATGAAAATAATGTTTATTTCTTCAGAAGAAAAAACTTTGAAAAAATATTTGGAAGGAAACATTTAACGTATGTCTAAGAAGAAGATTAGGGAGGTTTAATTAATATGGACCTGTTCACTAAAAATCAGAAAGGAATATTTATGCTAACAACGGTATTTTGGACATTTATAGCAACTTTTGTGCTCATTGTAAGCGGAGCGTTCGTGGGCGAATGGTTAATGGGGCCTTATTTTATTCCGGCAATTGCTATCTTCTTTTTATTGGGCGCAGCATTAATATTTTTTACTCTGAAAGAAAAGGTGGAAGGAACGCTGAAAAAGTTTTTAATCTTAGCCGGAGGTTCCGCGGTATTATTTTTTATATCTGTTGTACTACACAACCTCTTTTATGCTCTGGGTACAGTTACCGGCCACATCACTTTGCTAAAATATTTAACAGGAACCTTTGATGTAGCATTTTTCCTTATCGCGGTTATTGTTTGCCCGATAGGATTTTTGGTAGGTGTAGTGGGAAGCATCGTTTTGTTTGTTAAGGGAAGAAGGAGATAACAGAATGGTCAGGGGCGCAGGTACTATGCCATCTGCTGCTAGGGTCCGCTCCAGCGAGTGGTTAAGCCGACTTCATCGCAAAGAAGTGCCAGCCACAGTTTATCGATATTCTATAAGGCGGGAATGGACATCCTCCATTCCCTGTGGGTTTTCGAGAAGCCTTACTATGTCCTTTTGAACTCTAGCCATCTCAATTATCGTAGTTGGTTGTTCGAACAAGCCGAGGTCGAAACCTTTGTATCCTAATTCAGCAATCCACGTTGGGAGCCTCTTAGATAACTCATCAAAGGCAAACTCAACTGCCTCTATTGGAGTCTGGGTGAGCAAAACCTCTTTGGTTTTCTTACCATCAGCCGCAATCAGATCTCTATGGATAAATCCGTGAGCACAATCGTATCGGACAACTGGTCGCCACAGCGTTTCGCCATCGACATTCCCTTTGAGTTCAATTTGGATGACAAAATCAGATGCAGAATTAGAAAGGGTTCTGAAAAGTCCTCTAACTATGAGCTGAACATTGGAACCGATAGGAAAATCAATTATCAGGTGCCTCTCATGTTCTCGAGGATGCTTATAATCGATAGCTAGCTGCCCATTAATTGAGGGTTGATCCGGAATGGCCTCAAATCTCACCTCGTCCTCCGAAAACCAAATTATCGAAGGGGAGTGCATCTTGAACTTGTCCTTCGGTTTCAAATAGTAGCCAAGTCTGTGTATCTTACCCGCTTCATTGGCATCAGGCACGATAACAAGCTGCATGCGCAAATTCACCGCCTCTTGAATCGCCCGCTCTAAACCAGGGCCTGTAACATTAAATTTGCGGTATCTCATGGGTTCCACCTTCCAGCAGGGAAATACAATTAATTAGCCTAACGGCCCGAGTTGAGCTGCAGCCCGCAGGGCTGCCTGCTCGAACGGATTGTTCTAGAGCGCGAATCAGCGCGCGAGGGAACGTTTTTATCCGTAAGAGCTCTCAGCTCGGGCCGTTCCCGAGGCGCGCAGCGCCTCGGGAACTTATTATTATACTGAATTCTATAATATCCAACTGAATTTCAGTGTCAAAATAAATTTACTCAAAAATTCCTTAAAATTGCACATAAAATGCTTTACAATTCACCCTACATTCCACCACTTACAATTAAATTTCGAGTTAAGAATAAATTTCTCCTTTAAAATCCACAGATATCATCCAGAGGATGATTGTCTTTTGGATAATCATAATTCTGCAACACCATGAAAAATCGAGTAAAATTAAGGTATGGAAGATTATAAAAAGGTTCAAAGGATAAAAAAACAAAACGAACCACGTTTGATGAAATACTCACACGTTGTAGGTATCGGTATTGGAAAGAAAAAAAATAAAACAACTTATATTAGATGCATAAACGTTTATGTCACAAAGAAGCTTCCCGAAGATAAGCTTTCTAAAAATGAAATAATCCCCGAAGAAATTGAAGGCATACCGACGTGCGTTATTGAAGTAGGAGAAGTTAAAACCCATAACGATAAGGAGGGTAATGAATAATCCAAAACTTTCCCCCATTGAGAAAATAATAAGAGGCGCAGAGCCCGAAATCGGAACAAAAAACATCGTCGGAGTCGGTTTTGGCCCAAAAATTGTCGAAGGAAAAATAACAAAAGAAAAATCTCTAAGATACTACGTTGAGAAGAAAATTCCCGTTGATGAGCTTCCACAAACAGACATTATTCCAAAAGCCTTATCCGTATCCACGTTTGGATTAAGAAAGTTCAAACAAAAAAAGAAGATTGTAACCGACGTAATCGAAATCGGGAAAGTTGAAGCTTTCGTCTATCCTTCCATGGCTTACCGGGAAAAAATCAGACCCGCGCCGGGAGGAGTTAGCATCGGCCATAAAAAAGTGGGAGCGGGAACGCTTGGAGTAATTGTAAGGGATAAAGTAACGGGCAAAAAACTTATTTTAAGCAACAACCACGTTCTGGCAAACGAAAACAGGGCCAAAAAAGACGATCCGATTATTCAGCCTGGTGTTTTGGATGATGGCCACAAAAGAAAAGACATCATAGCAAAACTTTTAAGGTGGGTTGAAGTTGATTTTTATAATCCAAACACCGTGGACGCGGCGCTGGCGAAACCTTTAAGCGAAGATTTAGTAGAGGAAACCATCCTCGACATCGGAAAAGTCGGCGGGGTAACAAAGGCAAGGGTCGGCATGATAGTTCAAAAAACCGGCCGCACAACTGGCCACACATACGGCGAGGTTTTGGATACCAAAGCATCCATACGAATACATTATGACAATGGTGTGCCGCTTTTTAGAAATCAAATTCTTACCACCTTTATGTCGCAACCAGGCGATTCAGGTTCTCTGGTTTTGACAAAAGATAAAAAGGCGTGCGCTCTGCTCTTTGCCGGCTCCGATATCGTTACCATACATAACCATATTGCAGAAGTTCTTGAGCAATTGGATGTTGAAATATTTATCGATTATGAAGATATTGATGCTTAAAAACCTGAGATTGCCGCGTCGCTTACACTCCTCCCGCCAGAGGCGGGCAAGCGCAATAACAGGAAATGGGAGATCTGATGGAAAAAACAGAGGTTAAAATGGGTAAAACTATCCTTACTTTAATTCAAGGGGATATAACTAAACAAACTACTGAGGCCATAGTAAACGCCGCAAACGGGAGGCTTATGGGTGGAGGTGGCATAGACGGCGCAATCCATAAAGCCGGTGGGTCCGAAATCCTTGAAGAATGCAAAGAGATAATCAAAAAAATCGGAAGGTTGCCCACAGGCGAGGCGGTCATAACAACAGGCGGAAACCTTCCCGCCAAACACGTGATTCACACCGTTGGACCAATTTGGAAAGGTGGAAAAAACCGAGAGCCAGAGCTTTTGAAAGATGCCTACACAAATAGCTTGAAGCTTGCAAAGAATAAGGGCGTTAAAATCATCGCTTTCCCTTCCATTAGCACAGGGGCTTATAGATATCCGCTCAAAGAAGCAGCAAAAATTGCCCTGAAAGCTGTGAAAGATTTCTTAAAAGAAAAGGACCACTTTGATGAGGTAAAATTCGTCCTTTTTACTGAGAAAACTTACATCGCATACAAAGAAGCCCTGAATTTAATAAAAGATTAAACTGTCTTTTTCCCATAGCCCTCTAAAATTTTTCCGGCTCCTAAAAGTAATACAACTATTACAACCGGAAATACCGCATCAACAAAGAGCGGTATTTTAATACCCTCCCCTTCTTCACTTTCAGCTTCTCCATGCCCAATTGTTTCATGCTCTACATCTTCATGGGTTTCCTCTTCATGCTCTACTACCACATGTTCTTCTTCGTGTTCCGCTTCTTCGTGAATTTCTCCAACATAACCTACTTCTACTTCGTGAACTTTCGGTTCACGCTCCACGGCTAAAGCAAACTTGTGACTCAGCCCTCTGGCGGAGATGACCGTAAAAAACAAGCATAATAATAAAATGGATAAACAAATAGAAGATTTTTTTAGTTTAAATACCTGAGCACTCATTGCTCCCCTCCTGTAAAATCTGTCAAAATCAATAAAATAATTCTCTTAAAACCCTTCTTTTCCCTTTATTTTATTTTAAGTAAAATACTGCCCCGATACAGGCAGTATTTTGCCGACTTAAGTCGGCCTTGGGTTTTATTTAAATTTTAACCCTATCTAAAACCAGCAAATTAAATGCAATATCATTTTTAGGCGAGCAAGAAAATCGGATGCCGATTTGGCAACGAACAAACTCACCCGCTAACTTTTCTTCTTTTTACCCAACCCTTCTTCCCAGTAATCCATTATCATTTTTCTTGCTTCCGTGGAATTAATTTTTCCATCGCAAACTATCAAGCCGATTAATATATTGATGCCCCTCTTTAACAAATCACTTTCATTTCTTTTTAAGCCATCTATCTCTTTTTTACAGAGCAAGTCACAGACTCCCCTAACTACATCAGAAATATCCACACTTCCAATCATATGAAGAAAGTACGAGCGGTCTATATCTTTAATGTTGGGCTCACTCGCCCTATCTTTTAAAACCTCCAACAATGCCTTAACCTCTTTTTTCGACAACACATCTCTTAATCCTAATTCTTTTGCCTTATCTACCGGGACCATCACTTTTAAGTTTTCATCAAAAAAAGAAATGGAATAATATCTCTGTTCCTGACCATTAAAAACCTTGGTAGTAATACTTTCTATTTTCCCAACTCCATAAAAAGGATAACAAACTTTAGTTCCTTTTTTATACACATTTACCACCAAAACCTTTTTTATCCGTTGAAATTATTTTCAATACTTGTTCACTATTTAAGTCTTGCTTGCACAGATTTAACCTTATCTCCCAATTCAACTTTTTTATCTCTCCTATCATCGATTTCAATGGTGGTTATCACTCTTTTTACGCCTTCACTAAAAGGAAACTCGTGCAGCCTATTAGCGATTTCAAAAAGCCGGTGAGCTTTCCCTTCAACTATTGTGCCCATGTCTGTCAGTTTATACGTTGCCCCCTCTTCATCAAGAATTTTTATAATTTTAACGATGTAATCCCCGAGGCTTGTTGTAGGTGTTCCCAAAGGAATCACGCTGATATTCATCAACGCCATCGTTCCCATCCCCTGCCAAAATCATTTCAATTCATAGAAAAATTAATTTGCAACCGTTTACTTATTTTTAATTATAACACTTTTATTCAGCCGGTTTATTTCTTCAGTAATAAACAAATTTCAGAGGGAGAGATTTGGAGAAAAATAAAATACAAACATCTAAACTGAGCCACTTTTGAGCTCAGCTGTATTTTCACTTGCATTTAAAAGTTTATCATCTAAACGTTCCAGTTTTTTCTCGGCTTCATCGTATTTATTTTTGGCGTTATAAATATGTTTCCCTACCACCTCAAAATCCTCCTGAAATCGCCCAAGGTCTCCTTGAAGCCGTCCAAGATAATTCATCACCTCACGAGCACTTTTTTCGATATCAAGACCTTTGAGCCCCATAACTATGACCTGTAAATAAGCATAGAAACTATTGGGGGATACGGGAATCACATGCTTCCTAATCGCATAATCACAAATACTCGTTTTGTTTCCCAAATCGTCATTGGTCATAATAATCTCGTAATAGACATTCTCAGCCGGAATATACATGAGAGCAAAATTATAAGTTCCCTCATCAGGTAAGATATATTTTTGAGCAATGGCATCAACATGTTTCTTAACGTCTCGGACAAAACTCTTTCGGTTGATTTTACGTTCCTCTTCCGTTTGGCTCTCAATCAAGCGTTTAAAGTTCTCGAGGGGAAACTTAGAATCAATTGGCACCAACATCTTCCCGATACGAACTATGGCATCAACCTTTTCGCCACTTCGAAAACCGTAGCCCATTTCATAATATTTGGATGGAAGAATTTGAGCCAACAATTCACTCAAAAATGTTTCCCCCATCACACCACGCAGTTTTGGAGCTCTTAAAATATCTTGAAGTTTTGAGATATCTTTTCCCACATCAATCATTTGAACGGTGGCCGCGGAGAGCTCCCCCAAACCTTTTTGGACATTTCCTACAGCCTTAGCGGCCCCCTCAAGCCGTTCACCCATTGTTTTATTAGAATCGGCCATAAGCTTGCTGATGCTTTCAAGTCGCTCATCCATACGCTTGTTACCTTCGCTTAAACTATCGCGTACCTGTTTTTGAAGTTCTAAAATTTGTTGCTGTAAAAGAGGAATTGACGTTTCTTCTTGTTTAGACTTAAGAACCAACCAGATAAAACCGCCGGAAAGTAAGACCATTAAAAAAACAAGTAAAACCGCGAGATATATCTCCATCAATATTCACCTCTAAAAGATTTTTACATCACATTTAATTTTATTATATTTGTTAGCTCACGATATGACAAACAAGCGTTTGGCTTAAATGTAGCAACTTTTAAGAGATTAACTTCGATTTTCCCTTGTTTTTAAACATTCCTCAATAATACAAAGATTTAACACATCTTCTTTGTTATATTTCAAAAGAACCTCAAGCGCCTCTTCGTCGCCATATGTTTCGTATCTCGACCAAAACCTCACAGCATCCCAACCATCCACATCGGACAAATCTCTGTGAATTCCCAAAATTTTTTCCACTTTCTTTAAGCCACCATATAAATCGTGTCTCCAACAATCGTACATCAAATCGATTGACTTAAAATAGTCCATCAAATTCAAATCACAACACTTTTCGATAACAGGAAGGTCAAAACGACTACCGTTGTAAGTAACAACAGACTCAGCCCCATCCAAAAAACCTAAAATAGCTTCGGACGTAATACTCGGCAAAACAAGTTGTGTTAAATTTTTGCTGGGACGATACATTCCAACAACGGTTATTCTGCCATCAAAAGATGTCTCTATATCCAGATATGCTTTCAAATCATTCACCTAAGTTTTTGTATGCTCGCATAAAACAACCATCGGTTTTGTAAGTCAACGTTATTTAATGATTATATCAATAACCGACTCTCTCTATCACCCGGAAAAGTTATGAAGACCAACCGGCATTGAATATATAAGAGTTACAAAAGAATGCGCTGAAAAGATTTATGACACTATAATCGCGGGAAACAAAGGGCACTATCACTTTTTAGGATTTATTTAATTAACCTATCTCTTTTCCAAGGGCTTTGGCTATAGGTTTAAGTTCTTTAATTAATTGTTCGAGCTCTCCAGGAGTTAGTGATTGGACTCCATCGCACAGAGCTTTTTTGGGATTTGGGTGCACCTCAACCATCACTCCATCGGCTCCCGCGGCAATTGCAGCTCTGCTCATCGGAATTACCATATCCGCATGACCCGTAGAATGGCTGGTGTCCACAATTATTGGATGGGTGCTTAGTTTTTTTACTACGGGAACAGCATTTAAATCAAGAGTAAAACGCGTAGCCGTCTCAAATGTCCTTATCCCTCGCTCACACAAAATAACATTCGGGTTCCCCGCCGAAGTAATATACTCGGACGCAAGCAACCACTCTTCAATCGTCGCCGAAAACCCTCTTTTAAGAAAAACCGGCTTTTTATCTTTCGCGGTTATCTTTCCAAGCTTTTTAAGAAGAGAATAATTGTCCATATTGCGCGCCCCGACTTGAAGAATATCGGCGTATTTTGCAATAAGCTCAGCATGTTCCGAATCCGTAACCTCCGTCACGGATTTAAGTCCAAAATTCTTCCCGGCCTCAGAGAGATACTTTAGGCCCTCCTCTCCAAGTCCTTGAAAGCTGTAAGGAGATGTGCGAGGCTTATAAGCCCCACCTCGCAGATATTTTATACCAACTCTTTTTACCGCTTCAGCGACCTCAAAAAACTGTTCTCTGCTTTCAATTGCACAAGGCCCGGCTATTATAACAACTTTTTTTGGGTCAAAAATATCCATTATCGCTCCAAATCTTTCATACAGTGAAGAATCTTCTCATATATTTCGTTAATTGCATCGTCGTAGAGGGGCCCTTTGTTGCGTGCCGAAATTTTCTTAAATATCTTTTCTTCTCGACGGGGATCATAAACAGAAAGATTACCTTTTGTTTTAAGTTTTTTTATTTCTAAAACTATCTCTGCCCTTTCATTTAAAAGACGCACAATTTGTTCATCTATCATATCAATCTTATTTCGCAACTTCTCCATATCTTTTTCAATATCCGTCATAAAACCCCCTTGTTGGTTATTAATAAATAACAAACTAAGAACTAAAAAATAAAAATGTAAAATTATATAGAAAAATTTAAAATTGAAAATCAACCCACAAAAGATAAAATTCCTAAAACACTTTCAACTCAAAAGGTTGTCCTCTGGACAAAAACCTTTTTAATTCTTAATTTTAGTTTTTCACTTTTCATTCTCCATTTTTCATTTCTTTTTACCCTTTACCCTATTGTTTATTCCCACTCAATTGTGCCCGGTGGCTTTGAGCTTATATCATAAACAACCCGATTTACGCCCGAAACTTCGTTTATTATCCGACTTGATAATCGCTCCAAAACATCGTAAGGCAACTTTGCCCAATCAGCGGTCATAGCATCTTCGGAAGTAACCGCTCTAATGGCTATGGGATACGCATATGTTCTCTTATCCCCCATTACGCCAACACTCTTGATCCCCGGCAAAACAGCAAATGACTGCCAAATCTTGCGGTAAAGACCTGCTCTTTTTACTTCTTCTGTAACAATCGCATCCGCTTCCCTTAAAATTTCCAATCTTTCAGCTGTAACTTCGCCAATAATTCTTATGGCTAATCCCGGACCCGGAAATGGTTGCCGCCAAACAATCTCATCCGGCAAACCAAGCTCTTCGCCCATCGTTCTAACTTCGTCTTTAAAAAGCAACCTAAGTGGCTCTATAAGCTTAAAATCCATATCAAGGGGCAAGCCACCAACGTTGTGATGAGTTTTTATCTTCGCGGCATCCTTGGTGCCGCTCTCAATTACGTCTGGATACAAAGTTCCCTGAACCAAAAAATTCACGTTTTTAAGCTCACAAGCAAATTTTTCAAAAACCCTGATAAATTCCTCCCCAATAAAAATCCTCTTTTTTTCGGGGTCAGTAACCCCCTTAAGTTTTTTTAAGAAACGCTCTTGGGCATCTATTTGAACCAGGTTAATCTTAAAATTCCTTTTGAAAGTCTCTTCTACCTGCTCAGCTTCTCTTTTTCGAAGCAGACCATGATCCACAAAAACACATGTAAGTTGGTCACCAACGGCTTTATGAACCAAAACAGCGGCAACCGCTGAATCCACCCCGCCGCTTAAGCCGCAAATTATTTTATTTCTACCAACTTTTTTCTTTATCTCTTCAATAGATTTCTCTATGATGGAAACCATCGTCCAAGAAGGGGTACATTCGCAAGCATCATAAAGAAAATTTTTTAAGATATCTATCCCGAAAGAGGTGTGAATCACTTCAGGATGAAACTGAACAGCATAAAGCTTGTTATTTGAATTTTCCATCGCAGCTACCTGGATTGACTCGGTAGCTGCAGCAGACTTAAAGCCAACCGGCATGGTTTTTACAGAATCACAATGACTCATCCATACATCTTGCTCGAGAGAGATACCTTTAAAAAGAAGTGTGTCTTCTTTTGCTAAAAGCCTCGTTTTTCCATACTCACTTTTCCCCGTCTCGGCAACCTCTCCACCCAACATATCCGCCATGAGCTGCATTCCGTAGCATATTCCAAGAATGGGAATACCGAGTTTAAATATCTCTTTGCTGCATCTCGGAGCATTTGGAACATGAACACTGGCCGGTCCCCCGGAAAAAATAAGCCCTTGAGGATTTATCTTCTTTATTTCATCAACCGAGATATCATAGGGAACAATTTCGGAATATACTTTACATTCTCTAACCCGCCTCGCAATCAGCCGGCTATACTGCGCCCCAAAATCCAACACTAATACTTTTTGTAAACTGCCCTGTTCGCTTTCGCTAAATTTATCTCCCACTTACCATAAGCTCCTCACTTTTTAAATCGTTAAAAATTCAAGAAATATTTAAAAAATAAAATATAAAAATGTAAAACTATATAGAAAATTTAAAATTGAAAACCCTTTAAGATAATGTTTATCATTAGACTATCGTCTGTTGTTAAATGGGCTATGCTTAGAAGCCATTTTTATTTTTTCATTATCGTTTTTCGTTCTCCATTTTTCATTCTTCATTTCAACTTTACCCTATATTAATTAGCCGGCAGTCTCTTAGTGGGCCTGCCCGCCAATGCCTAACGGCATCATAGGTGTAGGCAGGCGGGGAGTCGGTAGTTTGTTAGTCAGATTACTGATTTTACCATACTCCACACACACTCTATACTCCATGCTCTATATTCTCTCTGCTCCACGCTCTACGCTTTCAGCCATCTGCCATAAGCCCTGCTATCTGCCCCTTATCCCATTCCAACGCCCTGAGCTCGCTGAAGAAACTTGCCCTCAGTTTTAAGAGAGGGGGCAATCATTACTTCTGCTTGCTGAAAATCCTTTATATCTTTATATCCACACGTGGCCATGGAGGTTCTAAGCGCTCCGAACAAGTTCAAAGTCCCGTCGTTTTCACGAGCAGGACCTACCAATATCTCTTCTAAACTTCCCGCAATACCGGTGCAAACCCTCGTTCCACGCGGAAGATCAGGGTGAAAAGTAGCCATTCCCCAATGATACCCTCTGCCGGGCGCTTCTTTTGCTCGCGCTAAAGGTGAACCGATCATTACCATGTCGGCCCCGCAGGCAATTGCCTTCGCAATATCTCCACCCGTTCTCATTCCCCCATCGGCAATTACTTTTACATATTTCCCGGTTTCATCGAGATAACGTGTCCGAGCAGCTGTGGCATCAGCAATTGCTGTGGCTTGTGGCACTCCAACTCCTAAAACTTGACGCGTTGTGCAAGCCGCCCCCGGACCCACTCCTACGAGAATCCCTGCCGCGCCGGTTCTCATCAAGTGAAGCGCCGCAGAGTAAGAACAGCAACCACCGACAATAACGGGAATGGAAACTGACTTAATAAACTTGTTTAAATCCAGGACTTCACAAGTGGTGCTTACATGCTCTGCGCTAACCACAGTTCCTTGTATAATTAATATGTCTAAACCGGCATCTATCGCAATTTTATAATACTGCGTAACTTTTTGAGGTGTTATCGATGCAGCAGCTATAACTCCACCCTTTTTAATTTCTTCGATTCTTTTTCCAACCAGCTCAGGTTTTATCGGTTCCTTATATAACTCCTGCATTTTACGAGTTGCTTCTTCTTTGGAAAAACTTGAAATTTCTTTAAGGACAGAGGAGGAATCTTCGTATTTTGTCTGCAATCCTTCAAGATTCAAAACAGCCAAACCACCCAGTTTGCCCATCTTAATAGCAAACTCAGGGTCAACAACACCATCCATCGCTGAAGCTAAGACCGGGAGCTTAAAATGAAAGTCCGCTATCCTTGTACAGATACCTACATCCTGAGGATCTCTCGTCCTTCTGCTCGGGACTATCGCAATATCATCAAAACCATAAGCCCTTCTTCCAAATTTCCCTTTCCCAATCTCAACTTCCATAAAATGCCTCCTAAAAATCGATTAAGTTTTTTAAAAAATAACCCAGATTTACTTAACCATAATCAAGTTAAGCTTCTGGGCTAATCTCATTTTTAAAAATTCCTTCTTTCAAAATTCTAAATTTATTAATCTTAACCTGCACCAAAAAAACTGTCAAGAAGTTGATTGGGTTCTATACATATGCAACATAGAAGGACTTTTATTATACATCATTTTCTGCTCCGCAAACTTAACTGGAGTAAATAACAAGCTAAACCTCTGATTTATAGCATAAAGAAAAGCCCTTGCTTAAGCAAGGGCTTTTCTTTTTCTAAATAAATTAAATGGGGAACCTACATCATGCCCGGCATACCTCCGCCCGGCATACCCATTCCCATTCCGCCTTTTTCTTCCTCAGGCTTATCCGCTATAGCGGCCTCTGTAGTTAAAAACATGGCTGCAACACTTGCTGCATTCTGAATTGCGGATCTAGTTACTTTTGCCGGATCTATTATTCCCGCTTCCACCATATCAACATACTCAGAAGTAGCTGCATTTAGCCCATGACCTTTTTTAAGACCCCTTACTTTCTCTACAATCACAGAACCTTCAAGACCGGCATTGTTGGCAATTTGACGAAGCGGTTCTTCTAAAGCACGCTCAATTATTTCCACACCGGTCCTCTCGTCACCAACAGCTTCGGCTTTATCGATTGCAGGAATGCAATTAACCAAAACAACTCCTCCGCCGGGAACAATCCCCTCTTCGATTGCAGCTCTCGTTGCAGAAAGAGCATCTTCTATCCGGTGCTTTTTCTCCTTGAGCTCAACTTCAGTAGCTGCCCCAACTCTAATAACAGCGACACCGCCGCTCAACTTCGCTAATCTTTCTTGAAGTTTTTCTTTGTCGAATTCGGAATCACTTTGCTCAATCTCGGCCTTAATTTGATTGATACGACCTTTAATGGCTTCCATGCCGCCCTGGCCACTAACGATAGTCGTATCCTCTTTGGTGATTTTCACTCTGTGAGCCCTACCCAACATATCAATGGTTACATTCTCAAGTTTCATACCAAGCTCTTCGGTAACTACCTGGCCACCAGCAACAATTGCAATATCTTGAAGCATTGCTTTTCTGCGATCGCCGAAACCGGGTGCTTTCACTGCAACACAGGTAAAAGTCCCTCTTATTTTATTAACCACAAGGGTAGCCAAAGCTTCTCCTTCAACATCTTCAGCAATTATTAATAAGGGTTTCCCTGTCTGCATTATCTTCTCCAAAATGGGAAGAAGGTCGTGTACAGCACCTATCTTTTGATTAGCGATAAGAATGTAGGGATCATCAAGGGTCGCTTCCATTCTTTCAGTATCGGTAACCATATAAGGAGATAAATAGCCTTTATCAAATTGCATACCTTCAACAACTTCGATATCTATCCCGAAGGTTTGAGATTCTTCAACGGTAATTACTCCGTCCTTGCCAACTTTTCCCATCGCCTCAGCAATTTTTGATCCAATTTCTTCATCAGCGGCAGAGATTGCAGCAACCTCGGCAATCTTCTTAGGATTGTCTGCAATAGAGCGGCTAAGCTTCTTAATTTCATCAACCGTCGCTTGAACTGCTTTTTCAATTCCTTTTTTGAGAACCATTGGATTTGCGCCAGCGGCAAGATTTTTTAAACCTTTATTTATTATCTCTTGAGCAAGCACCGTAGCCGTCGTGGTCCCGTCGCCCGCTACATCGTTGGTTTTTGTCGCCACTTCCTTTACCAATTGAGCTCCCATATTCTCAAATGGATCCTCCAACTCAATTTCTTTTGCAATTGTTACCCCATCATTTGTAATGGTTGGAATGCCGAACTTTCTTTCAAAAATAACATTCCGGCCTCTTGGCCCAAGAGTAACTTTTACAATATCTGCAAGACTATTAGCTCCTGCTTGCATTTTTCGCCTTGCTTCTTCATTAAACTCTATTATTTTTGACATTTAATTTATTCGCCTCCCTTTCAATTATTTTTTTACAATAGCCAAAACATCGCTTTCTCTCAAGATAAGGTACTCTTCCCCTTCCACCTTAACCTCGGTTCCACCGTATTTTGAATAAAGAACCTTGTCCCCCGCTTTAACCTCAAGAGGAATTTTCTTGCCACTTTCATCACATTTCCCGCTGCCTACAGCAACAACTTCCCCTTCTTGTGGTTTCTCTTTGGCGGTATCGGGAATGACTATCCCGCTTTTGGTTTTCTCCTCACCTTCACTGGGTTTAACAACTACCCTGTCTCCTAATGGTTTTAAATTCATAATCAACCCTCCCATCATATAATCCAAGGGATTATCCTCTGGATAATTAATTGTTTTAGCACTCTTTAACCGAGAGTGCTAATCAGAACAAAAATATCTTACAATAACAAAACAACAAAATCAACAATCATTTTTTCAAATTGAAAGCAAAAAATATGCTGCCCAGAGAAATTAAAAGACAGCTGTAGGAAAAGATATCCCCAAATCTTCTATAAAAACTCTTCCCTTCCCTTAAAACAATTTTGCCGGCGAGACATTTCCTGTCAAAAAGAGCCGTCCGCGACACCACCCTTCCTCTCGAATTAATAATTGCTGAAATTCCGGTATTTGCCGCTTGAACCACAAAAAAATCATTTTCAACTGCGCGCAATACGGCCATCGATAAATGCTGCTCAGCCGCAGCGGTCTTTTTGAACCAACCATCGTTTGTCATAACAACCAACATTTCGGCGCCCTTTAAGGCCAAACGACGAACGATAAGTGAGTCGGAAGATTCAAAACAGATGACCGCAGAAAACCTCCCGGCACCTGTCTCAAATACCGTGAATTCTTTCCCCGGAGATGTGTCTCCCGAAGCGGACGCAACCGCCTCAATGTTTGAAAAAATCGGTTTTAAAGGAACATACTCTCCAAATGGAACTAAGTGTAATTTATCGTACCTATCTAAAATTTCGCCTTTGGGGGAAAATAAAAAAGCGGAGTTAAAAGAACGCCCCTTATTCTCACCATGCCTACCGGCAGGCCGGTAAAGCCCTCCTACCAACAAAAAACTATCCGCCTTTTCAGCAAGATCTTTTATTTTCTTAAAATATTCTTCTTCCTCCAATAGGTAAGCCGGAGTTGAGGTTTCAGGCCAAATTATGATATACGGTTTCTCTTCGGCCGCCTCTCGAGCCAATTTTAGATGCGCTTCAAAAACTTCTTCCTTTTTCATTGGCTCCCACTTTATATCCTGCGGAATACTCGGCTGTAAAATTGCAATTTTAATTGTTTCCCCACTCCCCCGTGAACCCGACAAATTAAGATTTCCGATCCCGACAAGCAAAATAACTCCGAGCAACACCAAAACCGTATCCCTTAAAAAAATTCTCCCGGAGCCTTTTATCCAGAGAATAATCCTTTGGATTGCAGACCCCTTTTGTTGGAAGATGTGCGTGTAGTTTTCCGCGATAAACTCATTTACAAAAACCAACAAAAACGATACACCGAGAACCCCTGTCCATTTTGCAATTTGAATAATGGGAAGAAAATTATACTGACTATAGCCAAGAACCCCCCACGAAAAACCCCAGGGACCAATTGAACGCAAAAATTCCAAAGAAACCCAGAGAGCAGGAACCAGAATCAATCGAGCCTCTCTTTTAAAATGACTGTGGATAACCTTTGTTCCAAGTCCAAAGAGCAGGAAGAAAAAAGATTGGGATAAAATTAAACCAAATCCCGCAAGTAATCCAAAAAGAAATATCCAATAAAGAAGTCCCCCGAAAAAAAAGACACCCGCAGTTAAACCGCAAAGCAAAGCTCCCTTAAAAGATGAGCGATAAATGGCGACAAGTAAGGGAACTAAGGCAAGCCAAGCAATAAAAGACCAGCTAAAATTGGGAAAGGCAAATATCAGCAAACATCCCGAAACACTTGCTAAAATTAAATCGGAAATTTTTAATTCGCTTTCCGCACTTGCTTGAGCAACATCAGAATCCACGTATTCCATCACCTTTTTATTAAAAAATATCGATTAAAATTTTTCCATAAAATTTTCCAGAGGAAGGTAGCTTCTTTAAAAGGTTAAATCGGACTTATCCACATTATCCACAAGCAAAAAAAATAATTTAGTTTACATAATATTTAAAAAATAACCTACGGTTCGTCGACCAACGACAGATTTGGTTCAGCGTTTGCATCCAACGCACAAGTTTTGCCCTCTTTAAATTTAAAATAACCCGCGCAAGCAATCATCGCTGCATTATCGGTACAGAGAAGGGGTGAAGAGTAAAAAAGTTCTTTGCCTTCTTTGGTCGCCTCATTTTGTAATCTTTCTCGAAGGGATTTGTTTGCGGCAACCCCACCGGCTAAAACTATCTTATCAACATCTTTCTCTCTAACCGCCCGAAGAATCTTATAAATTTGGACATCTATAACTGCCGCTTGAAAACTTGCGCAAATGTCGGGAATATTTATCTGTTTACCCTCCGCCTTTACCCTTGAAACATAATTAAAGACGGCGGTCTTAAGACCGCTTAAGCTAAAATCGTAGTTGTCTCTTCTAATCATGGCTCTTGGGAAGTTAATGGCTTGAGGATTTCCTTTTACAGCCAACTCATCTATTACAGGGCCACCCGGATAACCAAGGTCCAAAAATTTTGCCACCTTATCAAAAGCCTCTCCGGCAGCATCATCCAAAGTCTCTCCGAGGACTTCATATTCACCAAAATCTTTCATATAAACTATGGCCGTGTGCCCACCCGAAACAACAAGAGCAACTAAAGGAGGTTTAAGGTTGGGATATTCAAGAAAATTTGCCAAGATGTGAGCCTCAATGTGATTTACGCATATAAGAGGGGTTTTTGTCGCATAAGAAATCCCTTTGGCAACGCTCAAACCAACCAACAACGCTCCCACCAAACCGGGGCCCTGAGTAACCGCAACGGCATCAATATCACCCAAAGTAACATTCGCCTCGAGCAACGCCTCTTCTATAACAGGACTTATGAGCTCCACGTGCTTTCTAGAGGCAATCTCGGGTACAACCCCGCTAAACTTCCGGTGCCATTTAACCTGAGAAGCAATAATGTTCGACAAAATCCTTTTACCATCGGCCACAACCGCCGCCGCGGTCTCATCACAAGAGGTCTCTATTCCAAGAATAGTGATTAATTTTCTCAAAGAATTCCTCCAAAAACCTTGATTTTAATCTTTTTTAATCAATTCTTATTTCCAGTATAAAACCATTCGGGGAAAGCTTCTTCAATTGCTTTAATAGGACAACTTTCCATTGTTCTAATTCCTTCCGCTAATGAACGTAAAACCCAAAGCATACAAGATACTATTACCCGGAAATCACCTCTTGGTCCATCTTTAAATGGTTCTCCTGTCCCGGGATCACAACTGACCAAATCAGCGGAAATAGCAAGTTTTTTAATAGCTTCAACATGCTTAGGATTATTAAAATCGCACCCCTCAATATCGTGCGCAAAATCATTCCTTATATCTTTGATTTTAAGTAAATCATCACGAAATTTTGAACTAATCAGACCAACCCGATAAGCAAGATTTATTTTTACAGCAAAATGTAAATTTGAAATCGAAGCATCCTTTTCAGAAGTAGTTGGAACAAAACGAGCTTTAAGAGTATTTTCAAGCGCTCTGTCTAAAAAAGCAGCTTCAACCATTACAGCTCCCCTGTCACTTTCTTTTCGAAGCTCTTCATATAAGAGTTTCTGATAATGCTCTCTATCGTTTATTGTCATTGCCTTAACCTCCTTATAAAAATCTTCCACCTGTTCAAAATTAAAACCATAAAAATTGCCAAGAATATTAATTCTTTAAACTAAAAACTCAGAAGATAAGCACCATTCACCGAGAATCAACATTTCATACCTCGCCAAACCCAATAGAATCTCTTATAATTTGTAGTCTATTTTGATAATCGGCAAAGCTTACATTATCAACGAACATAACTACCGCATCCTCACCGGTATCAGAATAGTAGTTTTTCCTTAAACCAAAAATTCGAAAGCCAAACTTCTTATAAAAATTCAAAGCAGCCATATTTGATTTCCTCAACTCAAGAGAGATGACCCTTGAGCCCCTGTTTTGTGCTTCTTCTATCAACTTTAATAAAAGCAAGCTTCCTATTTTCCTTCGTCTACAATTTTCATCAACGGCAATATTTGTTACATGACCCTCGGCCCCGGCACCATACCTACCAACGGGCGGGAATATAATCCCGGCATACCCTACAATTTTTTCGTCAATTTTTGCTACAAAATAAGATGTGCAATCCGACTGATTTAATTGCTCTTCAAAAACATCAGCTGTCCAAGGAGCAGGAAATATCTTCCTTTCAATCTCAATGACATCCTCAACATCATCGTAACACATGGACAATATCTTAACTTTTCTTCCCTTCAACGCTTTCTCTCACTTTCTTCTCCCACATCTCCTCAGCGATGGGAATACGGGCATAAATTGGCACGAGTGTCAGATAATCATCGCTCTCACCATTTTCGAGCCTATCAAAAGCCAAGTCCTTTATGCTTGACGCTTTGGGATACCATAAATTTGGGGGAGCAAATTTTGCTCTTTTAACCCGTTCTTTAAAAAAGGATAGGTGTGAGTTTAAAGCATCTCCGACCAGCGTTATCTTTTCATTCCCCTCAGTCTCATCCGAAACAGATAAATTCATCTCATTTAACTTATCGCATAACTTTTCGGGAGAAAGCGCCTTATAATCGGTCAAACGTTGGAGGTTTCCACCAAAACACTTGTAAAAACAAGAATAAACCTCTTTCTTTTTGGCATCAACAACCGCACAGACCAAACCGTCACAAAAACTCAGCGGTTTTGCCAAAGCATCCAAAGAAGATACGCCAACGATTGGCTTTCTTGTCCCTTGGGCAAGACCCTTGGCAATTGAAACTCCTATTCTTACACCTGTAAAAGAACCCGGTCCTAAACCAACCGCAACTGCGTCGATGTCTTGTATATCGCACCCGATGTCGGAAAGCAGCGAATCCGTTAGGGGGAAAAGTTTCTGCATATGTCCTCGTGGCGCACAAATGTTGCGTTCCCCCAAAAGAACATCTTTTTCACCTACCGCCACAGTGCATAGGTCGGTCGAAGTATCAAAGGCAAGCAAAAGCATTAAATTTCTCCTCTCTTAGCCTTAAATCATACCAACTGACAAACTTTTTGAACATAACAATTTCTCACGCAACAACAAAAGACCGTTTCCGGCAAAAACAAATAAAAACCCATTATTAAGACTAAAAAACCCCAAAACAATGCTATAATATAGTTAGAGGGAACCAAAAAGCTTGATAAAATTTTCAATTTGGATGTTGGCCGGAAAGGCAGAAGAAGGTGCTTTGTTAATAACTGCACAACGCAGCTTCGGTTACTGGGTTGGGTAGAAATTCTCTAAAGCATCCGGGCATAAGGTATCAACTTAGGGCGGAACTCCACCACTTGGTAGCATCAAGTGAGCGGAGGTGTCAGTCGAATGGGCCTCAAGCCTCTGAGGTGTTGATATCGGTGCAAAGGTCTTTTCGGCTTTCTTTTAACCAATTTTTGGCCGTTTCTGCCCAGCGTTTGCCATGAGATATTATGCTTATCTTCCTCATATTTTCATTGGAAAGACGCTTAAATTTTATCTCCAAAAATTCATCGGGAAGAAGAGGGGCTATTTTATCGCCCCATTCAACAACGGTGATTCCTTCTCCAAAAAAATACTCCTCGTAACCAATATCTAACATTTCTTGCAAAAATTTAAGACGATAAACATCAAAATGATAGAAGGGAATGTTGGAAGAGTTTAAGTATTCCTTAATTAAAGCAAAGGTTGGGCTGGTTATCTTCTTATTAACTCTCAATCCACAAGCTAATCCTTGAACAAAACAGGTTTTGCCCGCCCCCAGGTCACCGGTCAAGCTTATTACATCTCCGGCTCGAAGAAGTGGGGCTAACTTTTCAGCAAACTTTTTGGTTTCAAAACTCGACTTGGTAAAAACGATTTTTTCTTCTCGCACTCTTCTCCTAAAACAACATGAGCTGTTCCGGCTCTTCTTCTTGATGAGATGGCTCCTCAATTGTTTTCTCGCTTAATATTTCTTTGAGTTTTAAAAAATCGGCCTTCAGATTAACAATGTTAGTTCGTTGATACAACGCCGCAGCGGGATGATATATGGGAAATATATAATAGCCGTTACCATCAAAACGCTTGCCGCGAACTTTTGAGATGGAAGCATTTTTATCCAAAATAACCTGCGTTGCAAATCTTCCCAAAGTACAAACCACTTTGGGACCAATTATTTTTATCTGTTTAAGTAAAAACGGTTTGCAAATTTCAATCTCATCTGGCAAGGGATCTCTATTTTGAGGCGGCCTACACTTCAAAACATTTGCTATATACACCTGGCTTCTCTCAAGCCCGATCGAGTTAAGCAATTTATCGAGCAATTGTCCCGCGGCACCCACAAATGGTTTTCCCTGCATATCTTCATTGCGTCCGGGTGCTTCTCCCACAAACACCAAATCAGCATTTTCGCTACCGGCTCCAAAAACAATGTTTGTCCTCGTTTTTCCAAGAGAACACCTCTGACAATCTTTTAACTCTTCATAAAATTCCGCCAAAGTTTCTGCCAAAGAAATACCTCCTTTCTCAACTTAAGTTGCAGCCGTTACAATTAGAAGCTGCACAGGTTCCGCAACTTGAAGCCCCGCTGCCGTTTCCGCCCTTAAACCTAAAGGCGGAAAAGAGTTTCGATAAATCCTTTGAGCCGCAACCGGGGCATTTCAACTCATTATTTTCTTTGCCCACACCAACAAGCAATTCAAATTTTTCACCGCATTTTAAACACTTATACTCAAAAACAGGCACTTCACTCACCTTCTTAATTCTATCAATTTAAAAAATTGGATTTTTAATTTATCTCATTAATCCACATACTCAACAACATCCTCAATGGGCATTTTATCCGGCTTCACCCCTGCAAGAGAAGAATAGCCCAAAGAAACTATCGCCAATGGTCTTATATGAGACGGTAAATCCAAGGCATTAGTCACATCCTCCTCATAAAAAGCACCTGCCCAACAAGCTCCCAATCCCTCCGAGTAAGCTGCGAGAAGAATATTTTCTGTTGCGCAAGCGGCATCCTGAATAGAATAAAGCTCTCTTCCCCGCTTCCCATACGCTTCAGCAGAGGCATTTAAATCAGCGCATATAATTATAATCACGGGTGCTTCTAATATGTATCTTTGATTTAAGGCAGCAGTTGAAATCATCGCCTTTAACTCAGGATTCCTTATAACCCAAAACCTCCAGGGCTGAATATTCCCCGCAGATGGAGCCTGACAACCAGCCTCGAGAATTTTATCAACAATTTCTTTTGGCACATCTTTCTTTTCATCAAAAGACCTCACGCTCAGCCTTCCATAAATTGCTTCGTAAATTTCCATATCGTCCCCTTGAAATCATTTTTTATCTTTAATATAATCCTCAAAATAATTTTTCGCAAAATTCAAAGCCTCTTTTTTTGTTGAAATTTTCCCCTCCGCTTGAGCTTCTTCGATCTCCTCAAGTAATCTCCCAATAAATTTGCCGGGCTTCAAATTCAACTCTTTCATTAAATCATAGCCCGTAACCAAATGCAGCTTGGGTTTTTCAATAACTGATAAGTGGGCTTTCATAACCTTTTTAATAAAATACTCATGCCGATTAAGAGATTCCGGGGGGGAAAGCGGCCCCAAAGTAGCCCACCGATCAGACAAAGAAAGAAGCAAAACTTCAACTGTTTCTTTGCCACAATCTCTCAAAAATCGCCTCATGGCTCTATCCGTCAAGTTCTCTTCCTTTGAAAGATAACCTACCCTCATATGCTCGGCAACTAACTTACCGACAATCATTACGCCTTCCTTACTTATTTTTAGCCGCTTGCAAATACCCTTAGCTAATCCGGCCCCAACCTCCGGATGGTTATAAAAATGTATTGCTCCCGAAGAATCAAACAATTTTGTTCTCGGTTTTCCAATATCATGAAGTAGAGTCGCAAACTTAAGAGGCACAATCCTATTAAATCCCCCTTGAAAAGGTTGATTTAAATGATGCAAAATTTGTCCGCACTCATCCGGAAAAATTTTCTTAAGATTCGTTAAAATTTCATCAAGGTTTTTAAGAGCAAGCAAAGTATGATTCCAAACATCGAGATGATGGTAATCGTTCTGAGCAACACCCTTCATTTCTTTGAATTCAGGAATGATGAGTTCAATTACGTTAAGTTCATCCAAACTCTTAATTGCCTCATGGGAATCAGGCAGAGAAAATGTCAAATACAGTTCTTGCTGAACTCTTTCAGCGGAAATATTTTTAATTAAATTAGCAGATTCTTTTAAAAGAGAAAATGTCTTAGGCTCAATATCAAAATCGAGTTCAATGGATAACCTGACCGCCCTTAAAATCCTTAAGGGGTCATTTTTAAGCGCCTCAGATGAAACCACCGAAATTTTTCTATTTTTAAGACCACGCAAACCTCCGGTAACATCGATAATTTGAATGGGCACTAAACCTTCAGCCAAATTCTCAGCGTTTACAGCAAGAGCGTTAATCGTAAAATCCCTAAGCCTTAAATCATTCTCTATCCCCCCGCGAAGAGCACAAATGTCAATCTTTCTTTGGCCTCCATCTTTTACAACTATTCGTGCAACTTGTTGTTTACCGCCTAAAAGAAAAAAACTCCCTCCGAGGGTATCCGCTAACTCTCTGCCGTACTTTTCAACATCGCCCGCAACCGCTAAGTCAATATCTCCGCCTTCGCGTTCAAGTATCCTGTCTCTTAAATAACCGCCTACAAGATAAACTCTTTCGGACTTGGATTTTATAAACTGAATAATTTTTAAAAAAAGCTCGTCTCTTTTTGAAAAAAAATCTAAACCGATTTTACCTGTATCATCCATATATCCAGCTAATCTCTTTCCCAATTAACCCGAACAAAGGTTTCTCCTTCAAGCCATTGAATATCCAATTTTCCGGAAAAAGCTTTCTCAAACTCCTTGCCGATAAGCTCAGCCAAAGCTTCATCCGTCGTTTCTATTGAAAAACCCTCGGGTGTTTCTCCCATCCTAAAAATTCGCGCGCCCACGTTTCTTTTTCTCTTATTTTCCGCAATGTTGTGAATTAAATTTATGGCTTCGTCCTTATGATCTTTCAGGAAATCCCCTTTAATAAGAACTACGCCGTCAACCATCCTTTTTTCAATCTTCTCACAACCCGGACACAACCCGAACTCTGTGTCTTTTTTCTTTGATAATTTCTCATAAAGCTCCTCATTATATGCCCACTTATGCCCGTCAAAAACCGCATCGCAATTAGAACATAATTTCATTGTTTAAATCCTCCTTTTTAATATCTCAACAATTTTTCAGGGCATTCCATCCCGATTTCTATACGTTAGCTCGAAAGTTATCACATCTTTTCTTTTTTTAACCTCGTCAACAAACTTATTCTTGAATTTTCCAATTGTGGCTAACACCGAATTTGACGAATCCAAAACGGCCTCAACGATACGCTTAAATTCCTCCGAATACAATTCCATCTTCCCAATTTCATCAATTATAATCAAGTGGTGACCGCCACAAGCTTTTTTCAAAGCCGAGACCCCCACTTTTTCAAATTCTTCTACATTTACTCCATATTTGCCAACTTTGATGGGACCGGGAAAGTTTTCGTGCGCAAGTATCCCTTCCGTAGATACCTCCACATCTCCGATTGCCTTTACTTTAAAACCTCTTCTTCTGCCCGCTTCTCTGATTTCTTCGGTATAAAAACCTGCAACTTGTCCGGAATAAAGAGCTAAAACTTTTTTTACCAAGGTAGTTTTTCCAACCCCGGGAGAGCCTGTTATTAGGATATTCATGAAAAACTCCTAATTAATCGACAATTTTAACCTCTAAGCCCAAAACGATTTCTTTAAGTTCGCTTGCACTTGAAAACCCTTTAACTACATAATTCCCAGCCGGAACCTGTTTCCCGTCAAAATCTTTTTGAGGCCAAACCAACTCATAAACCACTTGTTCCCCGGGCTCCAATTTTTTCGACTCCAAAACCATCGTAAAAACCTTGTCGAAAGACCAGCGCCAAACTTCCTTGCCGGAATCATTTTCCACCCAAAAATCATACTTCTTCCCCGAAGAAAACGTGAGCTCTTTAAAATCATCGCTTGTATTCTTAATGCTTATTTTCAGAGGAATTTCTTCTCCTAAAGAAAACCCCCGCTTTGGGATAGAAAAATCTATTTCAAATCCATTTTTCTCTTGGTGAGAGGTTATAGGGACTTCTCTCTCCACTTCAACATCATTTCCATCAGATGGACCACCGCACCCGCACGTAGCAAGAAGAACAAAGGAAATCACAAAACAAACAAGAAGCAATTTTTTTAAAAACATTCGAGACTCAACTCCCAAATTAACTTTCATTAAGATATATCCTTGGAACCCTGCCACTTATCATGCAAACTACTTCATAGTTTATTGTTCCTAAAATCTCAGCCAGTTCATCCGCCGTAATCTCGTCTCCCCCTTGGCTTCCAATAAGAATGGCCTCATCCCCCGGCTCAACTTGGCAATCACCAACATCTATCATGAACTGATCCATGCAAACATTTCCAACGACGGAAAATCTTTTCCCTTTTAATAACACAAAACTTTTGTTTGAAAAAAGCCTGCTGTAGCCATCAGCGTACCCCAAAGGCAGAACAGCTATCCCAGTTTTTTCTTTGGCACGATAAGTTAATCCATAGCTAACTCCCTCCCCGGATGAAATTGTTCTCACCGAGGAGACCCTCGTCTTTAACTGAAGAGTGGGATTTAAAGTTATCGCCTGTTTCGTAGCTTTCGTTGGGTAAAGACCATACATGGAAATGCCGACGCGTACCATATTTAAATAAGTCTCGGGCATCAAAATGGTGGCAGCGCTATTGGCGGCATGTTTTAAGGGAATATCGAAGCCCTCTTCCTTTAAGTTGGAAATCACGGAAAGAAAACTCTTAAACTGTTTTTTGGTATATTCGGTCGATTCTCCCGCCATTGCAAAATGAGTAAAAATTCCTTCGACCTCAATAAATGAGAGTGACTTTACATAATTTAGAAAACCAAGAGCTTCTTCAGGAGAAACTCCCAGCCTGTGCATACCGGTATCGATTTTTACATGCACTTTTAATCTCATATTTGCTTTTTTTGCTTCCTCGGAGAGTTTCTCAACCACCCGCCTTGAACAAATCGTCGGGATAAGATTATTTTCAATCACTAATTTTGTGGAAGAAGGAGCAATTTCCCCTAAAATTTGAATGGGGCACCCAATCCCCGCTTCCCGAAGCTTAATTCCCTCCTCAACTAAAGCAACGCCTAAACGATCAGCCCCCGCACCTAAAGCTGCCTTAGACACTTCCGTATCACCGTGTCCGTATCCATTCGCCTTAACAACGGCCATAAAGAGGACGCCAGGTGCCAATCGCTCTTTTATCAAAGCTACATTCTTCTTTATCGCGGAGATATTTACCTCTGCCCAAACGGAACGCAATTGTTCGCTCCTTCTCAAATTAACTTTTTGCCACTATTTTCATAATATCTGTCTTAGTTATTATACCAACTAATTCTTCGCCCTTTAAAACTGGCACTCTTGACAATTTCTTATCGGCCAATGTGGTAGCAACATCTTTAATTGAATCTTCCTCATCTACAGAGACAACATCCTTTGCCATCACGTCCTTAACGTTTGCGCCAACCGCCTTTCTTAAATCATCTTCAAACTTCTTTAAGCTACCGAGATAAATATAGCTGTCCAAAAAATGAAGATACGTTGGGAAATGAAGTTTTACGTCTTGCATTATAAGATCAGAATCCGTAACTATGCCAACCATATCCCCATCGTCGTTTACTACAGGCGCACCCCCGATTTTATTTTCAAGAAGAATCTGCGCAGCTTCTTTAACCGAAACGTTCTCGTTAATCGTAATTAAATCCGTCTTCATAATATCTTTGGCTTTTAAGTCTTTCATCTTGAGCCCCTCTCTAATGTATTTTTTATAGCTTTCGGTAAATAATCTATTAAATCGCCGGCTATTAAACAATATCGCGTCACATCGTCGGCCGCAAAGTCACCCGCTAATCCGTGAAAATAAGTTCCGAGTACAGCTGCTTCAAAAGAATCTAAACCTTGAGCAATAAAACTGCTTATGAAACCCGTAAGAACATCGCCCGTCCCGGCAGTAGCCATTCCCCAATTGCCGGTGGTGTTTATTGAAAAATCATCATTAACCCCAACGATGGAGTAGGCACCCTTCAAAACAACCCCCACTTTCCATTCGGAAACAGCGCGTTTAGCAAATCCTAAACGGTCTTTTTGAATTTCTTCCGCCGTAATCTCAAAGAGACGAGCTAACTCACCGGGGTGAGGAGTGATAACCGTTGACCGTAAACGCTTTGCCAAAAGATGAGTTTTGCCAACAACAGCGTTAAGCCCATCAGCATCTAAAACCAGCGGACAATCGATATCCGCTATCAATTTTTGAACAAGAGAAATCGTCCTCTCATTTTGTGAAAGCCCGGGGCCTAAAGCAACTACATCAAAAGATTTACTTGCCTCAATTATCTCATCATATGCACCCAAATCTAAGGAGCCGGTCTCGGTTTCGACAAGAGGAAGTGTCATAACTTCAGTTAGTTTCTGTTCTAAAATACCATTTAAACTTTTGGGGACACCGAGAACAACGAGACCCGCCCCCGCCCTTAAAGCCGAACGAGCCGTTAAGGCTGCAGCGCCGGTCATTCCGCGGGAGCCGGCGATAACTAAAACTTTACCCCTGGCCTTCTTATGAACATCTCCCAAAGGAACAGGGATAATATTCTTAATGTCATCAGACAAAAACGTCTGAGCCAATCCATCTTTTAAAACCTCGGGAGACAAACCAAGGTTCGCCACTTTAAGCTCACCAACATACTCCGCACCCGGATACATAAAAAGCCCAATTTTCGGCGCAATAAAAGTTACCGTTTTAATTGCCTTTATACAAACACCATGGACCTGGCCCGAATCTGCTTCAACGCCGGATGGTATATCCGCCGATACAACTTTTAAATTTGCGGAATTAATCTCCCTTACAATTTTCTCGACAAAACCTTCGATTTTTCCCTTAAAGCCTATGCCAAATATGGCATCCACTACCACGTCCACCTCTAAAAGAGCTGCTTTAAACTCTTTTAGATTGTCTGTGGTTAATATCTTGGGTGTCACAAATCTCTTTAATTCCAAAAAAGCATCCTTGGCTTCCCTTTTTATCTCTCCCTCATCAGCCAAAGAAAAAACAGTTACCTTAAACCCTTTTTGACTTAAAATCCTGGCCGCAACAAAACCATCTCCGCCATTGTTTCCTTTTCCGGAAACTATTAAAACATTTCCTCGATCCCCGACAATATTGAGAACCTCTTCAGCAAGAGCCTTGCCGACCTCTTCCATCAAATCGCTTAAGGTTACCCCAAAATTTTTTACTATATTCTCCTCTGTCCTTCGCATCTGCTCGCTGTTAACAACAAACATTTCTTCTTTATCCCTCCGATTTAATAGCCACCGCTGAAGCGATGGCGCTATGGTGACAAAAAGAAAGACTTATAAGAATATCGCTTATTTCTCGTTCTTTTAATTTTTTAGAGGCACCGCCAAAAAATCTAACAGATGGTTTGCCGAGATCGTCGCGGCAAATTTCCAAATCCGTCCATTTAACACCACGAAAACCGGTGCCCAGAGCCTTAAGAACCGCTTCTTTGGCCGCAAAACGAACGGCGAAGTGAAGGTAGGGATTTGCTTTGCTCAGACAATAATCACGTTCCTGAGAAGTAAACACGCGAGCCTGAAATCGGGGATGTCTCCGAATAGCTTTCTTTACGCGCTCAATCTCAACTATGTCAACGCCTATCCCTTTAACCACTCCACCACTCTTTTCTGAAGTTCATGTTTTTGCTATCAACCAAATAGCTCGGCCTACGGCCTCGATAGCCGATGGCTCGCTCACTACTGTTCGCTCAATAGCCGATAGCTCAAATCATAAACCATCAGTCCAAAACTAGTTAGTTTGTTGGTTGCTGGTTTGTTTTTTTTGCTCTACCCTTTACCCTATATTAATTAGTCGGTAGTCTCTTAGTAGGGAGTCGGTAGTTTGTTAGTCAGATTGCTGGTTTTACCATACTCCACACACCCTATTACTCCATGCTCTATATTCTCTCTGCTCTACGCTTTTAGCTATCTGCCATCAGCCATTCGCCATTTGCTATCAGCCCCGCCAGAGGCGGGCAGGCATCTGCCTATCAGTCTATTCAACGGTTACACTTTTAGCCAAATTTTTGGGTTGATCTACATTGCAACCTCTTGTTTTTGCCATGTAGTAAGCAAAAAGTTGAAGAGGAACTACCGCAAGAATAGCCGACAAAATCTCAGTCGTTTCCGGAATATAGAAAACATAATCAACAACCTTTTCAATCTCAGTATCACCAAACGAAGAAACCGCTATAATGTCGGCACCACGCGCCTTTACCTCTTGTATATTTCCAAGAATTTTTTCATGAACCTTACTTTTGGTGGCAACCACAACTGCGGGCACGCCGTCATCGATGAGCGCTATGGGCCCATGCTTCATTTCCCCGGCCGCATAGCCTTCCGCATGAATATACGATATTTCCTTTAACTTCAATGCTCCCTCAAGAGCAACCGGCAAACCGATTCCTCTTCCTAAAAACAGAAAATTGGTGCAGTTAGCGTATTTTTTCGCAGCTTTCTTAATCACACCATTACCCGAAAGAATTTTTTCAACTTGATCCGGCAAATTTTTAATCTCCTCGGTTATAGCCGATATTTTTTTGTCGCTCAAAGTATTGCGAGCTCTTGCCAGATAAAGAGCAAAAATATAAAGTGCAACCATTTGAGAAACCAACGTTTTGGTGGCCGCGACCCCGATTTCCGGGCCTGCATGAGTATATACCACCCCATCTGCTTCTCTGGTTATTGTGCTTCCCAAAACATTGGTGATACCAATAACCCTGGCACCTTTACTTTTAGCTTCCCTGACACCCGCCAAAGTATCGGCTGTCTCCCCTGATTGAGTAATTGCTATTGCCAAGGTATTTTCGTCCAAAATCGGGTCACAATATCTAAATTCAGAAGAAATATCAACCTCGACAGGTATTTTAGCCCAATGTTCAATGGCTTGTTTTGCCACAAGACCGGCATGATAGGAGGTACCACAGGCGATGATAACCACCTTTTTTAATTTACACACATCTTCTTCACCAAGCTGCATTCCCTCAAAAAGCATTTGGCCATTCCTGTCAAATTTATCACGCATGGTTTCTTTTATGGCTTTAGGTTGTTCATAAATCTCCTTAAGCATAAAATCCTCGTAGCCACTTTTTTCAGCCGCTTCCTCGCTCCACTTAACTTTTAAAATATCCTTTTTAACTTCTTTACCCTCAAAATTAGTCACCCAAACTCCTCGGGGAGTAATTTTTGCCATCTCGTGGTTTTCAAGAATAAAAATATTCTTCGTATGGCTTAAGACAGCGGGAATATCTGAAGCAACAAAATATTCATTGTCCCCAAGGCCGATAACAAGCGGGCTGTCCTTCCTTGCAACCACGATTAAATCGGGGAAATCCCGACTTATGGCAGCCAAAGCGAAGGAGCCTTCCAGCTCATCAACAGCATATTGAACTGCTTTAAACAAATCTCCGTCATAATGTTTTTCAATCAAATGAGCTATAACCTCAGTATCTGTTTCAGAGCGAAAGATGTGCCCTTTTCCCATTAAATTTTTTTTAAGCTCTAAAAAATTCTCGATTATGCCGTTGTGAACAATCGATATCCCGTTTTTGCAATCAGTATGAGGGTGAGCGTTTTCTTTGGTGGGCCGTCCATGAGTTGCCCATCGCGTATGCCCGATTCCTAAATTTCCATAAGGCTCTTTTTTAGCTACGGCCTTCTCAAGATGAGCTAAATTTCCAACTTCTCGGATTACCTCAATTTTTCCGTTGTTAAAAACTGCGAGACCGGCTGAATCATACCCCCGGTATTCCAGTTTTTTTAAACCCCCCATAAGAATTGGAACAGAATTTTTATCTCCAACATATCCAACAATTCCACACATTAAATTTTTCCTCCCAAAAATTAGCTAATTTCCCCAACCGGTTACTAAAACAAGGCGCAGAGCATATAGAAAAAAGTGAGAATCGGAAGTTGGCTTGTTGGTTTTCAATGCTCTATGCTCATATCCTTCAACTTTCAACTTTTAAATTTACCCGTTGCCCTTTACTCTTTACCTTTTTATCAATCTCTACCTAATCTCTCTACTTAATTTTTACTGAGTGCTGATATTAAAATTCATTGTAACTAATTGAAATTTGTTGTAATACAATTGTAATTTATGGTGATTCATTGAAATTAATTGTAATTAACTTGAAATTTTAACTTAATCTCTATTTAATTACCGCCTAATTTCTATTTAATCTCCACCAATTTCTACTTTCTTACTCCTTACCCTCTACCCTTCTTTTTCTCTACTCATATTTTTCCCTGGAGGCTGATAGCTGGCAGCTGAGGGCTGAACTTTACCCGTTACCCCATACCCTTTCAATTTTCCATCTACTTTAACCAAGCTCTTTTCCAACTATATCGGCAACTTTTTTCGCTACGGCATTAGCTTTTTCTTCAGTATCACTTTCCACCATCACCCTAATCAAAGGCTCCGTGCCAGAGGGACGTACGAGGATTCTTCCTTTTTCTCCCAGCTTTTTATCCGCTTCCTTAACTGCTTTCCAAATATTCTCATTCCTTTTTAATTTGCCTTTATCGACAACTTCAACATTTATGAGAACTTGAGGAAGACGTCTCATGATAGCGGCAAGTTCAGAAAGTTTTTCGCCGGTATCCCTAATAATACTCATTAATTGAATACCCGTTATAATGCCGTCACCGGTTGCATTGTGGTCTAAAAATATTATATGTCCCGACTGCTCCCCGCCGAGGACAGTACCACACTTTAACATCTCCTGCAAAACATATTTGTCACCGACGTCCGTCTTTACAACGTTTATCCCCTCTCTGCGCATTGCCAAATCAAAACCCAGATTGGTCATTACCGTGGTTACAACGGTATTTTTAGGTAATCGCCCCATTTTTTTAAGATAAACTGCGCATACGGCCAAAATAAAATCGCCGTCAACTATGTTCCCTTTTTCGTCAACGGCAATAACTCTGTCAGCATCCCCGTCATAGGCCAAACCAAGATCCACATCATGAAATTTCGTAATCTCTTGAACATCCTCGAGGCAAGTGGACCCGCACTCTTTATTTATATTTAAGCCATCCGGCTCCACATTTAAAGCGAAGATATCTACTCCAAGCTCTCTCAAAATTCGTGGTGAAACTTCATAAGAAGCACCGTTGGCACAATCGAGGGCTATCTTAAAACCATCCAGATCACCGTGAATGGTGCTTACCACATGCTCAATGTATCTCTCCTTTGCATCTATCGCATTTTTAACCACACCGACGACGCCGCCGATTGGTCTCGGCGTCAACTCATCAAGCTGCATTTTTTTCTCTATTTCATCCTCTACTTCATCGGGAATTTTAAAACCGGAGGGACCAAAAAACTTGATTCCGTTATATTCTGCGGGATTATGTGAAGCCGAAATAACAATCCCCGCATCGGCAGAGTAGCTCTTGGTTAAATAAGAAATAGCAGGCGTAGTGATAACCCCGACTCTCAAAACATCCACTCCCACAGAGCATATCCCACTTATGAGAGCGGATTCTAAAAGATCTCCTGATATACGTGTATCTCTTCCAATTACAATTTTCCCTCTTTTGGTTTTGGAGGCCAATAACGAGGCTCCCGCCCGTCCTATATTGAAAGCCAGTTCGGCAGTAAGCTCCTTGTTTGCTACCCCGCGTACGCCATCTGTGCCAAAAAATTTACCCAAAATTACCTCCAAGTATGTAAACTCAATAATTTATAATTATAACCTTTATCGCGCCCGTTCGCTAATATCACACGAAACCTGAGCATATTCTTTTAAAACAAACGGCGAGGTCATGGCCATCTGAAGAGCATAATACCCGGGAATAAAAGATAAAATATCGCCGGCAGAAACGACTTTGTCGGCTTTGCTTATATCTATAACCATATGATCTGCGCTAACTCGCAAAATTTCTCCATTAAAACAAGGTTTCAATATTTCATTCCCTATATCTTGCCGGCCAAGAGCAACTATTGCTTGTTTAAGCCAGCCTTTAGGATACTTTTTTTCTCTTACCTCAAGAACCTCGGCAAAAAGCACAAAGGCGTCTTGGAAAGTTCCCTTTATTTTCTCGCAAGAAGTTGTTTCTTGGCCCAACAAGATGGCTTCTCCGATACGTAGTTGATTGATTTCATCGGGAACAGTGCCGGTCTCCACCATCTTCCAAACACTTGAGTTTCCCCCCGAAATAACCTCCACCTTAATGCCAAATTTGTCTTTTATTGAATCTGCCAGCTCCGTCAAAAGTTGAAAGTCACTAGAAGTTGGAACAAAATTAATCTTAGTTTGCTCGTAAAGTAAAGGACAAGCGTTGCTCCCTATCCCCAAGAACCTTATGTTTTTTAATTGTAGAACTTTGTCCACCGCTTTTAATAAATCTTCAGGGAGCATCCCTTCTCTTAGCCCCCCCGTTTCAACCATGAGGATAATTCCATATATCTTATTCAGCTTTGCAGCTTCCTTGGATAAAAGAGGAAGAACCTGGATATCCGAAATCAAACAAACATCGGAATATCTCACCGCATCCTGCACTTTCTCACGCATGGGTTGTCTCAACATCATAAGGTTATTAAAACCATTTTCGCGTAGCTTTTTTAGACTTAAAATTCGAGAGTCTCCAATCCCAGAAACACCACCATTTAGCATGGCCCTCGCTACCGCGGGATCACCCAGACACCCCTTGGTTACGCCTATAACATTTAGTCCGTTTTTCTTGCAGCACTTAACAATCTCTCGAGAATTACTTTCAATTTTTTCCAAATTAATGAACAAATAAGGATACTCCAAAACCTCACCCCTAAAACCAAACACGTTGTAATTATAAAACAATATCAGCTGACCTTATAAAAGAAAAAGGGCAGGAATAAAATATCTCCTGCCCTACTTTATTTAACATATCTTCTACAACAAATCTTTTGCAAGATAATAAGAAATAATAAAAATACTTCTTACCTCTTTGAAAACTGAGGTTTCTTGCGAGCTTTTTTAAATCCATACTTTCTTCGTTCTTTAGCCCGTGGGTCTCTTGTTAAAAAACCGGATTTTTTAAGATCTTTTCGGAAGTCTTCATTTACTTCAAGAAGGGCGCGGGAAATACCATGCCTTAGAGCTCCCGCTTGTCCCGAGATCCCTCCCCCTTTTATGTTGGCTATCACATCAAATTTATCAGTTGTGTCGGTTGTATCAAAAGGTTTTTTCACTAAAACCAACAACGTTTCCCGACTAAAATAATCCTTTAAGTTTTTGCCATTAATAAGAAAATTTCCTTTTCCAGGTAAAAGCCTCACTCGCGCAACCGCTTCTTTTCTTCGCCCTGTTGCTCTATAAACTACACTTTTATTAGTTACCACCGGCATCTCCTCCAACATATTTTAACTTATAGGACTTGGGATTTTGAGCTTCATGTTTATGATCCGATCCGGCATAAACTTTTAGTTTTTTTATCATAACCCGTCCCAATTTATTGTGAGGCAACATTCCCTTAACCGCTTTCTTAACCGCAAAAGCAGGCTTTTTCTCTAAAAGAACATCATAACTGATTAATTTTACTCCACCGGGATAGCCGGAATGTCTAAAATACTTCTTTTGCTCAAGTTTTTTGCCCGTTAATTTTACCTTCTTCGCATTAATAATTATTACGTAATCCCCGGTATCCATGTGAGGAGTAAACATCGGTTTATGTTTTCCCCTAATCAACTGGGCAACCTCACTAGCTAACCTGCCTAAAGGAATCCCTTCGGCATCAATTATATGCCATGCTCTTTTTATGTCCCCCGGCTTGGCCGAATAAGTTCTCATCTTTCCTCCATAAAAACTAAAAATTGGTATGTGTAAACATACCAGTCACCAGACTAATACCCAACAAACTCTATGTATATTAATGAAAAAATTATGCTAAGTCAAGGTTTTTGTAATAAAACCTTGAGTTTGGAAAGAAGACTATTTCCTTCATTTTCTTGCGTGCCCAAGAAAACGAACCAAAAGACGAAGGAATTTTGTGAAATCTACAAATATTGAGATTAATAAAGAGATTTCATCGAAATTCCCGAGCTGGACAGCCGATCATTTTTTAACGGCTCCAAAATAACGGTTGTTCAGGCACCTGCCCGATACGGGCCTATACCAGGCAGAACTCGTCAGGCCAAACTATATCCTTCCCCTTGGCTTTTTTATAAAGCCAAAACTTCCAACTACATTGTAAGACGGATATAATCCTGACTCAAACAGCTTCGGCTTATTTTTTGAACAACCTATTTCCCCGCCTAAAAATGACCCTTCGTTTCTCCTCTTTGTTCTTCCAGGGTCATCCCGGTCTCAACCCCGGAGGGCTCCGACCCGAGGGGAATGAAATGAGGGATGATATGGCATATAAATTAGGTTAATGTGCTCATATGCTTGCCCGCCGGAGTGTCGAAGACGGGTCGCTGTTTACCTAATTCGCAAGAAGATATTCTGACTTGCCTCGTTCGTTTCATCCTTTTTACTTGCTGCTAGATTACCTTACTAGGATTTTATCCATTGAAAAAATCTTGACTTCCAAATCTTGATTGCTAAGAATGATTTATGCTATATGTAATATAATGTATGTATATAACGTATACCATACTTATTAAAAATATAATTGACTTAACAAAAATATATGTTACAATTAGATTATCTATAAATAATTAATAATTTCTAAATTTTGAAAGGAGTACTATGGAAGTGGAGAAAAACAAAATGCATGAAGAGCGTTTTAAGCGCTTGGCAACGCGTAGAACGAATGAGATCCTAAGAAGACTGAAAATTTTGGGAAATTGTTCGAATCGCCAGCTTTACAGTTATACGAAAGAGGACGTTGATAAGATATTCATTGCAATCGAACGAAAAGTTAGGGAAGTAAAATCAAAATTTGATCGTCCAAACGAGGAGGAGTTTAGATTATGACGGTGGACAACCATGGACAATAAGAGCTTTTTTTTAAAGTTGGCCAAAGCTGAAGATGAAAATGCAGTTAGCAAGATTATCAATGAAGAACCAGTCTTATCAAATGATAAAAACTGGAAGCCTTTCGGTGGTTTCAGAGGTAACTTTAGCCAGATACATAATCAACAAGGGCAGACTATACCTGCCTTAGTCGAAAAACCAATAAACTCAATCGATGCTCTCCTTATAAAGGAATGTAAGTTAATGGGAATTGATCCAGAGAGTAAGCTTGCACCTAGAAGCATTCCTGAAGCAATAGAGAAATTCTTTAGCGTTAAAAATGGGGACTTCAGTGAAGTCTCCGGGCGAAGAAGAAGAGAAATTGCTGAGAATATTCAAGTTATAGCAGTGGGATTAAGGGGAAAGCCAAACATTGTTATTTACGACAATGGGGAAGGCCAACACCCCCACGATTTCGAGAACACTTTCCTTTCCTTGAATAAAGATAACAAGTTAAAAATCAAGTTTGTCCAAGGAAAATACAATATGGGAGGTACTGGTGTTCTCCCAAATTGTGGAACCAAAAAATACCAGTTGATTCTTTCTCGTAAAAACATAAAGTTGCTGGACGGTCATCCTGATTCGTTTGGGTTCACTTTGGTTCGCCTGCATAAAGTAAAAACCACAGAACAATATAAGAACTCTTGGTATGAATATTGCGTGGATGACGAAGGTAAAATCCTCACATTTTCTGCAGATGAACTTGAGCTCGGACTATATAATAGAAAGTTTCGCTCGGGAACATATATTAAACTGTACAACTATGACCTGACGAGACCATCAAACATTACTCTAGATTTATGGAGGGATCTCAACAAGTATTTATATTATTCGGCTTTACCAATTCTTCTTTATGAAAAACGAGAATTTAAAGGAAAAACCCCATCAAAAGTTTTGTTGGGAAACAAAATAAGAATCATGATAGACGAAAGGGAGCAAAAAGAAACTACATTTCCTATTAGTATAGGCTTCGAGGATATCAAATGTGGCGGAGAAGTCACAGTTTTTAATGAGGCCGTTGATAAGAATGAGTTTGTAGGCAAGCTTGCTGTAGTATTTACCATCAATGGACAAGTCCATGACCATCTTTCGAATTCATTCATAACTTCTGCGGTCAAGTTACCCTATCTTAGTGGTTCATTGTTAATCAATATAGACTGTACCAAGATACCGGTCTCTACACGAGAAGAACTGTTTATGTCTTCAAGAGATCGGATGCGCGGAGGTTCCCTCTCACAGGGATTTAAGGACGAGATAGCAAAAGAGCTACATGATAACGATGTTTTGAAACAGATCAATGACAGAAGAAGGGATGAGAAGATATTTCAGAACCCAAAAGACGAACAATTTCTTAACAAAGTTATGGGTAAGTTGCTGCGAAAAAACGAGGAAATCAGCAAGCTTTTAGGGTTGAATGGTTTAATACCAGGTAAGACAAAGAAGAAAATTAGAAAATTAATTGAGAGACCAGGTTTTTCTTTTAGACTAAAGCGATATCCATCATATGTAAGATTCAAAAGAATAGCTCCAGGAAACATAAAAATGATACCTCAGAATGGTGAGTGCAAGTTAGAACTAGATACTGACGTAGAAGATGAATACCTCATAAGGTCGCGGGACAGAGGCGAATTCAAAGTAACATTCTTGAAATCAGGAATTAGAACAGGGTCCAAGAGCATATCCTCAAAAAATGGTGACGAAGAGGTCTTTGATGTTAATGTTGTGGGTCCAAGTCAAGGCCAAATCATGGTTCGAATAAAAACAAAAAAAGAATTGCCAGTTGGCAATGAGATTCCAGTTAACATGGAATTATCTTCTCCAGATGGCCCGCTAGCTCTAACAGCTATACTAAGAATAGACCATCCCAGGGGAAAAAGACAAAAAAAAGATGTGGATACAAAGGAGATGTATTCACTACCGAAGATTATTGAGGTATATAGGGAAAAGAAGAAAGAAATCGACGTAAAAACATGGGATAATTCTGACTACGAGTGGAACGGTGAAGATATTTGCAGAGTTTTCCCTTCTGGAGACAATAACCACTTAGTTGATGCTGTTGCCATCAATATGGACGCAGATTCTCTCCATAACTATGTTCGCAAAAGAAAACTAACGGATAAAAACATAGAGCATTTGAAGCGTCTGTATAAGGTTGGCATATATTTGATTTCTTTAATTCTATATTTTCAACTTAATAATCACCATGAGGAAATTGAAGAAAAGGAGGAACTATTATCACATCTTATGAAAGGAGTAGGCAAAATCATCATCCAGGTAGTAGTAAACGAAGAAATCATTAAAGAGACCGAAAAGGAATAGGGATGGAAAAACTCTTATCAACTTACGTACATTAAAGGACGGGTCTTGCAATCATACTTTCCCTTTCCTACTTATCGTAACATAATGTACCCCAAGATAATTCATTCATATCCGAATTATGGCCGTGCCCTTAAACTTCTGTA
>DFBH01000023.1 GCA_002366545.1 Candidatus Oleimmundimicrobium americanum | reverse complement strand
ATTCCTTAAATTATAACCGAATTCATCCATAAATTTTTGACAATTTAAGACCGAATATTTAGGGCGATTAGCGGTTCTTTTGAATTCTTCCGTTGAAATGGGTGTTACTTTAACATCATTAAATCCATTTTGTTTAAGTATTTCTCTTGCAAAATCATACCAAGAGCAAGAACCTTGATTGCTAACGTGATAATAGCCGAAGCTGGGTTTATTTAACAATACCTTTATCGCCCTGGCTAAATCAAGGGTGTAAGTAGGAGAACCAATTTGATCATTTACAACCTTGAGTTTGTTCTTTTCTTGAGATAAGCGTAAAATTGTCTTTACAAAATTTTTTCCGTTTTTTCCGAACAGCCAGGAGGTTCTCACAATATAATATCTGTCTAAAATTGATTTAACATGGTTTTCTCCGGCAAGTTTTGATTTTCCGTAAACATTTATGGGGTTGGGTTTGTCTTCCTCGATATATGGAGAGCTCTTTTCTCCATCAAAAACATAATCGGTGCTCACATAAACCATGGCAGAACCTGTTTCTCGGCAGACAAGCGCCACATTTTTTGCACCATCGGCGTTTACTTGAAATGCTAATTCCCGATTCGACTCACAACCATCAACATCGGTATAAGAAGCTGCGTGAATAACAACATCCGGTTTATTATCATTTATGCAAATATCAACATCTCTTTTGTTGGTTACATCTAATTCCTGATGAGATAAACCTGTAATCTCATGTTCGGTAGATAATACCTTGACCAAATCCGAACTAAGCATCCCTTTGGCCCCGGTTATTAATATCTTCAAAAAGATTCCCCTCTTTCAGTGGTTAGTCGGTAGTCCATAGTCGGGAGTTAACAGTTCACCCCCACCTTAATCCTCCCCCGTCAAGGGGGAGGAAAGTAAGAAGAGTTTGACTATTAGCCATCAGCCATCTGCTATAAGCCCCGCCAGAGGCGGGCAAGCAGGAGTTGGGAGTTTGCAAGATTGTCATTGCGAGAAACGAGAGCGACAAAGCAATCTCGAGATTGCGAGCAACCCGCCATTGGCGGGTTGCTCGCAATGACTTTTTGCCAGTTTGTTACAATTTTTCTATTCTATTTTTCATTTAACCTTACCCTTTACCCGTTACCCTTATTTTGCCCTCAGCTAAAAGCTAATAACTTAAACCTGGCGACTGAACCCTCTCTGCTCCCCCTCACCCTAGCCCTCTCCCACCAGGGGAGAGGGTAATATTTCTTTCTCAATGGAAAGAATTGCCCCGCCTTAATCCTTCCTTGTCAAGGGGGAGGAAAGTAAGAAGAGTTTGACTATCAGCCATCTGCCATCAGCTATCTGCTATCTGCTATCTGCTACTTGAGCTTCTCCCACCACCATTTATTATCTTTATACCAATCAACCGTCAGTTTTAGAGCCTCTTTAAAATCGTACTTTGGTTCCCAACCCAGTGTTTTTATTTTTGAGATATCCACTGAGTATCTTTTATCATGACCGAGCCTATCTGAAACATATTCAATAAATTCCTTATCCTTGCCCAAAATATCCAAAACCATCCTGGTTATTTCAATGTTTGAAAGCTCGTTCTTTGCCCCAATATTGTAAACTTCCCCCTCTTTGCCTTCGTGTAAAACCAAGTCAATTGCCTCACAATTATCTTCAACATACAGCCAATCGCGAATGTTCAACCCATCTCCATAAAGCGGAATCTTCTTTTCTTCCAGAATATTTGTCACAAAGAGAGGTATTAGTTTTTCCGGATACTGGTAAGATCCAAAGTTGTTGGTGCTTCGTGTGATAACTACCGGAAAATCATATGTTTTATAATAAGCTAAAGCAATCAAATCGCCTGATGCTTTACTTGCGGAGTAAGGACTGCTGGGATTTAAAATATCGGTTTCCTTAAAAGAACTGCTTTCAATACTTCCATATATTTCATCTGTTGAAATTTGAACAAACCGCTTAATTCCCGCATCCAAAGAACATTTTAAAAGGTTGTTTACTCCTAAAACATTAGTTTTTACAAATTCATCAGGGGATTCTATCGAGCGGTCCACATGACTTTCTGCGGCAAAATTAACAACTACGTCAACTTCTTTAACTAAATTAGAGATGAGCGATGAGTCACAAATATCGCCATTCATGAATTTATAATTGGGGTTGCCTTCTATATCTTTTAGATTATCTAAATTACCGGCATAGGTTAATTTATCAAGATTAATAATTCTATATTCAGGATAAACTTTTAACATATATCTTATAAAATTGCTGCCTATAAACCCTGCTCCACCGGTTACTAAAAGTTTCAAAGCTAACCTCCGTATTTAACAAAATCCGGCCATTTATAAGGAATTTCTTCGCTGTCCCAAGGAAAGCGAAGCTCATCCGGCTCATCATAGTTATACGGCATAGTCGGAATGTTGACGATTCTTGCCTCATCGCAATCCAAAGCGGTAAAACCGTGCGCCACATAAGCCGGAATTTTCAGCAAAATCGGTTCATGGGCCAAAGGCCCATCATCCTTTGGCTGATTACACGGAGGCGCCTCTAAAATAAACTCATTTACCTCTTTGTAGGTTGAGGAATCTTCCTTTAAATCACATAAAACCACTAAGGTCTTTCCGGAAACGCAGACAAAATGGTCATCCTGCTCTTTATGGTAGTGCCATCCCTTGGCCGCACCCCTCTTGCAACCCGTGATATAAACTTGCCCAAACTTGTCAAAAACGGAATCGTCGCATCTCAACATTTCCATTAAAAATCCCCGCTCGTCAGGGATTAGTTTAAGTTTTTTTATTTCAACTCCTTCTATCATGAATACCCCCTTGCTTCACTCAATCTTTATTTAAATTTATTATTATAATCAAATCTTTATCCTTATCCGTTACCGCTTATTTATGCTTTCCCCTTTAAGCCTTTCTCTCGACCATCTAATGCTTACGAGATTGCCACGTCGCTATGCTCCACGCAATGACGGGAAGGAATTGCTCCATAATCCATACCCTATACTCTATCTAATCTCTCTGCTCTCCGCTATCTGCTATCAGCTA
>DFBH01000022.1 GCA_002366545.1 Candidatus Oleimmundimicrobium americanum | reverse complement strand
AGCGTTTAGCAAACAATCCCTCCCCTAATTTTCTTCTTCGTTAAAATCGTAATCTTTGCCTACAACTATAACAATATCGGCCACTTCTTGAGTAATTGCACGATCAACAATTACACCTGCTTTCAAAGCATCCTTAATACTTTCTGCAGCATCATCGTCTTTGTTATATACAAGAATTTGAGTCTCCTCGTAGCTAAAATTGTCGGCATTTTTCGTGCCCACCACCTGATATCCCATGTTTATTAATTTATTTGCAACTTCACCCGCCACACCGGGGACACCGCATCCATTTAAAATCATAACCCTTATGGTCTCTTCTTTTTCAATTTTTATTCCCCAAAGAACCGAAACTAATTCTTCCATCCTCTTCTTGTCCGGCTCATAATAAATTTCCTCTCCCACTGCATGATTCTTAACGGGAAGTGGAACGATGCTAATATCTTCCTGATGATTCATCGAAGCAATTGATGATGATATTTTCTCTTTGTCTTTGGAGGAAATATCCGAACTTATGGATAGCTTAAATATATCTTCGAAATCATTCTTGTCCCTAATTCTCTCAAGATCCAAGAAATTCATCTTTGCATAACCATAGAGCTCCACCCCGAAAAGATTTTGAATCGCAGACAAGGCCGTTGCATCTTTTCCGGAGGACAACATCTTACCGACCCTATCAAATCCCAATCCGGGAACTTCGATAATGGCATCTTTGGGAACAGATATACCATTTAAAATTCCCTCTTTGAAGTCACAAAACAACGCCAGCACTTCATCGACAACTTCTTTGCCGTCTTTGGTTTCCGTGCCCATAACAAGAAAAACGACTTTGTCTCCAAGCTCCGGTTTGGAAGAAGAGACACTCGCTTTAACATCCTTATTTGAAGACTCAGCCGGAGATTTTGAAGCCGTCAAATACTTAGAAATTTGACCACGAAAACAAAAACCGACACCGGCAACCAACGCCACTCCGATAATAACCAGAAGAATACGTCTAAATTTTCGCTTTCTTTCCAAGCGCCTGCTTAATCTGAAACCTTTTTTAATTTTTCTTCTTTTGCTTTTGATAATTGAATCCAATTCCATACCTCAAATGACTTAGGATGAATAAATTTTCTCTTATTTACCAAATAGGTGAGCGTGTGAGCATAAGCCAACTCAAAAGATTCCATTAAATTTTCCCCCGCCAAATCCCTAATTTTCTCCAAGCCGGGAAAGGAACGAGCCGGCTCAATCATATCAGCTATATATATTATCATATCCAATTTGGACATTGATGGTTCGCCCACCGTGTGCCGACTCACAGCATTTATAATTTCATGGTCTTTTATTTTTAAACTCAAGGATATCAATTTTGCCCCGACGGGAGCATGAAGTAAATAGGGATCGCGTTCTTCGACACAATTGATGGATATACCGAGTTTCCTTGCCTCAGAAAGCATCTCAGCTTCTTTTATGCCTTTGCCGTAATCATGAAGTAAACCGGCCAAAGCAGCTTTTTCTGTATTTACTCCAAATCTTTCAGCCATTGCCTTAGCTGTTTCTCTTACCCTTAAGCTGTGAGCAAAAAGCTTTTCACTCAACCAGTTAGAAAGCAAATTTAAAATTTCTTCTTCGCCGTATTTCAAAGAAAATCACCTATAAAATCCGCGTTTAAGAACGTAATTTGCCACTCCTTCCGGAACAAGATATCTTATGGGGTATTTATGTGAGACTCGTTTTCTAATATCAGTTGAAGAAATTGCCAAAGCCGGTATCTCCATCATATATATCTTTGGTTTGCCCGGTTCCGGCTCTTTATTTTCGTAGGGCAAAACATGAAGTTCTTCAAATTTCTTAAGACAATATCCCGGACGAGTCGCGGCAATAAACTTACACATTTCAGCAAGCTTGTCCGCATTTTTCCAAGCAATAATCTCAAGTATCGCATCGGCTCCGGTAATAAAAAATATCTCAGCCTCGGCACCATAATTTTTTCTAAATTCACGAACGGTATCTACCGTAAAAGAGAGACCCTTCCTGTCAATCTCAATCTTCGATACTTCAAAATGAGGATTGGAAGCTGTCGCAATAACGGTCATCAGATAGCGCTCTACGGGATCTAAAGACTTTCTCTCTTCTTTATGAGGAGGATAACCCGTGGGCACAAAAAACACTTTGTCCAACTCAAACTGAACTAAAGCTTCTTCAGCGGTAACTAAGTGACCATTGTGAATGGGATCAAATGTACCGCCCATAATGCCTATTCGGATTGACTTTTTTTCTGGCAACAACATCACCTAAAACAATTCTACTACAACCATTCTCTCTAAACCATCAGCCTTTTTGACTTTACTACCTATTACCCTATGTCCTTTTAATTGCCAATTTACAATTTGCACTTTCCAATTCCTTGAGATTGCCACGTCCTCCGACGTAACGCCGGAGGACTCGCAATGACGACCTAAGGTTATCTCTTCTTAATCCTTACCCCTTTATCAATCTCTACCTAATCTCTCTACTTAATTTTTACTAAGTGCTGATATTGAAATTCATTGTAATTAATTGTAATTTGTTGATATTTATAAAGATTGCTCCGTTGAGACTAATAGTAATTAATGGTAACTGATTGTAATTAATTTGAAATTTCCACATAATTTCCACTTAATCTCCATCAATTGCCCCTTTTAGCTATCTGCTCTCAGCCATAAGCCATACGCCCCGCCAGAGGCGGGCAAGCATCTTGCCAACATCTAAGAACGAATCTGTCCCTCACCGTAAGCCACATATTTTGTCGAAGTCAAAGCTTCAAGCCCCATTGGGCCTCTGGCGTGAAGCTTCTGCGTGCTTATACCTACTTCGGCCCCCAAGCCATACTCTCCTCCATCAGTAAAGCGCGTTGAAGCATTCACATATACCGCGGCAGCATCAACCTCTTCTGTAAATCTTTTTGCCGCGGAATAATCTTCGGTTACTATTGCTTCGGAGTGATTGGTTCCATATTTTTGAATATGCGTAATAGCTCCTTCTAAAGATTCAACCACTTTAACGGCTATCTTTAAATCTAAGTACTCGGTTGCCCAATCTAACTCCGTTGCTTCTTCCACACTGGAATAAATGGATTTTGTAACGGGACAGCCAAAAATTTCAACGTTTCTTTCCTGAAGTCCTTTAAGAATTCGGGGAAGAAATTCTTTGGCAATGTCTTTATGAACCAGCAAGGTCTCAGCTGCGTTGCAAACACCCGGACGCTGGCACTTAGCGTTTATTGCGATTTTCTTGGCCATCTCCAAATCAGCTGCTTTATCCGCATAAATATGGCAATTACCAACACCGGTTTTTATTACCGGAACAGTCGAATTTTCAACCACAGATTGGATTAAAGACGCTCCCCCTCTGGGGATTAAAACATCAACATATTCATGCATTCTCATTAATTCAGTAACAGCCGCCCTATCTGTCGTCTCTATAGACTGGATACAATTTTCAGGAAGCCCCGCTTTAGTTGCCGCCTCGGAGATAATTTTTGTCAAGACAAGATTAGAATTTATGGCCACCGAACCGCCCCGCAATATAACAACATTGCCCGCTTTGACACAAAGCCCCGCCGCATCCACGGTAACATTGGGTCTCGCTTCATAAATTAATCCGATAACACCCAAAGGAACTCTCGTTTGCAGTATCTCAAGCTCATTTGGTAATTTCCAACCTTTTACCACTTCGCCAATAGGATCTTTTAAAAAGGCGACTTCCCTAAGCCCCTTAGCCATACCCTCAATACGAGTTTCATCCAAGAGCAATCTATCCATGAGAGCTTTTGAGATTTTTCTCCTTTCTCCTTCTTCTAAGTCCTTTTTGTTGGCATCAATAATCTCTTTGTTATTTGCAATTAATGCGTCTGCCATCGCATTTAATGCAAAGTTTTTTATTTCAGTAGATACATTCGCAAGTTTTAACGATGCTTTTTTGGCTTTCTTCCCCAACTCCAAAACTTCACTCATATTTTTCCTCCAAAATAATCTTATTTTCGCAACAAAATTATTAGACGAACTTAAGTTCCTATATTAAACTTTCCACTTTTAACTTTCTACTTTAAAACCACTAAACAATCTCTGTGGATTATCTCATGACTCGCTTCATCTGAAAACTTACCAATAACTTCATTTCTCCTTAATCCCTTAATTTTTGCAATCTCTTCGGAACTAAAATTTACAAGACCCTTTGCAAAAATCTCACCATCAACATCCACAACATTAACTGCGTCTCCAACGTAAAATTTTCCGAGACAGTCCACCACCCCTGCGGGGAGCAAACTCTTTCCTCCTTCGACAACAGCCTTCTTTGCCCCATCATCAACCACTATTTTACCTTTAGATATCCGGCCAAAAGCTATCCATATTTTTTTGCTTGAAATCCTTTTCTTTTTCGGGAAAAAGATTGTCCCAATAGGTTTGCCGTCAACCACATCGAGAAGAACGTTGGGCCTTTTGCCGCTTGCTATAACCATACAAACACCGGCAAACATTGCAATCTTGGCCGCTTGAATCTTTGTAACCATACCTCCTGAACCAAATTTAGTTCCAACGCCACCGGAGGAAGATTCAATCTCCGGGGTTATCTCCTTTATTTCATGAAGAAGCTTAGCTTCCTTGTTTAATCGAGGATCAACCGTATAAAGACCTTCAACATCCGAAAGCAAAATTAAGAGATCCGCTTTAGTTAAGCTTGCAACCAACGCTGCTAAAGTATCATTATCTCCGAATCTTATCTCATCCACTGCAGTGGTATCGTTTTCATTTACAATGGGGACAACACCTAACTCGAAAAGTTTAGTTAAAGTATTTCGCGTATTTAAATATTGCTGACGATGAGTGGTATCAAACTGAGTTATAAGAACCTGCCCGACCTTAAGACCGTATTTTTTAAAAAGATTGGCGTATCGTTCAATCAACAAACCTTGTCCAACGGAAGCAGCTGCTTGAAGTTTCGGAATTTCTTTAGGCCGAGTCTTTAACCCCAAGCATTCAACTCCGGCCGCAATCGAACCCGATGTAACAATGAGAACTTTATGTCCCGCCTTTTTCAAGGAAGCCACCTGACCAACCAAGTTCTCCATCCGGGCCGAATCTAACCGGCCGGAAGAGGATGTAATTAAACTCGTGCCAATCTTAACAATAATTTTTTTTTGGTTATCAAAACACTTTTTATTCATTTTGTCTTTTCACCACAATTAACTTAATGCCCCATAGGATGAAAGTCAAACGTTATAGAACCTATTTTTACAACATCACCATCTCTTGCCCCTGCCTCCACCAATTTGTCTTCAAGCCCCATTTTGTTAAATCTTTGTTGAAGATAGGCAACGGCTTCCTCATTATCAAGATCAATCATAGCTACCATTCTCTCAATTGATTTACCTTTTACCGTAAAAGAACCTTTTCCCTTTAAAATTACAAACGATTTATCCTTTTTCTCTTTATTGTAAGAAAAAACTCGATAAGTTTCTTTCCCCCGAGTCTCCGGAGTATATTCCGATACCGTTAAACTATTTTCAACAGCCCAAAGAAGCCTGTCTACTCCCTCTCCCGTCACCGCAGATATTGGAAAAAAAGGATACCCATGCTTTTCAAAGTATTCCTCAGCCTTTTTTACATTTTCTTTACCTTGCTCAATATCAATTTTATTGCCCGCCACAATCTGAGATCGCTTTAAAAGCTTTAAATCATAAAGTTTTAACTCCCTGTTTACTGTTTCAAAATCGTCTATAAAATCTCTTCCTTCAACCTGCGCAAGATCAACAACGTGCACCAAGGTTGCTGTTCGAGCAATATGCCGCAAAAAAGCATATCCAAGGCCTACACCTTTGTGGGCTCCTTCGATTAAACCGGGAATATCCGCCATAACAAAACTTTTATGATTCGGAAGACTTACAACGCCCAAATTGGGAACTCTTGTTGTAAACGGATAATTTGCTATTTTCGGTTTTGCAGCTGAAACACGACTTATTAAAGTAGATTTTCCAACATTTGGATAACCTATCAAACCAACATCAGCTAAAAGTTTAAGTTCAAGCAGTATCCACTCCTCTTCGCTTTTCTCGCCTTTCTCAGAAAACTTAGGTAATTTTCGGGATGGCGTCACAAAATATGCGTTTCCCTTGCCTCCTCTTCCTCCATACGCGATTATCGCCTCTTGATCGTTTTCAGTAAGGTCAAAAAGTACCTCGCCATCAACATTTTTTACAACCGTTCCCGGAGGAACTTTAAGAATGAGATCGTCACCGTTTGCCCCATGTTTATTGTTTCCTTGCCCATGCTGCCCTTTTTTTGCATTAAAATGCCTGCGGTAACGAAAATCAATTAGAGTTCGAAGCCCCTCGTCCACCTTTAAGATTATATTTCCGCCAGAACCGCCATCGCCACCATCTGGCCCACCTTTTGGTCTATATTTTTCTCGGTGAAAACTCACACACCCGTTTCCACCATCGCCACCTTTAACAAATATCTTTGCTTCATCAATAAACATAAAATCACCATTATTATTATAATAAAAAAATTGTGTTAAATGTAAGCAAACTGCCACACTCATCTCATCGAGGTGACAGTTTACAGCACTAATAAATAAAAAGTCCCAACCTTAGAGTCAGAACTTTTTTTGGGTACAAGTTTTGTGGAGTATAATTTTACAGAGCCTTCGCATTAAGTGCCGGAAACAATATCAACTTTCTTTTTATTCTTGCTCATGTAAAACCTAACAAAACCATCAGTTTTTGCAAAGAGTGTATCATCTCCACCCTGGCCCACATTTAAACCCGGGTTAATCTTTGTCCCTCTTTGTCTAACAATTATGCTGCCGGCAGTAACAAACTCGTCTCCATACTTCTTAACACCCAATCTTTTTGCCCTGCTATCTCTTCCATTCCTGGTGCTACCCAGTCCTTTTTTATGTGCCATTTCTGTTCCTCCAAAGATTTCTTTAAAAAATTTACAACAAAATAATCACCCTCTGTCAAAATAATATTTCCAAATGTTATTTTGACTTAGGTTTATCTGCGGGTTTAGATTTCTTTGCGGATTTTGACGTAACTTCCGTTTTTGCTTTACCTGCAGAGGATTTTTTTGCCGGTTTTTTGGCAGTTGATTTTGCCACCGATTTTTTAGCCGTCTTGGCAACAACTTTTTTTGTCTCTTTTGTCTCTTTTGTCTCTTTTTTCCCTTTAACTTCCTTTTTCTTTGACACCCCTTGGGTCTCTTTTTTTACCGCTGTCTTCTTTTCAACCTTTTTAGACTCAGCCGCAATGGTTGATTTTTTCTCACCGAACTTAATTTCCTCGATTTTCACCTTGGTCAAAAGTTGACGATGACCTCTTTTTCTTCTGTAACCCTTTTTGGCCTTATGCTTGTAAACTATTACCTTATCACCCTTAGTTTGCTCAACGATTACGCCTTTAACGTGAACCTTGGATAAATCTTTATGGGCTGCCATGTTTTTTTTATCATCTATCAAGAAAATTACATCATTTAGCTCAACCAAATCCCCGGATTTACCTTCAATTTTTTCAAGCAAAATGTCGTCCCCGGCTTTAACTTTATATTGCTTTCCACCCGATTTAATCAACGCGTACAGGATAAACTCCTCCTTTACATTTATAAATAAGAATTAATGATAGCCTACGAGCCTTTTCGTGTCAATTAATAGATTTAGATAAATTTGTAAAAATTCTCTTAACACTAATCTTGGAGCCCTTCGCAATTATTCCAAACTCACCAAGCGCAATGCTTGAATCCTTTACAATAAATACCATTTTTCCCACTCGCCTTCGAAACTTTCGCAAACTTATCTGTTTTTCACCAATCATAAATTCAGCCGCTTCCGGATGCAACTTAAGCAAAAAAGCTTTTTCGGAATTTGAAATACAATATGTATACAATTCTCTTTTTAAATTAATAAAAATTGTTTTTTTGGATAAGACTTGCCCCGTACCACTGCAACACGAACAGGTTTCATACAAAATATCCTTTATTCCTTCCGAAACGTTTTTTCTGGTCATCTCGGCCAAACCCAACTTGGATATCTCAACAACTTTGCTTTTAGTCCTATCTTGAATAAGAGTTTCATTTAAAACTTTAAAAACCTGTTTTCTATGACGCGGATCCATCATGTCTATAAAATCAATAACTATGATTCCGCCTATATCCCTCAGACGAATTTGGCGTACAATCTCTTCAACCGCTTCAAGATTGGTTTTTAATATTGTCTCTTCCAAGCTGGTCTTTCCGATATATTTCCCGGTATTAACATCAACTGCCGTAAGGGCTTCCGTGGGATCGATACTTATAGATCCCCCGGAACGAAGCCAAACTTTTCTCTTTAAAGAAGCTTCGATTTGAGCATTGATATCAAACTTATCAAAAAGAGGGATCCTGTCTTTATACAGCTGAACCTTCATTCTAAGCTCAGGATTATTCTTTTTTAAATAGCTCATTATCTTTTTGTATCTTATTGGACAATCGACGATTAGATGATGAAAATCCGGAGAGAATACGTCTCTAACCATTTTTAAGGATAATTTTTCTTCAGAGTGAATTAATTTTGAATGGTTATTCCGCTTAGATTTTGCCTTGATGCTCTTCCATAACTGTTTCAGATAATTTAAATCTTTTTCCAATTCATTAAGCTCGGCATCTTCCGCCGCAGTTCTTATAATTAAACCCATATTGCGCGGTTTAATCTTTTTGCCAATCTCTCTTAACCTTATCTTTTCTTTCTCAGGAAGACGCTTTGAAGCCCCAACCGCATTTCCGTAAGGCATTAAAACAAGATACTTGCCCGCTAAGCTAATAAACGTCGTAACCCTGGCTCCTTTGGTTCCCATGGGGTCTCGAGTAATTTGGACCAAAACATCCTGGCCCGCTTTCAATATATTTTGTATTTTTAAAGGAACCGACTCTTCTGACTCTACTTCCGGTAAAAGTATCTCATCAACATATAAAAACCCGCTCTTCTTCAACCCGATATCAACAAAAGCAGCTTCCATCCCGGGCAAAACATTTTTTACCTTGCCTAAATAAATGTTTCCAACTATAGAATAAGCGTCAATTCGCTCAACATAAATTTCAGCAAGCTTTGCATCTTCGACAATTGCCACACGGACCTCGTCTTCATCCGCAGTAATCATCATCTCCTTGATTTCTACACCCATTAAATCTCCCTAACCTAATTTTTTACCTATAGGACTGTAAAATTTATCATTAATTTTAGCATACAAACCAACGCGGTGAATATTCAATACCTTATAGTTCTTAACAAATTTTGACTCATCAAATAGCAACTTTATCAACACTTCGGGTTTTATGCCTCCCAAACCTCCTATTGATAATAAAGTATCGAGAGTAACTTTGCCTGATTCAAAAGCTTCAATTTTAACGTGAAGAACCGCTTCCTTTGTAGATAAAACTTTTTCTTTCTCTTTTTTTAAAAATTTTAGTTCTTTTTTGAACAACAATCGCTTAATTAAATCCCGCATCTCATTTAAGCTCAAAGAAGAAACTTCAATTTCTATCCGATATTCGGCAAAATCCGTATACTTCATTATCGAAGGAGCACTTAGCGGAATGTATTTTGCTTGATATACTCTCAAGCCATCGGGTAACACTAAATTTAGTTGATTTACAATCTCTTTTAAAGAAAGTCGTTTGCTTAAAAATATATCCGCATATTCTGATTCACTACTTATTCCAACAGAAAGAGGAGGGCCGTACGATAATTTGACTCTGGGGCTAAACCCTTTGGTCAAAACCAAAGGAAAATTCGCTCTTCTTAACGATCTTTCAAGAGTAGATATAAAATCAAGATGGGATATAAACTTAAGCCTGCCCGTTTTTCCATATTTTATCCTTAACCTGTGTATTGGCTGTTGGGTTTTGGCTGTTGGGTTTTGACCTTTTAACTCCATGCTCCCGTCTCTCGGTTCTAAGCTCTCTGCCACCTGCCCGCCAACCCGCAGCGGGTCATGGGGCGTAGGCAAGCGGGGAGGTGGGCAAGAATCTGCCAATTCACAAACCCCACACCCATTGCAGGGCCCAAAGCGACAGTCACCCGAGTTTTTTTGCTTGAGCGCTTTTTTGTATTCGGATTGAAGATATTTTTTAGAGACGCCGGGGCTTATATGGTGCCATGGCAAAACTTCATCCATAGAACGCTCCCGATAAGCATAGAAATCAATGGTAAAATCTTCTTCCTTTAGAGCTTCTCTCCACTTTGAATAATCAAAATATTCCATCCAAGCATCGAACTTACAACCTAATTTCCAAGCTTTCTTGATTACCTTAGCAATGCGCCTGTCCCCTCTTGCTAAAACACCTTCAATAACGCTCGATTTTGCTTCATGCCATTTTAAAGAAACATGTCTTCCTCGTAAATGTTTCTTTAAAAAATCCTGCTTTCCCACCAATTGTTCTAAAGAGTTTTGCTCAACCCACTGAAATGGAGTATGCGGCTTGGGAATGAAAGAAGAAATGCTAACATTTATTTTAAATCTGCCTCTCTCATTGCGTGGAATAATTTTAAGTCCCGATTCAACAATTTTATCAACTAATTTCACTATTCCCATTAAATCTTCAGGCGTTTCAGTCGGTAAACCTATCATAAAATAAAGTTTAAGTCTCCTCCAACCATTTTTAAACGCTGCTTCAACTGTTGAAAATATGTCCTCTTCCGTTAAATTTTTGTTGATAACATCTCTAAGCCGTTGAGTCCCGGCTTCGGGGGCAAAAGTAAAACCGGTTTTTTTAACTTGTTGAATTTGCTCTGCAAGTTTTACAGAAAATGTATCCATTCTTAAAGAAGGAAGAGAAATTGCAATGCCTTTCTTTCCGTACAGCTCCACTAAATCGCGCAGTAAATCATCAATCTTTTTATAATCGCTGCTGCTTAGAGAGGCAAGTGATATCTCTTCATAACCTGTATTTTTCAATGTGGATTCACATAAACTTTTAAGTTTCTCCAAAGAGCGTTCCCTAACAGGACGATAAATCATCCCCGCCTGACAAAATCTACACCCTCTGGCACACCCTCTGGCAATTTCCAAAGAGCATCTATCGTGAATAACTTGAGTAAATGGAACTACGGGGGATACCGGAAATTTAGCTTCATCTAAATTGTTAACCAGTCTTTTTGTAACTATTTTCGGTATTTTCCCCGAAAGAGGATAAATATCTTTTATCACCCCGGATGAATGATAATTAACTTCGTACAGAGATGGAACATAAACCCCCGATATATCAGCTAATGCTTTTAGTGTTTCTTGTTTGCCGGCCCCGCTATCTTTTTGCTTCTTAATCACATCCACAATATCTAAAATCAAATCCTCTCCATCACCCACAGCAAAAAAGTCAAAAAAAGGAGCGATGGGTTCCGGATTAAAGACACAAGGACCGCCTCCGACAATGAAGGGATAGTCCCCTTTCCTGTCCTTGGCTAAAAGAGGAATATTGGCCAAATCGAGCATATTAAGAACATTTGTGAACGTCATTTCGTGCTGAAGAGTAAAACCAAAAATATCACAATCACTAACCGAATAGTGATTCTCAAGTGTAAAAAGAGGAATCCCCTTCTCGCGCATCTTCGTTTCCATATCCACCCATGGAGCATAAACGCGTTCTGCAGCAACATGTTTTTGATTGCCTAAGATTTCATAAAGAATTTGAAGACCCATATTGGACATACCCACCTCGTAAACATCAGGATAAGCCAAAGCAAAAATTAAATCTCCCGGCAAGGGAGCTTTTCTTTTTGAATTCCACTCGTTGTTTATATACCTAACCGGCTTTTCCACGAAAGGTAAAATGCTCTCTATCTTCGACCAAAGACTGTTCAATTTATACCTTTCAACTCCCTTATCGTTTCCGACGCTATGTCCCTTATCTCTCCCACCGATAAATCGCTGATTCCTTTTTCAAAATAGCTGCCGGCAGCTCTGCCTACAGCTATGGTTCCACCATAAGCAACGGCAGCCTTTGCGATAAAACCTACTGCCGGCAAAATAGATACCAGCTCTCTCGCAATGGTTCTAAAAGTAAATCCCCCGCCTATAACCATAAGTATCTCTCTTGCCCTTGAAAAATCGATTTCTTCCCCATAGGCAACAGCAATTTTTAATATCATCTTAATTTGATTTGTAGTAAGTATCGGCATATCAGCCCCGGGATAAAGAGATATTCCCGCTATAGCGGCATTTTGTAACGCGGTGCTTTTCATAATTTCTTCTACAACGGGCAACCTAAATATGGGCAACTTTGCGGATAGAGAAAGTTTTTTATCGCCACAACGATAAATTATTCTTGGAATCAATTCATTTTCAATATTTACATCTTTTAAAATTGAGACTAAAACCAAATCAGGAAGGAACCTCTCAAGATAATTATTCACGAGCTCAAGCTGAACCTCTAAGTTTTCCGGAATATCTATTTTATTAACAATCAACATAAACGGGGTTTTGTTGTCCTCAAGATATTTCAGCAATCTCCTAACCCCGGTGCTTATTTTTTTTGTTGCGTCTACAACGACTAAAACGAGATCTGCCTCATCTATCTTGGAAAAAAGATTTGCCGAAAAATTTTTTGTATCAAGCTCAAATAGAGAAAAGACTTCCTTTGAATTGGAACCCATTCTGTTAATTAAAGACTTTTTACCAACCCCTTTTTCTCCTGCAACCAAAATTGACACGGGCAAGAGAACCTCATTTTTTATTTCACCCAATGATTTTAAAATTGTCTTCATTTTAAAGGGCATCATTTTCCCTTTTTTTCTCTTCATTTTTCCTCTCTTTCGTCATTTATTTAAATCTATGAGCATAAATATTTAATAAGAGGCCAACCCCAACAAAATTTATCAACATTGAACTACCTCCATAACTCAAAAACGGAAGAGGTATTCCGGTTATCGGCATAATCCCCATAGTCATACCGACATTCACAAAAATCTGAAAAAACCACATCGACGAAACACCGACGGCAACTAAAGTACCATAAAGATTTCCAGCTGAAAGAGCTATTGCCAAACCCCTATATATCAAGAAAAAATATAAGCCCAAAAGAAAAGCCGCACCTAAAAATCCCAGTTCTTCTCCGACAACCGAAAATATAAAGTCCGCATAGCGCACAGGTAAAAAATTTAAACTCGTTTGAGTTCCAGAAAAAAGCCCTTTGCCAAAAAAGCTGCCCGAGCCAATCGCTATCTTAGATTGTAACAGATTATAACCGGCTCCCATCGGATCCACCCCCGGGTTAATAAAGACCATCAACCTGTTTATCTGATATTCCCTCAATAAATTAAACTGAAAAACAAGAAAGATAACCAGAATCCCGGTGCCGAGAATAAAAAGGGCATGCTGCCAACGAAGTCTGGAGATAAACAACATGCCGAGCATTATGGCCAGAAAAACAAGAGCCGTTCCTAAATCAGGCTGTATAAGAATTAAAAGTAAAGGTAAACCAACATACGCAAAGACGGTAAACAATTCGGATATTTTGCCAATGTTTCCTTTCTTGTCGGCCAGAAACGCACTTAGAGTTAAAATTAAAATTATCTTAGCCAATTCAGAGGGCTGAAGGTGAAAAAATCCCATTGATATCCATCTGGTGGCACCATAAGTTGTCCGTCCAATAAAAAGTACGAGCAGTAATAAAACAATATTGCCAACATAAAGAGGCATCATATAATGTTTAAACCAATTATAATTAAGTAACACTATGCAGACTGCAATTAAAAAACCTATTAAGGAGAAAGTTATTTGTTTTTTTAGATAAAAAAATTGGCTGCCTTGAGATACGTTGTGAGTTGCGCTGTATACCATCAAATTGCCGAAAATAACCAGCAAAGCCGCGGTTATAATCAAGCTAAAATCTATAAGTCTAATCCATTCAAAAATATCTCGTTTCTTCACTAAATCACCCTATCTAGATTTATCTGAAACAATCATCGGACCAGTTGAAGGAAGTTCAAATGAAGCGGCCAATATCCGACGGGCTGCCGGGGCCGCGATAGAGCCACCGTGTCCGCCTTGCTCAACCATAACAGCTACAGCATAACGGGGGCTATTTATTGGAGCGTAACATGCAAACCAAGCGAAATCATCCTTCCCTTTAACTTGAGAAGTTCCTGTTTTACCAGCCACTTCAACGGGAAACCCCTCAAGGGCCCTTTTGGCAGTTCCGTCAACCGCAACCCTTCTTAAATCTCTTTGCAATTCTTTCATAATCTTTTCCGATACAGAAACATCCGCCAATCTTTCTCGCTCAAATTTGTGAATTTCCTCTCCCCCCGCAGTTAAAACCCTCTTTTCCAAATGGGGTTTCCAAAGTATCCCCCCGTTGGCAATTGCACCGTATAAATCAGCTATTTGCAGCGGAGAAGTCAATAAATCACCTTGCCCAATGGCTAAATTGACCGTATCCCCGGGGACCCAGCGCTGATACTCGGGATATTTTTCGTTGAATTTTTTCTTCCAAGCTTTGTCCGGAACCCTACCCCTGGTTTCCGACGGCAAATCGATATCCGTTTTAGAGCCCAAACCGAACTCGCGTGCCCATTTTTGGAGTTTCTCCCCACCCGCCTTATAAAGCTTATAACCAACTTCATAAAAAACAATGTCGCATGATTCACTTAACCCTGAACTCAAATTCATTAACCCGTGGCCGGCTCTATCCCAACAATGTTTGGGCCACTTTTTTCCCATACCGACCCATGTTCCCTCACAATCAAAAGCACTATTATGAGAAACCAATCCCTCCATTAGCCCCGCAACATAAGTAACGGGCTTAAAAACAGAACCCGGTGCATAAGAACACATCATAGTGCGATTGATGAGTGGAAAGTTTGAAGACTTATCGTTAAGTTCAGCCCATTGTTTTGATGAAATACCTCCGATAAACAACGAAGCATCGTATGTTGGATAGCTTGCCATCGCTAATATCTCACCCGTGTTTGGATTAACAACTAACGCAGCCCCCGCACCTGCATCCGGATAACCATTTCTTCGAGCAACCACAATTGCATCCCTTAATGCCTCTTCTGTAGCCAACTGTAAGTTACTGTCGATGGTTAACTGAATATTATTACCTGCGATGGGCTCCTTTTCATCAAGAATTCGAACGACCTTCCCAGAAGCGTCCACCTCAACCTGTTGAAAGCCTTTTCCTCCTCGAAGAATCCCTTCATATTGCTTCTCTATCCCGCTTTTCCCAACCAAATCACCCGACTCATATTCTTGATTCTCGTTTTCCCTCAGTTCCTCTTCGTTTATTTCGCCCAAGTAGCCAAGGACATGAACTGCCATGGTTGACTTTGGGTAATTTCTTACCGATTCCACTTTTATTTCCACCCCCGGAAAATCAAGGGAGTGCTCTTTTACATAAACTGCAATATTTTCTTCCACATCATATTTAATTGCTCGCAGTTTTAGAGGATCAGCCGTCTTATCTTTTAGCTTTCCTTCAATCTCATCCGGAGTCATGTTCAAAAGTTTGCCTAATTTTAACAACATACCCTTATTTTCTATTTCCGAGGGCGCAATTGCCACAACTAAACTTGGACGATTATTGACCAGAATTTCTCCATTTCTATCATAGATTATTCCGCGAGAGGCAGTGGCCGATATTGTCCTTATTCTATTGCTTTCTGCCATTTTAGAGTATTTATCTACCGCAATTACCTGAAGACTCCAAAGTCTTATTAAAAGTATGCTAAAGATGATTACAACCATCACTCCGACAACGGCTAATCTCTTCTTTATTGAATCGTCAAGTCTCACCATTTATACCCACCCAAATTTACTTCAATTTAATTTTCTTATCTTTTTTTAAAATATATTCTCCTTTAAGATAACGAGAATCTTTCTTTTTAAATATAATTTTCAAAAATAGCAAATAAATCGGCAATGCTAACAAACCATCGTAAATAGCACGCGGAGCAATTATTCTAAAAAAAATTTTTTGAAAAGGAATGGCGTCGCCCACCAAGAAAGAGAGCAAAATATAAATAGTTTGAGTAGATAAAGATATTAAAAATACTGCAATTACGGGCAGGGCAAGATTCTCGCTTGCCACATTCTTTTTTGCTAAGCCGGCAAGATACCCGGCTATAGTTTTTGACAAAGCACTGAGCCCCATGTTCCTTATCGTCGCTAAATCCTGCAATAAACCACCTACAAAACCGGTCACCGTACCAACAACAGGCCCTTCAATAAACGCATAGACCGCAATTACAATTAAAACTAAATCGGGTTGAATCCCTCCAATTTTTAAAAAAGGAACAACTGCTGTTTGGATTAAAAAGGATACAAATAGAACTAAAAATAAAATTAAAAAAGACTGCACGCTTAATCTCCTTCTTCAGAGAGAAAAGAGGGAGTGGGCAAAATATCCGTAATGATGAGAACTTCCTCTATGTTGGAGAAATTTACATGTGATTTTACCCACACTTGCTTATATAAATCATAGGGTGTCTCTTTGGTTTTACTGACGGTCCCAACAAATAATCCTTTAGGGAAAACCCCTCCTAATCCAGAGGTTAAGACGGGCTCATTTTTACTTATTTTAATATCCTTGTCGATGTAGTTCATCAACAGTTCCCCTGTTACTTGACCTTCAACAATACCCGTTTCCCCTGAAATTAATAGTTGAGACGCAACTCCGCTTTTTTGATCGGTTATCAACTGAACTTGTGCAACTCGCGAAGAAACCGCGACCACTTGTCCAACGAGGCCTTCACCTACCATAACAGGCATATTTTTGTTAATCCCATTATCAGATCCTTTGTCAATTATGAGAGTTGACTGCCAGTTATTTGCGGACCTTCCGATGATTCTTGCAGGTGAGGTGGAATAATGCGTTTTTTCCTTGAAGCCAACCAGTTTTCGTAAACGTTTGTTCTCATTCTGCATATTTCGCATGGAAATAATTTCCTGCTTTAATTCCACTACCTCGTTTTTAAGCCTTTTATTCTCCGCTTTTAAACACCCGATATCACTCACGTATTCCCATGCATGGTAAAAAGGATACACGATCTTTGAAACACCCGACTGAAGAGAGGCCAAAGAATTTACGGTAAAAATCTGTGTCTTATGCAAAATACCATCGTTGGATTCTTTGATATGAAAGGTTAAAATCAATATACTTATAAATATTAAAAAGATGAGGGCAAATTTATCTAAACTGCCCCTCTTGAATCGCAAAATCTAACACCTCTCAATTGTTCCACTATCACAAAGATACAAAGTGAATGCTACCGTTGTACCCCGATAAGTATCTTTTTAAGCACATTTATTTCTTCCAATGATTTTCCTGATCCCATTACAACACAAGTCATAGGGTCATCAGCAAGATAAACCGGCATCCCTGTTTCCTGTCTTAATTTTTCATCCAATCCTCTTAAAAGAGAACCGCCGCCCGCCAGAACGAGACCTCTATCCATAATGTCACTGGAAAGCTCCGGTGGCGTTCTCTCCAAAGTAGTTTTTATCGCAGTAATTACTGCATTTAGAGGCTCATTGATAGCAATTCTTATCTCTTCTGAAGAAAGCGTGATGTTTTTCGGTAAACCCATTAAAAGATCTCTTCCGCGTACCTCTACATCTTCCTCTTCTTCAAGAGGATAAGCCGAGCCTATTTCTATCTTTATTTCCTCAGCCGTTCTTTCCCCTATCATCACGTTATATTCTTTTTTCACGTGACTTATTATGGCCTCATCAAATTCATCTCCACCTACTCGAATTGATTCACTACATACAATGCCGCCCAATGATATTACTGCAACCTCTGTGGTTCCTCCACCAATATCACATATCATATTGCCCGTCGGATCTTGAATTGGGAGACTGGCTCCAATTGCGGCCGCCATTGGCTCTTCAATTAGATAAGCAGCTCTTGCCCCTGCTTGAAGGGTAGCTTCAAAAACAGCTCTTTTTTCAACTTCGGTAACTCCGGAGGGCACACAAACAACAACTCGTGGCTTAACAGCAAATCTCCGCTTATGAACCTTCTGTATAAAATAACGAATCATGCTTTCGGTTACATCGAAATCAGCAATTACCCCATCTCTCATTGGACGTATGGCGACAATGCTTCCGGGCGTCCTGCCCAGCATCCTTTTAGCCTCTGCGCCAACAGCAAGGATCTTCCCTGTATTTTTCTCAACTGAAACCACGGAAGGTTCCATCAGTACTATGCCTTTACCTTTTACATGAACAAGGGTAGTAGCGGTTCCTAAATCTACTGCCATATCTTTACCAAACGGAACTGTTAAAAAATTAAACACATTATCATCCTTTCTAAAAAACCTAAAAACACAATAAGGTTAACAAATATTACCAAATTTTACTAAAATGATAAATCAAAAAAATAGTTTATAACGTCGAACATTTTACTGCAACTCTCCGAAGTTAAATTAGACCTTTTTCTTTAAAGCTAACATAACTCCCGTCACCAATTACAAGGTGGTCCAACAATTCTATCCCCAAAATCTTACCTGCCTCGCTTAAACGTTGAGTTAAACAAATATCCTCCTTGCTCGGTGAAGGATCCCCGCTTGGATGATTATGAACAACTATTATTGAAGCGGCGCTACACCTTACAGCAAATTTATATAATTCTCGGGGATGAACCACAGAAGAACTTAGACTCCCCGTGGAAACTTCAACAACCTTTAAAACTCGATTCTTGGTATTTAAAAGTGCTGCCTTAAAACACTCTTTATCAAGAAATCTCATTTCCGTCATAAACAAATTAACAATATCTTCGGGACATGAAATAAAGTCCCCTTTTCCATTAGAAGCAACGCTTATCCTCTTTCCAAGTTCAATTGACGCTAAAATCTGGGAAGACTTGGCTGCTCCTATTCCATTAATCTCAACTAATTCTTCGTAATTTGCTGATGCTAACTTATTTAAAGTTTCAAATTTACTTAAGATAAACTGACTTAGTTGCAGAGTGGTTTCTTCTTTGTTGCCGGTCCCAAGAATGATTGCCAACAACTCGGCATCGGAAAGAGCGCCCACACCATAACGAAAAAGTCTTTCTCGAGACCTTATATCGGGTGGCATTTCCTTTATGGTCAAACGATAGTTAGAAGCGCTCATCAAACCTCCGTAAATTAACCTTAGCAGAGAGGGAGTTTTCAAATTCAGGAATAGAAATAGCTCTTTCTGCAAAGAGATTGGCTATAACTCCATTAATTGCCCCCGTCATAACAGCGGCTAAAATAAGAATAGGGGCCTGTAAAATAATTCCCCAATGTTTGATAAACAACGCCTCCGCTAAAAATAGCTGTGTCGCGTTATGAGAGACAGCCCCAGCTACACTTATCCCGACCAGACTAAACTTGCCATAAAAAAATTTATACATAATTAACATAATGATTGTACTCACAAGAGCTCCACTCAAGCTAAAAAGAAAAGCCGGCGTAAAAAAGGAACCCGTTACCAACGAACCAACAATTGTGCGAGCCATTGCATTAAATACACAATCTCGCCAAGAAAAAAAGACCACAAGAATCAACGTAACGATGTTAGTTATGCCCAATTTAATGCCGGGAATTAGGAAAACAGGAAAGTAGAGAGATTCAAGAATATAAAGAACTGTCCCTGCGGCAAAAAGAAGAGCTAAGATTACCATTTTCTTCACATCGTAAAAACCCAATAAACTCATCACCCATTAAATACATCGATTTTGTTTTCCGCACCATTACCAACTACTTTAACAACAACCCGATTTGGAACACAAACTATAATATCGCCCGGCTTGTCAATCCATCCCCGTGCCATACAATTATGATTTGGACAAGGGGAAAAAAGCATTCTTGCCTTTCCATTTGCAATCTCAATTAAACTCTCGCCGAGCATCCCTTTCACTCGAATCATTTTTGGATTTTTAAGATTAAGCGAATAACGTTCTGCTTCGCGTCCATTTACAAGAATCACAACTTCATTACCCCTTTTGTTTGACCCCAATGCAGTAAGTCCACCAATGAAGATAAGAAGCGCTAAGATGAGTAAGATACAAATGAAAGTTTTATCATAGCGGGTTAATAACATAATTAACCTCTAAAACTCAGTTTAATGTTTCCAAACAAATACCTAAAATCAAACCTAACACTAACATATTAAGATAGCTACAATCAAACAGTTCCGGTGGTTTATTTGTGAAGATGATGAGTTATAATGAGGTTGGAGATACAGCCTGTTGGACATTTTTCCAGACATTTTTTGCAATTGGTGCATTTTTCATGGTCAATAACCGCAAGATTATCAACAATGTGAACGGCGTCAAATTCGCAAACTTTTTCGCATGCCTTACAACCAATGCATCCTTTCTTACATACCGAACGAACCGCTTTACCTTTATCGTGAGAACGACATAAAACATGAATCTCTTGGTTTTCAGGAACTAACGCAATTATCCCCCTTGGACAAGCGTCCACACAAACGCCACAACCTCGACACTTTTTCCAGTTGATGTGAGGCAATTCATCCTCACCCATAATAATTGCCCCAAACGGACAAGCTACCACACAACTCCCAAGGCCTAAACAACCGTAAGAACAAAGGGATGGACCTCTGCTTACCTGCTGAGCCATTTGACAATCAAGCTCACCGTCATAAACATAACGATGAGAAACCTCTCCTTTGCCCCCACCACAACGCACAAGCGCCTTCTTTGCAACTTTTGGCTCTTTAACCTCGATGCCCATTACAGCCGCAACTTGTTTCGCTACTTCCGTTCCTCCCGCTACACAGGCCGAAGGAAGGGCTTCGCCCTTGGCAATAGCCTCGGCAAGACCATCGCAACCCGGATATCCACAAGCGCCACAATTAGCTCCGGGAAGAACCCCTCTAATGAATTCAACTTTTAGATCAACCTCAACGTGAAAAATCCTTGAAGCAATAGCTAAAACGGCTCCCAAGATAAATCCCACACCACCAAGTATTAAAATTGCTTTAGTTATCATTCCAACATCCATAATTTCAATCCTTTTTTATATTCCAAACAATCCTTTGAACCCCAAAAAAGCTAAAGAAGAAAGCCCTGCAGCTATAAATGCTATGGGAAAACCTTTAAACGAACGGGGTATCGGGGCTATTTCAATTCTTTCCCTCATGGCCGCAAACATTATGATTACCATTGAAAATCCTAAAGCAATACCAATCGTATAAATTAAAGCTTCTCCTAAACCATAATTGTATTCCAAGCTAAGTTTCCAAAAACCGGGTTTTACGCTCTCCGTAGCCGCAGCCAAAACAGCACAATTTGTCGTAATAAGAGGCAAAAATATACCCATTGCCTTAAATAAAGTTGGACTGACCTTTCGTATAACCATCTCGACAAATTGCACAAGCGACGCTATAACAAGAATGAAAGCCGGTATATACAGAAACTCTCCTACTCCAAGCGGATCAAGTAAAAAGTTCCAAACCCCCCAACAAACCAATGTAGCTAAAGTCATTACAAATACTACCGCCATGCTCATCCCGACAGAAGTTTCAAAACGACTTGAAACTCCAAAAAAAGGGCACAATCCAATAAATCTAATAAGCAATATATTGTTTATTAAAAAAGCCGCCAAAAATATTAAAAACAACCGTTGCATTTATTCTCCCTTCCTTTGAAGCTTACGCAATAATCCCATTAATATCCCAAACGTAAAGAAAGCGCCGGGGAAACTCTGCAATATCTGGGGTGGTTGAAATCCTTTCAATGACACAATTGTGTTCTCAAAAGCAACTATCTGCCCCGTTCCACCGAGCTCGCGGATAACAGCTATTACAAGAAGGGCCAACGTGTAACCAAGCCCTTTGCCTAATCCGTCAGCTATGGAGCGGATAACTCCATTTTTAGAAGCAAAAGCCTCCGCGCGACCAAGAATCATGCAGTTAACAACAATTAGAGGAATCCACACTCCTAAAGCTTCGTAACCGGCAGGAAAAAACGCCTTCATGCTCAAATCAACAATGGTCACAAACGAAGCGATAACCACAATGAATACGGGAATTCTTATCTGGTTCGGAATTATCTTGCGAATCAATGAAATTAAAATATTTGAAGCGACCATAACAAAGCTGGCAGCCACACCCATAAAGATGGCATTTTCAACCTTGCTTGATACCGCCAAAGCAGCGCAAAGCCCAATAACCAAGCTAAATAAAGGGTTTTCCTCAATTATTCCAATGGTAAAATCTCGCCATACGCTTCGTTTCATTTGCCGCTCACCGCAAATTCTTTAAAGACTTTAGCTGCGTCTCCCACATCTTGAGCTATGGCTCTCGAAGTTATGGTGGCTCCGGAAATCGCATCTATGTCTGTACTTATCTTTAAGGGGTCGCTCACGGCTTTTCCTGTAAATTGTTCGATAAATCCCGGCTCCTCGATAACCCTGGAACCAACACCTTTTGTTTCTCCGGAAATATCTAAAACTTTAATCCCCGCTATAGTCCCATCATTATTAATGGCAACAGCAGCTTTAACCGGTCCCCCGTACCCACTGGACCCCGTCATAACTACAACACCAATTTTTTTACCATCCTTACTTACATCAAAAACAGCTTCCAAGCCCTCTACGACTTCTTTCCCTTTTTCCAAAGCTTCGGAGCTTTCCTCAAGCATAGCTCCATCAACCTTAAAAATCTTCAATAAATCTTCGTATTTCTCTCTCATCTCCCTGTCTTCTCGTTCTTTTACTATTGGCTGTGTAATGGAATAAGTAGCTGCCAAAGCACCCGCGGATACACCGCAAACCAACATAAGCGTTAAAGATAATCTTAAAAAGTAAAGAATCTTTTTCACTTGGTCTTCACCAACCCATATTTCCTTGGTTGAGTAAATTTATCTATTAAAGAGACAAAAGCACTCATAAATAAAATTGCAAACATAACTCCTTCGGGATAACCCGAGTAAAGCCTTATGAGCATAACCACCAGCCCGCAGCCAACACCGTAAACAATTCTTCCTTTTCTTGTAACCGGTGAAGTTACAGGGTCCGTAGCCATAAAGAAAGCCCCTAAGAGCAGCCCTCCTCCTAAAATATTAAGCAAAATGTTTGTTCTTGCCAGTAAACTTAAAAAGGTAACTGTGCTAATAAAAGATACCGGGATACGCCAATCTATAGCCTTCCTCGCGATAAGGATTAGCCCGCCTAAAATGAGCAAAGCGGCGGAAATTTCTCCTAAACACCCACCACGATTTAAAAATAATAGCGGTTTATAAACCACCGAAAGATCTGCCGTAAGCGTCCCCGCCCTTACTTGTCGCAAAGCCAAAAGAGGAGTTGCGGTGGTAATTGCATCCAGTTCTCTTAGCGGAGCAAACCAACTATTGGTTAATATATTTGGCCACGACACAAAAAGGATAGCTCTTCCTACAAGGGCAGGATTAAATATATTATATCCAAGTCCCCCAAAAAGTTGTTTCCCGAAAGTTATCGCAAGAAAACCGCCAATCAACGGGAGCCAATAAGGAACTCTCGGTGGCAACGTTAGCGCCAAAAGCAAACCCGTTAATGCAGCACTGCCATCAATTATCGTAACAGGCATATGCCTGTATTTAAGAATCACAGCTTCCGTTACAACTGTACCAATTATGGATAAAAAAATTGTCCGCAAGGCGTAACCACCGAATAAATAAATATCTAAAAGGACTACGGGCATAAGCGCTAAAAATGTCCATCCCATCAATTTCCCAATTGTTTCGCCACTTTTTATATGCGGAGGCGGAGAAACTATAAGTTTCGAATTCATCTATTTCCCGCCTTTCTTCCGGTTTGCCACAATCTTAGATTTTGCATATCTCATAAATTGAATAAGCGGTCTTTGAGCTGGACAAACATAAGCACAAACACCGCATTCTATACAATCCATAACACCTGAACTTTCAGCATTATCAATCATTCCCGCTTCTACGTATTGACCAATAAAGTTTGGCATAATATTAATAGGACAAACCTGAACACATCTTCCGCATCTTATGCAACCTCTCGGGTCCGATATCGAAGCCGTTCCCTTTTTAAAAACAACTATCCCCGATGTTCCTTTAACAACGGGGACGCTTAAATCAAAAAGGGCAAAACCAGTCATTGGTCCACCAAAAACAACTTTTCCCGGTTCCCCTTTAAAACCTCCACACTCTTTAATTAAATGACTTACGGACGTTCCTATTTTAACTCTGAGATTTTTTGGTTCATTTATTCCGGAGCCCGTAACCGAAAGAACGCGCTCAAAGAGAGGTTTCCCCTCCCTTATGGCCTTCGATATAGCTATGGTTGTTCCAACATTTTGAACCAGAGCACCTACTTCGCAAGGAATACAACCACTTGGAACTTCTCTGCCTAAAACAACCTGTATAAGTTGTTTTTCAGCCCCTTGAGGATATTTTGCATTTAAGGGAACCACTTTTATGTTTTTCTCCGAAGAAACCAAATTACTTATATGGTGAAGGGCATCTATTTTATTGGTTTCAATTGCAATGTAGCCTTTTTCTGCCCCAATAGTTTGAAGAATAATCCTTAAACCATCTATTATGCTTTCAGCATTTTCAAGCATATTCCTATGGTCACCGGCAATAAATGGTTCACACTCACAACCGTTAACTATTACGTCTTTAACGGGCTTATCTTTAGGAGGTGTAAGTTTTACATGAGTGGGAAAAGCTGCTCCCCCTAAACCTACTATGCCGGATTCTCGAACAACTGCGCGCACTTTATCCGGACATACAATCTCCTCTTCAGAAAGACCATTGAAACCTGCCACCTCTTGTTTCCCGTCAGGAGCAATAATTACACTTAAAACTTTATCACCTGTAAAAATTAATCTCGGTTCAATGGCTTTTATTTCACCCGAGACGCTGGAATGCACGGGAGCCGAGACGAAACCGTTAGAATCACCAATTTTTTGACCTACTAAAACCCTCTGTTTAACCTCTACCAAGGGTTTACAAGGAGCCCCAATATGCTGAGAGAGAGGAATAACAACTTCTTCCGATAAGGATGCTTCCTCAATTGGCTTTTTTCCAAGCTGACTCTTTAGAAAATCATATTTATCCGGAAACATCATTCCCTTTTTAAGAGTTTTTAGTTTCCCAAATACACCCGCCAGAATAAAACCTCCTTGATAGTTAAATCTCTTCACCAAAGAAAAGTGAAATCTCCCTTTCCGCACTTTCCTTTGAGTCAGAACCATGAACAATGTTTTCAGAGATATCTAAAGCAAAATCTCCCCGAATGGTCCCCGGGTCAGCTTGCACCGGATCGGTAGCCCCCATCATTTTCCTTACAACAGCGATTGCATTTTCGCCACTTATAACCATGGTCACAACGGGACCGGATATAACATAATCTATCAAACCATCAAAAAAAGGTCTCCCCTTATGCTGAGCATAATGCCGCTCAGCCATTTCTTTTTCCAACAACACCAACTTCAATTTCTCTATATCAAGACCCCTTTTTTCTATGCGTTTTATTACCTCACCTACCAACTTTCGCTGCACGCCATCCGGCTTTATCATTAAAAATGTTTTCTCCAAAGCACTCAACCTTTCTTAGAATGTAACTCACAGTTACAAAGAATTTTACAATACTCCAAATACCCTATCAAGATTTTTTTATTTAAACTAAAAAGAAGTTTTGCAATAAGGACAAACAGTCCAATTCAAATCCAAGGGACGATTGCATACGGGACAACTTTTTTTAAGTTTTTTCATACAATACGGACATATAAGAAAATCGGGCTCAATTGAATGATGACAGCCGGAACATACCTTTAAATTAAGAACTTCTTCTTTTTCTCTTATCTCAAGCTCCCTTTCTTGAACATCGGCTAAATACTCGGGAGGTCTTAAAATTAAATATATTATAAATCCGAATAAGTTAAAGAAAAGAACCACGGCCGCCCAATATATTCCAATAGCCCCCCTTTTTTCAGCATCCCGATAGGTCCAGTAAATCACGCTCGCCCACAAAATAATTAAGAAAAAGGCAAGGAGCCTAACCGACATCTTAAAAACCGGTGAATTAAAAAAACTCAGTACCGATGAAATAAAATCCAACTTTTCCAACCCTTTCCTTTAAAAAATGTATGTAGCAAGCAAATAACCCAATATAAAAAAAGAAAGGCAAAACAAAAACAACAAGCCGAACACAAACAACATAATTTCCCCAACTTTAATTATATTTCGATGACTCGTTTCCTTTACCTTCAAAATTCTTCCTCATATTTTTTCAAAAGAAGCTCTCTCGCTTCAGCAACCGTTGATAAAGACCCCGTTACACAAATTAAATCCGAAAGTTTTGCCTTTTTCAATGCGATTTGCAAAGCATCGGAAATATTTTTAGCACATTTGTATTTAGCGTCACCAACATACCTCCTTAAAAACTCACAAGAGGCACACCTCTCATTCTTATTTTTCGCAAGAATAACAAAGGAAGCGGCTGGAATCAACTCTTCAATTATCCCTTTTATGTCCTTATCTCTAAGTATGGCGAACACCAATATAAGATCATCGTAAGTAAAATCGTTTTTTAAAGAACGTGCCAATTCCTTAGCCCCGGCGGGGTTATGGGCACCGTCCAAGATGACCAAGGGCTTTTTAGACAAAACCTCAAGCCTGCCCGGACACCTCGCACCGTTTAAACCCATCCTCATCTTCTCAACAAAAAGAGGCTTTTTAAAAAAAGCTTCAGATGCAGCCACCGCCAAACTCGCATTTTCAAGTTGGTTTCTTCCAAGTAAATTCAAAAATAAATTATCGTAGCGACCATAGAGTCCGTCTATCGAAAAACTTCTTGCGTCTTTCTCAATTAAAGAGAAGTCTTTTCCAAAAATTTTTAAATCAACCTTTTCGCTCAAACAACGGCCTTTAATTATCCTTAAAGCCTCAACCGATAATTTACCAATAATGGCAGTCGAGCCCTTCTTAATGATGTGTGCCTTTTCCCGGGCAATTTGAGAAACCGTATCCCCCAGTCTATCAGTGTGTTCCAATTCTACGTTGGTTATCACGGAGACTTTGGGGCTGGAAACGCTTGTGGCATCCCATCTGCCACCCATGCCCACTTCTAAAATCGCGCAGTCTACCCTTTTGTCTCTAAAAAGAACAAAGGCTAAAGCCGTCACCGTTTCAAAATAACTTAATTTGTCAGGAAAAAACTTCTCATTAACTTCGTTTATACTCGGCATAATTTTGGTAAGAGAAGCGGCAAAATCATCATTTGAAATCAATTTGCCATCTATCTCAAATCGTTCGATTATGGAATTAAGATGAGGAGAAGTATAAATTCCGGTTTTAAGCCCGTGTGCAGAAAGGAGAGAGGAAATTATGCGCGTCGTAGAGGTTTTTCCATTTGTTCCCGTAATTTGTATCACAGAAAAATTGTTTTGTGGATTTCCAATCTTCTCACAAAGAGCTTTAATCCTCTTGAGTCCCGGATTGATTTCATTGTGTCCCAATGAATTTATATATTCGTTTGCTTTAACAAAATTCATTTAAAACCAATCTACCGTAAAATCTGTTCCAATTGAGTTTTTAATTTATTTTTCTCATCAATTAATTCAACTTCTTTAATTTTTTCTTTTTCAACCACTTGCTCCGGTGCTTTAGTTAAAAACTCGCTTTTCGATAACTTATTTTGTATTTTATTTAAGTCCTTTTCTATCCCATTTAGTTTCTTTGATAATCTATCTTTTTCCTTATCGATATCTATTAAACCGGTCAAAGGAACAAAAATTTCAAGACCTTGCTCCACGGCAACCGCTGATAGAGAAGGCCTAATTACATCTTTGCCAATTAAAAAGTTTGATATGTTTGCCAACTGGGAAATGTAATTAAAATCGCCCTTTAATATAGAATTTTTTGTCTCATCCGCCCCCTTAAGAACAACTTCTATTTGTTTTGAAGGCGGAAGCGAAAATGTCGACCTTATTGAGCGAATGGCCACCGTTATAGCTTTAATGAGTTCAAATTTTTCTTCCAATTTGTTATCTATAATGGATTCATCCCTTTTAGGCCATAATGCAATCATAATACTTTCCCCATCGTGAGGTAATTTTTGCCAAATCTCCTCTGTGACAAACGGCATAAAGGGATGGAGAAGTTTTAAGACACTATCCATTACAAAACAAAGTATGTATTGGGCTGTCTGCCTCCTTCTGATTTTTTCGCCATCAACTTTTTCATCCGCCTGATAAAGTCGAGCTTTGCAGAGTTCAAGATACCAATCACAAAATTCACTCCAAAAGAAATCATATATTTGCTTACATGCAAAGCTTACATTAAATTCATCAAAAGCCTCGTCCACGTTCTTCAATAATTTCGCAAGCTTGGAAAGTATCCACTTATCAGCCAATTCATATTGCAAATTAACATCTTTGGAATATCCGTCGAGATTCATGAGGATAAATCTCGAAGCATTCCATATTTTATTGATAAAATTGCGGCTCATCTCGATCTTTTCTTCAGAAAAACGCATATCTTGTCCTTGAGACTGAAACATTAAACCAAACCTCGTAGCATCGGTGCCGTATTTTTCGATAAGCTCTAAGGGATCAACCCCCGTGCCCAACGATTTGCTCATTCTTTTTCCATCTATGGTTAAAACGGTAGGATGAATTATAACGGTGTGATATGGCGCATCATCCATAAATTTAAGGCCCATCATATTCATCCTTGCCACCCAAAGATAAATAATATCCCTTGCCGTACTTAAAACAGAAGTGGGATAAAAATATTTAAGATCTTCGGTCTCATTGGGCCAGCCAAGCGTAGCAAACGGCCAGAGGGCCGAACTAAACCAGGTATCCAACACATCTGTATCCTGCTTTAACTTTTTACTGCCACACTTTGGACAACTTGTTGGCTCTTCAATTGCCACGACAACCTCACCGCATTCACAATACCAAGCCGGAATCCGATGCCCCCACCAAATTTGACGGGAGATACACCAATCTTTAATTTTGTGCATCCAATCAAAATAGACTTTTTCCCAACGCGCGGGAACAAAATTAATTTTCCCTTCTTCTACAACTTTAATTGCCGGGTCCGCCAACGGTTTCATTTTTACAAACCATTGCTCAGAAAGATACGGCTCAATTATGGTGTGGCAACGATAGCAATGGCCAACCGCATGAAGGTGAGATTCGACTTTTTCCAGTAAACCGGCCTTCTCCAAGTCCATTACAATTGCTTCGCGGCAACCGTACCTATCCATACCAAGATAATCTCCGCCATTTTTATTAATTTTCGCATCGGGGGTAAATATGTTTATTTGCGGTAACTTGTGGCGCAAGCCAATCTCAAAATCATTAGGATCGTGTGCCGGAGTAACCTTAACGGCGCCTGTCCCGAATTCCAAATCAACCATATCATCACCAATTACAGGAATTTCGCGGCCAACACCCGGCAATATCAGAATTTCTCCAATGTATTGCTTATAACGAGGATCATTGGGATTTACGGCAACCGCCACGTCACCAAGCATCGTCTCGGGCCGAGTCGTAGCAACGGTTAAATATCCTTTAAGATTTTTAAACGGATACTTAATGTACCAAAAGTGACCCTCAAGGTCTTCGTGTTCCACCTCAATATCGGAAAGTGCCGTCAAGCAACGCGGGCACCAATTTATAATTCTATAACCTTTATAAATTAGGCCGTCTTGATAAAGTTTCACAAATACTTTTTTTACAGCATCGGAATAACCTTTATCCATTGTAAAACGTTCTCTTTCCCAATCGCACGAACAGCCCATGCTTTTTAACTGGCCTATAATTGTATTTCCATATTTTTCTTTCCATTCCCAAACGCGTTCAATAAATTTTTCGCGCCCCAGGTCTTCTCTACTTAAACCTTCCTTAGCCAATTGTTTCTCTACCACATTTTGAGTGGCAATTCCCGCGTGGTCCGTACCCGGAAGCCAAAGAACAGATTTCCCTTCCATTCTTTTTTTGCGAATGATGGCATCCTGCAATGTGTTGTTTAAAGCATGTCCTATATGAAGAGAACCGGTTACGTTCGGAGGGGGGATTACTATGGCAAATGGACTCTTTTTCTTATCAACGGTCGCCCTAAAGTATCTTTTTTTAAGCCAGAAATCATACCACTTGTTTTCAACATCTTTGGGATTGTAAACCTTGGATAATTTTTGAATCATCTAAGCAGCTGCACCTCTTATCTTCATTTTTATTTAGAAATATTATTTTGCTCTTGCTGACGCAATTTTTCAAACTGTAAACGCCCTTCCTTATAAGAATCCAATAATCTTACGGCCAAGCCGTTATCTCCACGTCTCGCCCTTGGAGAATCACAATTCTCTTCTTTTCTGCCAAGAAGACAAATGCTGCTATTGGGCAAATGCCACTTACAGCTTTCGCAGCGCGATCTCATCATAAAACTCCTCCCTTAATTCAAAACAAGCTTAACAAATCTTCGTTTCCCAACCTGTAAAATATCTCCATTTTTTATCTCTACATCAATCTCTGCCGATTTTATAATCTCATTATTTAATTTTACTCCACCCTGCTTAATTAATCTTCTGGCTTCACCGTTAGTTTCCGCCAAACCAACGTGCGTTAATAATTTTACAATCCAAATCCGATTATCCTTAAACAACTCGGGCAATAAAACGGCTTCAGGTATGTCTGAAGGTAAAGACTTCTCCTTAAAAATGATATCGAACTCTTCTTTTGCGTCTTCTGCCACTTTTTTGCCATGATATTGAGAAACAATCTCTTCAGCAAGACATCGCTTAATTTTCGCCGGATGCAAAGACCCGTCTTTAAGCCCTTTTTCTATTATTTCTATCTCTTTTTCCGATAAGCTCGTAGCCAATCTAAAGTATTTAATCATAATCTCATCCGGAATTGACATAATCTTTCCGAACATATCTTTGGGACTGTCGGTAACACCAACATGATTCCCAAGACTCTTACTCATCTTCTGAACACCGTCGGTTCCTTCTAAAATCGGCAAGGTAATAATGGCTTGTGGCTCTTGACCATAGGTTTTTTGAAGATTTCTTCCGGTCAACATATTAAACTTTTGATCCGTTCCCCCTAATTCCACGTCAGCCTTAAGCATCACAGAGTCGTAACCTTGCATTACCGGGTAAAAAAATTCATGAAGTCCTATGGGTATATTTTCCTGATACCGCTTATAAAAATCATCTCTTTCCAAAAGCCTCGCAATTGTAAAATTGGCAGATAACTTGAGAACTTCTTCAAAATTCATCTTGCCAAACCACCTGCTATTATGATCAATAATTGTTGACTTTTCATCCAAAATCTTAAACGCTTGTTTGGTATACGTCTTGGCGTTTAGCCTAACTTCCTTCCCGGAAAGCTGAGGACGCGTAACCGACTTCTGAGAGGGATCTCCAATTCGCGCGGTAAAATCACCAATTAACAAAATTACCTTATGTCCAAGTTCCTGAAATTGCCGCAACTTTCTCAAAGGAATCGCATGACCGATGTGAAGATCGGGAGAGGTGGGGTCAACCCCATATTTAACCACCAACGGTTTATTTTTTTCTATAGACCTTTTAAGCTTAAACCTGAATTCGTCAGGAGGTAAAACTTCTTCCGTGCCGCTCAATAATATTTTTAATTGTTCCTTAAAATCGCGCATAATTTTATCCCTTTTCAATCTAAGTGCCAAAATCTTATCACAGTTTTCTTTGGGCTGTCCAACAAAGAACCACTTCAATCGATAAAGTAGTTTTAATAAAATATGTTATAATTTCTTTTACTCACTTTTGCAGAAAGTCGAGAGCGACAACTCGTGGATAAATGCGAAAGAGGCAAGCCGCCACACTCTTGGCGAAGATGGGGGTGTTTTGGTGGAGCCCGCCAAAGAATACAGAGATACCACGGCTGCAAAACCGTGAAGCACCGCTTAAAGTTAAACAAAGCATAACAAAAAACGAGGCTTTGTATGTCTTATGCTAAAAAGGTTAGAAAAATTAAAAGAAAAAAACGGGGACGCTTTTTAAAAATATTGTTTACCCTGGCAATCTTAACAATACTTGCTTTTTTTTCAACAGGTATCGGCCTTTTGGTTGGCTTAACAAACGACCTCCCTCGCCTCGAAGACCAAGCGCAGGTAAAAGCAGCTCAAACCTCAAAGGTTTACTCTGCTGACGGAAGACTCATTACAACTTTTCATGCCGAGCAAAACAGAGTAATTATTCCCCTCTCAGAAATCCCCCAGAATATGAAAACCGCCATAATAGCAATAGAAGATGAAAGATTTTATCAGCATGAAGGTCTCGATTTAAAAAGAATCATCGGAGCTCTCCTTGCAGATATAAAAGCGGGTGGTCGTCCAACTCAAGGAGCTAGCACCATTACTCAACAATACGTAAAAAACATCTTTCTAACCAACGAAAAAACTTTGGAAAGAAAAATTAAAGAGGCAGCTCTTTCATACCAAATTGAACAAAAATATGGAAAAGATAAAATCTTAGAAAAATATTTAAATACAGTCTATTTTGGCTCAGGTTGTTATGGCGTAGAAACAGCGGCTGAAACTTTTTTCAACAAAAAGGCAAAAGAAATGACGCTATCCGAGTGTGCGCTTCTTGCAGGCTTACCCAAATCACCCAACAATTACTCCCCCTATACAAATCCCGAAAAAACAAAGACAAGAAGGGATACGGTTCTAAACAAAATGGTAGAACTGGGTTTCATAACTGAGACCGAAGCCGAGACAACCAAAGCTACCCCCGTGGAAGTTAAACCAATACGAGAAAAAATTACTCAAGCACCTTATTTTGTTGAATATGTTAAGCAACTTTTAATTGATGAATTTGGTGAAAATACCGTTTTTAAAGGCGGTTTGCGAATTTATACCACAATAAATCTTAAAAAACAGGCTTATGCCGAAGAGGCTATAGCAAAGACACTCGATAGAGAAGATGACCCCAGCGCTGCCCTCGTTGCAATTGAACCTGAAACTGGATACATAAGAGCAATGGTGGGAGGAAAAGATTTCAACACCCAGAAATTTAATTTAGCCACTCAAGGTAAAAGACAAGCGGGCTCCTCTTTTAAAACGTTCGTTTTGACCACTGCGATTGAAGAAGGATTTTCTCCAAATCAAGTTTACGACTCCGGTCCAACAACCATTAAATTACCGGGGAAAGATTGGCACGTTACAAATTATGCAGGTGGCGGTGGCCCGCCAATGACTATTATACAGGGAACAATAAAATCTGTGAACGGCGTATACGCCAGGCTAATGATGGATGTCGGACCGGAAAAAGTCGTAAAAGTTGCTAAAAAGATGGGAATAACAAGCTCCCTTGAACCTTATCCCGCCATCGCCCTTGGTGGACTAAAAACAGGAGTTTGTCCGCTAGAAATGGCTTCCGCTTACGGGACCCTCGCAAACGAAGGAGTTCATTGCAAACCAATAGCGATATTAAAAGTTGTAGATGCCAATGAAAATACCATTAAAGAAAATAAAGTTCAAAATAAAATTGCAGTTAAACCCGCCACCGCTTACCTCGTTAACAGCATACTTCAAGACGTTATAAAAAGAGGTACCGGGGTTAGAGCAAAAATTGGACGGCCTGCTGCCGGAAAAACCGGAACCGCTCAAAATTATCAAGATGCTTGGTTTGCCGGTTACACCCCCGACCTTTCTGCAGCCGTGTGGGTTGGTTACCAAAAGGGACAAATTCCCATGAGAAACGTACATGGAATTCGAGTTACAGGCGGATCTTTCCCGGCACAAATCTGGGCAAGATTCATGCTAAAATCCCTCGAGGATACACCCCGAACGGCGTTCCCAATCCCAAAATCCGGTTTGGTACGAGTATCTATCTGTGCTGAGACAGGACTCCTCCCAACAGAATTCTGTTCTCACATAACAGTAGGAACTTTTGTGAAAGGAACTCAACCGACAAAAAAATGTACCCTTCATGAAGGAATTGAGGTTCCAAACGTAACCGGTTTAACCGAAGCCGAGGCAGTCAATACACTCAAAAATGTAAAACTTGAGGTAAGTATAACGACAGAAAACAGTGGAACCGTTCCTGCCGGTTGTGTAATTAGGCAAGACCCCGAAGCGGGCAGTTTAGCAAAAGAAGAAGCCGCCATATCCATAGTAGTAAGTATAGGCCCCTCCGAAGAGGAGCCGCCGGAAATTGAAGAAGAACCGCACGAAGAGCCAACGAGCAGCCCTTAATTTATAAACGGCTTGTTCGGGCAAATCCAGAACATGGAATAACTTTAATGCCTTTCTCTTCAAGTTTGTCCAAGAATAAATTTAAGCCAATGTTGTCACTGGCAATATGACCGGCAATAACGACATTGATGTGATATTTTTCCGCTTTTTTCCTAAGCTTGTTCCCCATATGCATTCCCACAATGGTCCCAACACCGGCATTAGCTAACTTTTCTAAAACTTCCTCGGGGCCTTCTGTTCCACCCGTCATATCCACAACCACTCTTCCAGCCCTCTTTCCACCATCACCAACCAAAATGGTTGGGCCGGCACCCATTTTTGCGGCTGCGTTATACTCAGGAATTTTTCTTAAAAAATTTATGACATCTTTTACCGTATAAGGAGAAAGCTCGTCAATGCTTTTCTGCAAAAACGAATTAACCATATTATCAGCCGGAGTATGAACATTCATAAACGGAATCCCGAGGAGCTTTGCAGCATCAACCGCTCTGTTGTGATTAATTGGCATAAGAGACCGATTAACTTCCTTCATTCTCTTATCAATCAGAACATCTCCAATATTTATCGGCACACCCTCCCGATGCCAAATATCAGCTTGAACTTTCATAACTCCCGGCAAACCAACCAAGGACTTACCTTCCGGATGATGAGCAAGCAAAAGATCAATATTTTCTCCCTTCTCCTTCAATCGATCCGCAAGCAATACCTCGCCAACCTCGATATCTATCCCACAAAAAAGGCTTTTAACCTCGGCACTCGGATCACCGACTAAGATGCGAGTATCTGAATACGGATTGTTAAATTTCTCCGGATCAAAAAATTCTTTTTCATCATCTTTTAAATTTTCATATTCTTCTTTTGCTTTCCTTAAAACCCTGTTAAGCTCCTCTTTGCTTCTGGGATCTGCCTTCATTCCTTCTTTAACAGCCAATTCGTATATCTCTTGAATCTTCAATAAAATCAACCCCCATATATAAGATAAACCAATATTAAGCACATAATCTAAAACCTAATAATACACCAACAAAAGATGAGCTTAAATAATTAATTTTACTTTTTTGACACAAACTGATTGTCGACAATGTAAAATCTCAAAAGATCGTCTTTTCCAACAGATATTCCAATTCTTGAAGCTGATACTATATTGAATACTGCTTTCTTATCATCGCATGCAAAAATCTCCCCGTTAACTAAATCCAACCCGTTGTGAGAGATATCTATTCCAAGAGCCTGCGTAAGCTTTGCGGGACCATTTGTAAGAAGCTTTAATTCCTTAACTTTTCGTTTCTTAAACATAAAATCAATACCCTTAAGCGGTTCAAGCGCCCGAATCAGCACCGCCCCGGGCACACCTTCTTTCTCTGTTACAACATTGAAAAGATAGTGCATGCCGTAATTAAAATAAACGTAAGCATGCCCGGGCGGGCCAAACATTATTGAATTCCTTGGCGTTTTGCCTCTGGATGCGTGACTTGCGGGATCGCCATTACCAAAATACGCCTCAGTTTCAACGATCCTTCCCATTGTGTCACCTTCAGGCAATCGATGAACCAAAATCTTGCCCAAAAGCTCCTTAGCAACTACTTTTGTGTTTCTCTCGTAAAAATCTCTTTTTAATGCTTCCATTCCCCATCTTCCAATTTACATTTTGTGTAAAGGTTACACGCTTAGCAGA